>DASYHY010000268.1:0-3017 GCA_036252795.1 Aurantimonas sp. | reverse complement strand
CTTCACCGAGGCCGGGGTGATGCCGTGGGCGGCGTTGTAGGCCTCCTGCTTCTCGCGGCGGCGGCCGGTCTCGGCGATCGCCCGCTCCATCGAGCCGGTGACGTTGTCGGCATAGAGGATGACCTTGCCGTCGATGTTGCGGGCGGCGCGGCCGATGGTCTGGATCAGCGAGGTCTCGGAGCGCAGGAAGCCTTCCTTGTCGGCATCGAGAATGGCGACGAGGCCGCATTCGGGGATGTCGAGGCCTTCACGGAGAAGGTTGATGCCGACCAGGCAGTCGAAGGCGCCGAGGCGCAGATCGCGGATGATCTCGATGCGCTCCAGCGTGTCGATGTCGGAGTGCATGTAGCGCACGCGGATGCCCTGCTCGTGCAGATATTCGGTGAGGTCCTCGGCCATGCGCTTGGTCAGCACGGTGGCGAGGACGCGGTAGCCCTTGGCGACGGTCTCGCGGATCTCGCCGACGAGATCGTCGACCTGGGAGCGGGCGGGGCGGATCTCGACCGGCGGGTCGATCAGGCCGGTGGGGCGAATGACCTGCTCGGCGAAGACGCCGCCGGCCTCCTCCATCTCCCACGAAGAAGGCGTCGCCGAGACCGCCACGGTCTGCGGCCGCATGGCGTTCCACTCCTCGAAGCGGAGCGGGCGGTTGTCCATGCAGGAGGGCAGGCGGAAGCCGTATTCGGCGAGCGTCGCCTTGCGGCGGAAGTCGCCGCGATACATGGCGCCGATCTGCGGCACGGTGACGTGGCTCTCGTCGATGAAGACCAGGGCGTTGTCGGGCAGGTATTCGAACAGCGTCGGCGGCGGGTGGCCGGGCTGGCGGCCGGTGAGGTAGCGCGAATAGTTCTCGATGCCGGGGCAGGAACCGGTGGCCTCGATCATCTCGATGTCGAAGCGCGTGCGCTGCTCCAGCCGCTGCGCCTCCAGCAGGCGGCCGGCCTTCTCCAGCTCGACCAGCCGGTGCTTCAGCTCCTCGCGGATCGACTTCACCGCCTGGTTCAGCGTCGGGCGGGGCGTGACGTAATGCGAGTTGGCGTAGATCTTCACCGACTTGAGGTCGTCGGTCTTGTTGCCGGTGAGCGGGTCGAATTCCTGGATCTGCTCGATCTCGTCGCCGAACATCGAGATGCGCCAGGCGCGGTCCTCCAGATGGGCGGGGAAGATCTCGATCGTGTCGCCCCGGACCCGGAACGAGCCGCGCTGGAAATCCATGTCGCGGCGCTTGTACTGCTGGGCGACGAGGTCGGCGAGGAGCTGGCGCTGATCCAGCCGGTCGCCCACCGCCATCTGGAAGGTCATCGCCGTGTAGGTCTCGACCGAGCCGATACCGTAGATGCAGGACACCGAGGCGACGATGATGACGTCGTCGCGCTCCAGCAGCGCCCGGGTCGCGGCGTGGCGCATCCGGTCGATCTGCTCGTTGATCGAGGATTCCTTCTCGATATAGGTGTCCGAGCGCGGCACGTAGGCCTCGGGCTGGTAGTAGTCGTAATAGGAGACGAAGTACTCGACGGCGTTGTCGGGGAAGAAGTTCTTGAATTCGCCATAGAGCTGCGCCGCCAGCGTCTTGTTGGGAGCGAGGATCAGCGCCGGGCGCTGGGTCCGCTCGATGACGTTGGCGACGGTGAAGGTCTTGCCGGAGCCGGTGACGCCGAGCAGGACCTGGGTCTGGTCGTGCTCCGCAATGCCCGAGACGAGATCGGCGATGGCGGTTGGCTGGTCGCCCATCGGCGTGTAGTCGGAGGCGATGCGGAAGGGCACGCCGCCCTCCGACTTGTCGGGGCGGGCCGGGCGGTGCGGGATCCAGACCTTGCCGTCCTTGAGCAGCGGGTCGCCCTCGGAGATCAGCCTGGTGAGCGCCTCGACCGTCGCGGTGACGCCGCCTTCGGGGAGGCGGCCGGCGTCCTCGAGGCTGACGTCGAGGCCGGCGACCGGGTTGAGCCCGGCGGCGGCGCGCCGCTTCGGGTCGCTCGTGCCGCCCATCGAGGTGCCGCGCGAGGATTTCAGCGGTCTGTCGGCGGCGCGCGCCTTCGCCTGCTTCGCCTGCTTCGGCGGCTTCGCGGCGGCGGCAGCCTCGCTCGCGATGGAATCGGCCCAGCCGGAGACCGGGCCGGACAGGCTCTCGCCGCCGTCGAAGCCGGCCTGCGGCGCCTCGCCGAAGCCTGCGCCCGGCAGGCGCTCGGACGCATCGGCGAAGTCCTGCAGCGGACCCCGCCGCGCCGGCGCGCCGGGGTCGAAGTGCGCCTCGTCGGGAAGGGGCTTGGCGGGGCGGGTCTGTCGGGGTCGGGAAGCCATGGCCCGCATATAGAGAGGCGGGTGCCAGCTTGGAAGGAGCGGCGCGTGGCGAACGCCGCGCGGCGCCGGCCGCTTTTATTGCGGGTCCCGCTCCGCCGGGATCACGCCTTCGACGTCGTCGTCGCCGCCGGTGCTCACGGCGGGATTGAACGAGCCGTCGCCCCCGGTCGGCCCGTCGCCGCTGCCGACCTGGTTGGTGTCGACGGCCGGCTCGTCGCAGGCGGCAAGGCCGAACCCGGCGGCGAGGATCAGGGCGGTGAGGGCGAGAGGGCGGAAGGTCATCGGGGGGCTCCGTTCGGGCTTGTTCTTCGGCGATGAACGTTTGCCGGGCCGCCCGGTTGCCTGCCGCATCGCGACGAAAGGATGCGCCGGAACGACGCATCCGGCGGGTGCCCAAATGCCCGGAGCGAGGCGACGCGGCGGCGATTCACTCTTCGCTTACCAAACCGACCTACGGTTTTGGCCATCCGCTCGAATTTCGCGGACGACGAAAGGCCAAACGCATGGTTCCGCGTAAACGCGTCTGGCGCATTGCCCTGCTCGCCGCCGCCGGTCTGGTGGCGGCGAGCCATCTGCCCGATGCCCTCGCCCAGTCGGATTTCGCGCCGGTGCCGCCGGCGGCGGTTCCCGGCGCGGGCGGCGTACAACTCAACTGGGGCGGCCGCGTGCCGGCGCCCGGCGAGGGCTATCGGCCCAGCGCGCCGCGGCTGAGCGAGCAG
>DASYHY010000267.1:0-8748 GCA_036252795.1 Aurantimonas sp. | reverse complement strand
CGCACGATCTCGATGCGCTGGCGCTCGCCGACCGACAGCGTGTGGACGTGGCGGTGCGGGTCGAGCGAGAGGCCGTAAGTGTCGAGGACGCTCCGCACCTTCGCCTCGAGTTCCCGGCGCGGCGGCGGCTCGTCCATGCCGAGCGCGATGTTCTCGAGCACCGTCATCGCCTCGAACAGGGAGAAATGCTGGAACACCATGCCGATACCCAGCGCCCGCGCTTCCCGCGGCGAATGGATCACGACCGGCTCGCCGTCGAAGGCGATCTCGCCCTCGTCCGCCTTCTGGACGCCGTAGATGATCTTGACCAGCGTCGACTTGCCGGCCCCGTTCTCGCCGAGCAGCGCGTGGATCTCCCCGGGCTTCACGGCGAACGACACGCAATCGTTCGCGACGACGCCGGGAAAGCGCTTGGTGATGCCGGAAAGCTGGAGGCGCGGCGCCATGTCGGAGCGGATCATCCCGTTGATCTGACCGGGGGACTATTGCATTGCGGCGCGGCCGCTGCAAAGCGAGCGGTCAGCTTTTCCTGTTGATCGGAAAGCAGGCAGGTCACGATTTCGGCAGCAGCCAGCGCCGCGATCACCGCCGGCCGCTTGTCGCGCAGCGCCGCGCCGCCGATCGGCAGCGTCAGCCGGCCGATCGCAGCGCCTCGTCCGCCGGTTTCCAGTTCGCGGCGGAAGCGCTCGCGCTTCGTCGCCGATCCGATCATCCCGACATAGGCGGCATCGCCGCGCTCCAGCGCCGCGGCCGCCAGCATGAAGTCCAGCGAATGCGCGTGGGTCATCACCACATAGGCCGCGCCCGGCGGCGCGCCCTCGATCTCCGCCTCCGGCAGCGCGGCAGCCACCGCCGTGACGGTCTGCGGCAGGCCCTTGAGCATATCCGGGCGGCTGTCGATCAGCCGCACGTCGAGGGGCAGCGGCGCCAGCGCCGCGGCAAGTGCCCGGCCGGTATGACCGGCGCCGAAGATCAGCACCGCAGGAAACGACCGCCGCGCCGCTTCCTCGTCGGCGGACATCCGTGCCATCAGCGCCGGGTCGGCGCGGCGGATCGACAGGATCACCCGGCCGCCGCAGCACTGGCCGATGCCCGGGCCGAGCTTCACGTCCATCTCGGCGCTGTCCTCGCCCGAAGACAGAAGCGCCCGCGCGCGCTCGATCGCGTCGAACTCCAGCCGGCCGCCGCCGATCGTGCCGGCGATCGCGCCCGGCGTGACCAGCATGGCGGCGCCGGCCTCGCGCGGGGTCGAGCCGTACGCCTCGACAATCGTCACGAGGGCCGCCGGCTTGCCCGTCGAGAGCGCTGCGCGAAGGGCTTCGGCGACGGTCACGGGGCTGCCCGGACCTGCTCGACCGCGGCGAGGACCCGCTCCGGCGTCGCCGGCGCGTCGAGATCGGGAAATGCTCGCCCCTCGCCGGCGGCGATCACCGCGTCGGTCAGCGCCGAGAACACCGAGATCGCCAGCATCAAAGGCGGCTCGCCGACCGCCTTGGACCGATAGATCGTCGCGGCGCGGTTCTCGCCCTTCTCCCAGAGGGCGATCCGCAGATCGTCCGGCCGGTCGTTGGCGGTGGGGATCTTGTAGGTCGAAGGCGCATGCGTCTTCAGCCGGCCGGCCGCGTCCCACCACAGCTCTTCCGTCGTCAGCCAGCCCATGCCCTGGATGAAGCCGCCCTCGATCTGGCCGAGATCGATGGCCGGATTCAGCGACTTGCCGACGTCGTGCAGGATGTCCGCGCGCAGCAGCCGATACTCGCCGGTGAGCGTGTCGATGACGACTTCCGAGCAGGCCGCGCCATAGGCGAAGTAATAGAACGGCGTGCCGCTGGCGCTGTCGCGGTCGTAGCTGATGCCGGGCGTCGCGTAGAAACCCGTCGAGGATAGCGAGACCCGGGCGAGATAGGCCTCGCCGACGAGGTCGCGGAAGCGCTTTTCCTCGTTTCCGATGCGCACCCGGTTCGGCCCGAACACCACCTGGTCCTTCGGCACCTTGTAGCGCGCGACGGCAAAATCGATCAGCCGGTCCTTGATCGTGCGGGCGGCCGCCTGCGCCGCCATGCCGTTGAGGTCCGAGCCCGACGAGGCCGCCGTCGCCGACGTGTTCGGCACCTTGGCCGTGGTCGTCGCGGTGATCTTCACCCTATCCACGTCGATCTGGAATTCTTCGGCGACGACCTGGGCAACCTTGGTGAACAGCCCCTGCCCCATCTCCGTGCCGCCGTGGTTGAGATGCACCGAGCCGTCCTTGTAGACGTGGACCAGCGCCCCCGCCTGGTTGAGATGGCTGGTGGTGAAGGAGATGCCGAACTTCACCGGCGTCAGCGCCAGCCCCTTCTTCAGCACCGTGTTGGCAGCGTTGAACGCCCGGATGCCGTCGCGGCGCGACCGGTAGGCGGAACTCGCCTCCAGTTCCTCGACGATCTCGCCGATCACCGCATCCGTCACCTTCATATGGTAGGGCGTGATGCCGTTGCCGTCGGCCGGATAGAAATTCCGCTTGCGCACGTCGAGCGGGTCGAGCCCGGCGGCGAACGCGATCCGGTCCATCGCGCGCTCGATCCCCACCATGCCCTGCGGCCCGCCGAAGCCGCGGAATGCGGTGTTCGACACGGTGTGGGTCTTCAGCCGGCGCGAATGGATGCGCGCGGCCGGCAGGCGATAGGCGTTGTCGGCATGGAACATCGCCCGGTCGGCAATCGCACCGGACAGATCCTTCGAATAGCCGCAGCGCACCAGATGTCGCATGTCGGCAGCGACGATCGCACCATCGCCGTCGAAACCGACATCGTAATCGATGCGCACCTCGTGGCGCTTGCCGGTCATCACCATGTCGTCGTCGCGGTCGAGCCGGCACTTCGCCGGGCGCCCCGTCTTCACGGCGGCGAGCGCGGCGACGGCGGCGAACAGCGCCGGCTGGCTCTCCTTGCCGCCGAAGCCGCCGCCCATGCGCCGCACCTCCACGGTGACCGCGTGGTCCGGCACGCCGAGCATCTTGGCGACGTTGTGCTGGACCTCGGAGGGATGCTGCGTCGACGAGCGCACCAGCACGTCGCCGTCCTCCAGGGGAATCGCGTAGGCGATCTGGCCCTCGAGATAGAAATGGTCCTGCCCGCCGAGTTCGATGCGGCCGGAGAGCCGGCGCGGTGCGGCACCCAGCGCCATCGCCGCGTCCCCGACCCGCATCTCGTGGGCCGGCAGAAGGTCCTCCCCCGCCGCGTCGGCCTGCGCCAGGCCCGCCTCGATCGTCACCGCCGCCGGCAGATCCTCGTAGCGGATCGCCGCGAGCTTCGCCGCCGCCTGCGCGGCGGACGCCGTCACGGCAGCCACTGCGAAGAGCGGCTGCCCGACATACTGCGCCGTATGCACGGCGAAGATCGGATCGTCGCCGAACACCGGCGAGTAGTCGTTCTCCCCTGGTATGTCGGCGGCGGTCAGCACCGCCGCGACGCCCGGCGCGGCACGGACGGCGGAGAGGTCGATGTCGACGAGGCGGGCATGCGCCCTCTCCGACATGGCGATATGGATCTGCAGCGTTCCCGGCAGTTCCGGCTCGTCGTCGATGTAGCGGGCGGTCCCCGCGACGTGCCGGGCCGCGCTGTCATGGGTGAGCGGCGTCGCGACCCCTCCGGCGATCGACGCCGTGCGAGCCGGCGGCCGTTCGTCCAGCGCGCCGGTGCCGGGTTCTCCCGCCTGGCCGCGATCCTGGATTCGGGTCTCGTCCATCACGCTGCGGCTCCGGTCGAGACGCCGCCCGGCTCCGGGCTGATGTCGCCGAGCTTCGTCCCGATCTCGCCCGTTTTCTGAAGCGCGAAGCGTCGCAACAGGTTCTGCGCCGTCGCCAGACGGTAGCGGGCCGAGGCCCGCATGTCGGTCAGCGGGGTGAAGTCCTCCGCCAGCGCGGCAGCCGCCGCCTCGGCCGCTTCCCTGTCGAACCGACGCCCGACGAGCGCCGCTTCGGCCCTGGCGGCCCGCTTCGGCGTTCCCGCCATGCCGCCAAAGGCGAGGCGCGCGTCGCTGATCGCGGCGCCGTCGAAGCTCAGCCGGAACGCGGCCATCACCGCCGAAATGTCGGAGTCGAAGCGCTTGGAGATCTTGTGCGCGAAGAAGCGTTGATCCTCCGCGAGCCGCGGCACCTCGACCGCCACCACGAACTCGCCCTCGCGGCGGTCCTGCTTGCCGTATTCGAGGAAGAAATCCGCCAGCGGCAGACGGCGGGTCTCCTCGCCGCGGCGCAGATGCAGATGCGCGTCGAGCGCGATGAGGCACGGCGCCAGATCGCCGATCGGCGAGCCGTTGGCGATATTGCCGCCGATCGTCCCGGCGTTGCGGATCTGCGCGCCGGCGAAGCGGCGCATCATCTCGCCGAGATCCGGGTGGATCCCCGCCAGCGTCTCGGTCGCGGCGCGGTGCGTCACGCCTGCGCCGAAATAGACGACGCCCGCGGCTTCCTCGACCACCTGCAGGTCGCGGACATGGCTGATATCGATGACCAGCGGCAGGCTGCGATGCTGCTTGGTGACCCACAATCCGACATCGGTCGCCCCGGCGACCAGCAGTGCATCCGGATGGGCGGCGTAGAGATCCGCCAGGTCGTCGACATTGCACGGGGCAAACCACCGGCCTCCATCGGCTTCGTAGCAGAAGACGCCGTTGCCCTCGATGGCGGCCAGCCGCTGCGCCAGCGCCGCGTCCCCCGCGGTGTCCTGCGGCGGCGGCAGCTGCGCCAGCGCCAGCCCTGCCTCGACGATCGGGCCGTAGCCGGTGCAGCGGCAGAGATTGCCGGCGACGACGTCCTTGACCGACTGGCGGTCCGTAATCATGCCGTTCAGCCAGCCGGCATGCAGCTGCATCGCGAATCCCGGCGTGCAGAAGCCGCACTGGCTTGCATGCTTCTCGACCATCGCCGCCTGGATCGGGTTGAGCCCGTCACGGCCGAGATGCTCCACCGTCTCGACCGCGCGCCCGTTCATCGCCGGCAGGAACTGGATGCAGGCGTTGACGGAGCGGCGGTGCAGCCCGCCCTCGCCGTCCGCCTCCGCGACTATCACCGTGCAGGCACCGCAATCGCCCTCGGCGCAGCCTTCCTTGGTGCCGGTCAGTCGTTCGCTCCGCCGCAGATAGTCGAGCAGCGTCGTCGTCGGCAGCAGCCCGTCCACGACGCGATCCTCCCCGTTCAGCACGAAGCGGATCGGCCCGGCGGCCGGCGAAGGCGGCAGGTTCGCCATCAGCTCCCCCGATAGGTCGTGTAGCCGAAGGGCGAAAGCAGCAGCGGCACGTGGTAGTGGCGGCGCTCGGCGATGCTGAAACGCAGCACCACCTCGCCGAGGAATTTCGGCTCGGGCAGCACCGCGCCGAGGGCGTCGAAATAGTCGCCCGCCGCGAAGGTCAGCTCGTAGGTGCCGATCTCGAAGGCTTCTCCGGCCATCAGCGGCGAATCGCAGCGGCCGTCGTCGTTGGTCACGGCTTCGGCGACGAGGCTTCGCTCTCCCGCCGAGCCGACGCGAGACAGCGTCACGGCGATGCCCGCGGCAGGCTTGCCGAGGCTGGTGTCCAGCACGTGCGTCGTCAGCCGGGCCTGATCTGCTTCACCCATCCGGGATCCGATCGAGAGTTTTGACCATCCGGTCAGTATTCTGCACCAGCCGGTGCGAAGCCGTAAAGCGTTCCGGCTGCAATCGACCGCTAGTCATCGGCCCGGGCAGCCACAGATCATCCCGCATTGCGCATCCGGCCGTGTTTGGGGTGCGAGCGCCGCAGGAGACGACGATGCGCAGCGAGCCCGCCTTTCTCTTCGACCTCGACGGCACGCTCGTCGACAGCGTCTACCAGCACGTCATGGCATGGCAGGAGGCCCTGCAGACCGAGGGGATCGACCTCTCGGTTTGGCGGATCCACCGCAAGATCGGCATGAGCGGCGGGCTGTTCACCAACCAGTTGCTGCGCGAGACCGGCACCGCCATCACCGAGGAGACCGGCGAGCGGCTGCGCCATCTCCATGCCGAGGCCTACGGACGTTATGCCGCCACGGTGCGTCCGCTTCCCGGTGCGGTGGAGCTGCTGGCGACGCTGACGGATGCCGGCATCAAATGGGCGATCGCCACCAGCGGCCGGATGGAGACGGCCCGCTACAACCTCGATCGCCTCGGCCTCGACCCGGAGAAGGTCCCGGTGATCACCCGCGACCTCGTCAAATACGCCAAGCCCGATCCCGACCTCTTCATCGCCGCAGCCGAGCGCCTGGGCGTGCATGTCGAGAAATCGATCGTCGTCGGTGATTCGATTTGGGATATGCTGGCCGCGCAGCGCTGCCGGGCCCTCGGCGTCGGGCTGCTGTGCGGCGGCTACGGCACCGACGAGCTGGAGCGGGCGGGCGCTTTTCGGGTGTACGAGGATCCCACCGACATGCTCAAGCACATCGACGAGGTCGGCGGGAGGCGCTAGGCGGGACGGCCAGATGCGGCTTGCGGGAGATGCGGAAATCTCCTTACCTTGCGGCCAGGAGACCGCGATGAAATCCACCAGGCCCGGCTCGAAGACACGGACGACGATCGACCCTTCCCGGCGCGAAGCATCGGAGCGCAGGACGGCGAAGAACGCAAAAGTCTCGCGAGGGATGGCCGTGCGGCATCGATGGAGACGTCCGAGGGCTTGACCGGGAACCCGTTCACGCTGTTCACCGAGTGGGACAGCGAGGCCGACCACAAGGCTGACGATCGGCTCTAGGCGAAGCGCCGGCAGTCGCTTCGCCGGCAGCATGAAAGACGCGTTTCGATGATCCGCCCCGCATGACCCGCTACCCCCGCGACCTCGCCGGCTACGGCCGCACGCCACCCGATCCGCAATGGCCCAATCCCGGCGGGACGGGACATGCCCGGATCTGCGTGCAGTTCGTGATCAACTACGAGGAGGGCGGCGAGAACGCGGTCATCCACGGCGACGCCGCTTCCGAGGCCTTCCTGTCGGAGATCGTCGGGGCGCAGCCCTGGCCCGGCCAGCGGCACATGAACATGGAGTCGATCTACGAATACGGCGCCAGAGCCGGCTTCTGGCGGCTCTGGCGCATGTTCACCGACAGGCGGATGCCCGTTACCGTCTACGGCGTCGCCACCGCCCTGGAGCGCAGTCCGGAAGCCGTGGCGGCGATGCTCGAGGCGGATTGGGAGATCGCCTCGCACGGTCTGAAATGGATCGACTATCGCGACTACTCGCGCGACGACGAACGCCGGCACATGCAGGAGGCGATCGCCATCCATACCGCCGTCACCGGTGAGCGGCCGCTCGGCTGGTACACCGGCCGCTCCTCGGAGCACAGCCTCGAACTGGCGGCGGAGGAAGGCGGCTTCCTCTATGCTTCCGATGCCTATGCCGACGATCTGCCCTACTGGCAGGACACCGGATCCGGGCCGCTGCTGATCCTGCCCTACACGCTGGACAGCAACGACATGCGCTTCGCCGCGCCGCAGGGCTTCAACTCCGGCGACCAGTTCTTCGCCTATCTGAAGGATTCCTTCGACGTGCTCTACGCCGAGGGCGAGGCCGGCCAGGCGAAGATGCTGAATATCGGCCTGCACTGCCGGCTGGTCGGCCGGCCCGGGCGCGCCGCGGCGCTCGCCCGCTTCCTCGACTACGTGGCGGCGAAGGACGACGTCTGGATCGCCCGGCGGATCGACATCGCCCGCCACTGGCGCGAGCGCTTCCCCTACGCGGAGCGCTTTCGGCCGACGCGTCTCTCGCAGACGGGATTCGTCACGCTCTTCGGCGCCGTGTTCGAGCACTCGCCCTTCATCGCCGAGCGCACCGTCGCCCGCGAACTCGGCCCGGCGCACGACCGGCCGGCCGGCCTTGCCGGCGCGATGGTCCAGAGCTTCCGCGAGGCCAGCCGGGCCGAACGGCTCGGCATCCTCAAGGCGCATCCGGACCTTGCCGGCAGGCTCGCTTTGGCCGGCGAACTGACCGAGCAGTCGACGCGCGAACAGGCGGGCGCCGGCCTCGACCAGCTGACGGCGGAGGAACTCGCCCGCTTCAGCAGCCTCAACGACCGCTATGTCGAACGCTTCGGCTTTCCCTTCATCATCGCCGTGAAGGGCCTCGGCAAGGGCGATATCCTCGCCGCCTTCGAGACCCGCATCGACAACGACGCCGAGACCGAATTCGAGACCGCCTGCCGGCAGGTGGAGCGGATCGCGCAGCTGCGCATCGCGCAGATCTTCAAGGACAGAGAATGACCGCTGAACGCTTCGTCACGGCCCCCGCCTCGCCCGAGACCGCCGACCTCCTGGCGCGCTACGTCGACCTCGCCCATCCGCGGCTCGGCACCCAGGTGGTTTCCGCGACCGACGATTTCTTCGCCGACAAGAGCCGGATGATCGCCCCCGAGCCGCCGGTCTTCTATCCCGACCGCTTCGACGACCACGGCAAGTGGATGGACGGCTGGGAATCGCGTCGCAAGCGCACTCCCGGCCACGACCACGCCGTGCTGCGCCTCGGCCAGCGCGGAACGATCGCCGCGGTGGACGTCGACACTGCGTTCTTCACCGGCAACTACCCGCCGGAGGCGATGATCGAGGCGGCCGACACGGTGGACGAGCCGGACGAGAGCGACTGGCAGGTCCTGGTGCCGCGCCTGACGCTGACGGGCAATGGGCACAATTTCGCGGCTGCCGTCGCCGCCGGGCCGTTCCGCTGGCTGCGCCTCCACATCTATCCCGATGGCGGCGTCGCGCGGCTGCGGGTCTACGGCACGGT
>DASYHY010000266.1:0-3570 GCA_036252795.1 Aurantimonas sp. | reverse complement strand
CTTCGCCTTCTTTCCGGCATCCTCGAGTTTCTCGATCGTGGAATCGTAGGCCGCGATGGCATCGTGCTCCAGGATCAGTAGGTTGGTTACGAGCTTCTCGAAGGTGTTTTCGGTGCCGACGGTCGTGACCATTCTGTTCTCCTTTTCATTCGGTTGTCGCAGTAACGGCAGATGAAGATTGCTGTTCCACCCTGTGGCATCTTGGCCAGGGACGAATTCAGCCGCCCGCCTTCGACCACGCCTCGAGCAAGTCATCGGTGGTGATCGTCTCGATCTGCTGCCCGTAGCGCCTGCGGTAGAGATCGAGGAGCGTGTCGTGCGTTTCATCCGAGGAACTGCAGAGGGCGTCCTTCACCACCAGGACGCGATAGCCCCGGTCGACGGCGCCGAGCACCGTTGCGAGGACGCAGACGTCGGTCTCGCCGCCGGTGATGATCGTCGTGTCGATGCTGCGCGCGCGCAGCGCCGCGTCGAGTTCCGGTTCGACCCATGGCGAGTAGACCCGCTTGTCGATCACGGTACCGGGCGGGACGAAGCGCTGCAGGTCCGGCACGAGGTCGGCCATCTCGACGCCCAGATTCTCCAGGGTCATGCTGTCCCAGCGCTTGTAATAGCGACGCCACGTCCCTTCGCCCTCGCCAGGGCGGTCCACCGGCATGAAGCGGGTGAAGACGTCGCGATCGGGATGCGCCGCGGCGATGCGCGCGATGTTCGGGAGCACGCGATCCGCCCACGCCATCTGCCAGTCCGTCTCCTCGGCGAACAGCCGTTGCATGTCGACGCAAAGATGGACGCAGCCGTCGCCGAGTGGGCCGTAGCGCAGTCCGGTCTCGTGGTGGTTCATGGGCTACCTGCCGGAGTCTGTTGAGGGGCAGACAGAGGGAAAATCGGGTTTTCGCACCGCCGCGGCGCCCTAGCCGCAGCAGGCGCCGCCAACGGGCCGCCTCTCGGGCGGCCCGTCTCGTGCATCACTCGTCGGGCAGAAGACGCTCAGTTGGGCGACTGGCCTGGAACCACGCCGCCGGACGGCGTGGCCGCTTCGGCCGGATCCGCGCCGATCTCGCCGCTGCGGGCCGTCGACGAGCCGGACTGATCCGAAGACATCGCGCCCGTCGTGGTGGTCGCGGCCGCGCCGGTCGAACTGGTCACCGTGCCGTCGGTGCTCGTCAGCATCTGCCGATGCTCGCGCAGGACCGGTAGGGTGTTCGCGGCGAACTCGCGGATGGGGCCCGTCTCGCCGTTCTCGGCATAACCTTCGAACAGCGCGACCGCCTCGTCGTGCGCCTGGCGCTGCATCTGGAGGTAGGCGGCGTCGAACTGGTCGGCGTTGAGGCCCTGCAGCTGGTCGACCATCTGCTGGTGCCGCGCGTCGAGGCCGGCAGGCACGGCGACATCCGCGCCGGACGCTGCGACCGCCTGCATCATCGACTCGCCGGCTGCCGTGTGGTCCCGCACCATGTGTTCGGCGAAGGTCCGCACCCCGGCGCTCTGCGCCCGCTCCAGCGCCAGTTCGCTGGATTCGATCTCGAAACGGTTGGAATAAGCGGCCATGGGCACGAACTCGGCGGCGGTCGTGGCCATCATCTGCTGCGTGGCCGGCGCCGTCGCCGTCTGTGCCATGGCGGCGCCCGGAACGAGCAGGGCGGCGGCAAGAGCGGTACTGACAAGATAGCGTTTCATTGTCGGAATCTTTCGGTTGAGGAGCCATTGCATTGGCATGCTCGCTCAACGCGCCGGCATATTCGCTGTTCCGTTGCAATAGCTTAGCTGGCGAGAAGATCGCCGCTGTCGCCGGGGCGCGCTCTTCGGTATGGCGAAATCCCGTGACGACGCGAGCCGGGCGCTCCCTGCGTCAGCAGCATCGACAGGACGCGGTCTCGTGGCGAGGGTGCGGCTCGATCCGGGCTCATTGAGGAGAGGCGACGTGAGGGCCAAGCGACTGCTGCTCAAGAACCTGCGCTTGAGCGTTATGGACAACTCTTCCGCCTACGCCTTCTCGATCACCATCACCGGCACCTACGCGCTTCTGGCGACGATCGCGCCGCCTGGTCCCATCGATATCTTCGCCGGTGCGGCGGGCGCGGTCGCAGCATTTATGCTGGCGGAACTGCTGACTCTCCTGCTGTTGCGCGAGGAACCGCAGCGCTCCGATGCGGTCAAGTTGCTCGGGCGGATGCTCAACCTGCTCTCCGTCGGCTGCGCCATGGGAGCCGCCTATCTCTGCGGCCTCCTGCTCGCAGGGCCGTGGTCGTGGCTGGTGGCCGGATTCGCGGCGAGCCTGATCTTCATCGTCCTGGAAGGCATGGAACTGGCCGTCGCCGAGGCGCGCGAGACTGGCGGCTGACGCGGGACGCTGCGCAGAGCCTGACTCGGTGTGGCGAACCGGCGCGTTCCCTCGCCCGGACCCTGTTGCTTCGAACGACACGCTCCACGAACGACCAAGTCAGCGACAGCGGCCCGATGCCGCTCAGCGGGATCCCGCGACAAAAGCCGGCGCGATCGGCGGCGGGGCATCGACCATCGCCGGCCGCTCGACGCGCCGGCACAGATAGACCTCGTCGTCGTTGGCGCACTCGATCCGGAATCCGGCGCTTCGAAGCATGGCCTCGATTCCTGCCCGGTTGGGCACCCACCAATTGGTCGGATCGTCGGCGTAGCGGTGCTCGATGAACGCCATTCGCGGGAAACCCTCGTCCTCGAACGGCTTGGGATTCTCGAAATCGTAGTCGGCCTTTACGGGGCTGACGCGCGGCTGCCCCCGCAGCATCGACTGGAAGAGGAGGTCGCCGCCCGCGACGTGCTCGTGGATCAGGTCGAGCGCCAGGAGCGGATGGCGCAGATGGTAGAAGACCCCCATGAAGATGACGAAGTCGAACTTCTGCCCGAGCTGCGCGACGTCGTAGACGGAGAGTTGCTCGAACTCGATGTCGAGGCCGGCCACGTCCGCCGCCAATCGGGCCTGCTCCAGATAGCGCGGATCAGAGTCGATGCCGACGACGAGGTCGGCGCCGCGGTGCTTCATCTCCAGCGAGTAGAAGCCGGCGTTGCACCCGATGTCCAGAACACGAAGCCCTTTCAGGTCCTCGGGAACGAGATGACGGAACCCGTTCCACTTGAAGGCGGGATAGTTGCCGAGAAAATGATCCGGCGCGGTCTCGATCCCGTTCAGATCCATGTTGTGGAACCACGGCGCCAGCGCCTGAACGCGGCTCTCGATGTCCCTCTGCGTCATTTCTCTGCTCATGCCGATATTCCTCCCGAAGTTGTCCCGAGGTCTTCGAGCATTCCGTTGAAAGATCAGGGAAGCGGTGTTTCCGCTAGTGCACGGGCGCCTGTGCCGGACAGGCGGGTGACGTTGGGCACGCTCCTTGCGCCGGCTCCGGAACTGGCGAACCAACCGATGGTCGGCTCCAGTCCCTCGATCAGTTCGATCCGCGGTTTCCATCCCAGCAGCGCCTCCGCCAGCGCGATGTCGGGCCGACGACGCTGCGGGTCGTCCTGCGGCAGGGGGCGATGAACGATGGAGGATCGGGAACCGGTAAGCCGGATGACGAGGTCGGCCAGCTCCCG
>DASYHY010000265.1:0-34644 GCA_036252795.1 Aurantimonas sp. | reverse complement strand
TGGGCGCGAGATGGTATTGCAGGGTCAGCGTCGGCGGCAGCACCCACGTACTCGCAACCGTATCGATGGCGGCGATTGAGCCTCGCCCCGTCGCCTTGTGCTTCGTCGTGGCGACGATCAGCTCCGCGCCGATGTGGTCGGTCGCCATGTAGGTGAAATCAACCTCGGGCATCACGCTGTCGGTCACGCCCACCCGGCTGCCCGGAAGGCCGGAAACCTCACCGGAACTCTCCGTCGGCGACACCACGATGCCGCGGACGCGCACCAGCCAGTCGCCGGCGGCGGTCTGCGCCGCGGCCATGCCGGGAGTGAGCAATGCCGCGGTGAACAGGGCGGCGGTCAGGTAGGCGCGCATGGGAGACTCCTCGAAGTGAGCTCCGCGGCTAGTCCCTGATCTCCCGGTCTCGATTTGACCTGCGACAACCCGGGACCTTCGTACAATCCCTTATGCCCGAGGGCGCGGCAGCTCCTTATCGGCGGTGGGGAAGGGAAGTATGATGCAATTGGCCGCCGCTCAGTCGACACTCTCATCGCGTTGCATGGGCTGCGCTGCCCGCAGCCGTTCGCTCTGCAGCAACTTCTCGCCGGAGGCGGCACGCGAGTTCGACCGGCTCGCCCGCCCGATCACGCTCGCGCGCGGCGAGACGCTGGTCTGGGAGGATGACGACACGCTGCTCGTCGGCTTCGTCGTGTCCGGAGTCCTTAAGCTGACCGCGTCGCTCGCCGATGGACGCGAGCAGATTCTGGGACTTGCCGGCATGGGGGACGTGGTCGGCAGGCCGTTCGGTACACGGAGCAGCTATTCCGTCACAGCGCTCGGACAGACCCGGCTTTGCGTTTTGGGGCGACCGGCCTTCGAGCAGTTCGCCGCAACCCACCCGGAGGTCGAGCATGCACTGCTGCTGCGCGCCCTGGACGAGCTCGACAGGGCGCGTCGATGGATGCTGTTGCTCGGCCGCAAGTCGGCCGGTGAGCGGGTTGCCAGCCTGCTAGTCGAGTTTGCGGAACGATCGCCAGAGGACAACGTCGCGTTTCCCCTCACCCGACAGCAGATGGGCGACCTTCTGGGGCTCTCGCTCGAGACAGTCAGCCGCGAGCTGAGCAAGCTCAAGGCCAGAGGCCTGATCACCTTGTCGGTGAAGCATTTCCGCGTCGAGGACGAGGCGTGCCTTCGCCAGCGCGCGGCCTGACATCCGGAACATTGCGGATATTGGCGCCGCGGTCGCCCTCCTAGCATCGATCCAGGCTAGAGGAGGGAACCCATGAAGAACATCCTGCTGCTGATCCACGGCGATGAAGGACAGGAGGCCCGGTACCAGTCGGCTCTCGACGTTGCGCGCGCGGTGGGCGGGCATCTCACCTGTCTCGACCTGACGATCATCCCCGAGGTGATGGGCGACTATGTGGCGATGGGCGTCGGCGGCCTTCTGCTCGCCGAGGAGCAGGAGAGCGAGACCCTTCACGGTGTCCGGATGCGGGCGCGGCTCGAGCGCGAGGACGTCCCGTTCGACTGGACAGAGACGACCGGCTTTCTGTCGCAGACGATCGAAGCTCGGGCGCGAATGACGGACCTGATCGTGCTCAGCACGGACGAGGACGGCAAGCTTCTCCCGCGCATGCGGGACGTGATCGGCGATCTGCTGGTGCACACCGGCAAACCCGTGCTCGCCGTACCTCCGGCTTCTCGCAAGCTCGATGTGCGGGGTCGCGCGATCGTCGCTTGGGACGGCTCGCCGGACGCGGAGGCGGCGCTGACTGCGGCCATGCCGCTCCTGTCGCTCGCCCGCTGCGTCACGCTCTACTATGCCGACGACAAGTCGATGGACACGCCGATCGAGGATGCGGCCCGCTACCTCTCGCGGCATGGGATCGAACCCGTGATCAAGAGGGAGCCGATCGGCATCGACCGGGTGGACGTCGCGCTCCGGTGCGAAGCCGAAATGGGTCACTATGACCTGGTCGTCATGGGCGCTTATGGCCACGCTCGCACGATGGAGACGATCTTCGGTGGCGCGACGCAGGGCATGCTGAAGCGGTGCCGGGTACCCCTGCTGCTCGTCCACCACCGCTAAAGGATCAGGGAAGGACGAGAACGTCGCGGGCGGCAGTATCTCGCTGTCGCCCGTGACAACCGTCACCGATGCAGCTCCTCGTTGAACTTGCCGCGGCCACCATGCTGGTCGCCATCACGTGCGCGGTTCACCTGATGGGTATCGCCGCGCTGATGCTGCTGCTGCGCCTGCATCGGCGCCGGCGGCCGGCCGATGCGAGGCTGATATGGGAAGGCCTGGCTATCGTGGGCGCGGCGACCGGCCTCTTTGTCCTGCATGGCATAGAGATTTGGCTCTATGCCGGCTTCTATCTGTTCGTCGGAGCGTTGCCCTCTCTTGAAGCGGCCCTCTACTTCTCGACCGCGTCCTACACGACGGTCGGCTATGGCGATGTGGTCCTTGCGCCGGGATGGCGGGTGCTCGGCGCCATCGAAAGTGCGAACGGCATCATCCTGCTGGGCTGGTCAACCGCCTTCTTCGTCGCCATCGTGGGCCGCATCCGCTGGCTGGAATCCGAGATCGAGAACACGCAGTGATCAACGCCGAGACCACCCCCGCCGCGACCGCGGAGGACCTGGCGCTGTTCGTTGCGAGCGTGACCGACCGCGCCCTGTTGCTGGCGGCGCCCGACGGAACGCTGACCTATTGGGGCGAGGGAGCGGAGCGGCTGCTCGGCACGCCGAGGAGCGAAGCGGTCGGGCGCAGTATCGACGCCTTCTGGCCAGCGGCGAGCGGTCGATGGCCACAAGCCGGCGCAAGCATCACTGTTCGGCTGGAAGACTGGTGCAAGCGTGCGGACGGTTCGGAGTTCCTCGCCGATATCACGGTCGCGCCCGTGTTCGACGGCCAGAAGCTCCGCGGCTACGGACTGATGATCGCCGACGTCACGGGGCGGCGCGCGGCCGAGCACATGCTGGCCGAGAGCGAGGCGCATATGCGCTCGGTGCTCGCGACTGTGCCGGACGCCATGGTCGTGATCGACGAGCGGGGGCTGATCCAGTCGTTCAGCGCCGCGGCCGAGCGCCTGTTCGGCTACGGGGAAACAGAGGTCCTCGGCCGCAACGTCAGCCTGCTGATGCCCGGCGACCACCGGGCGCGGCACGATCGCTACATCGGTCATTATCTCGAGACCGGCGAGCGACGGATCATCGGCATCGGCCGCATCGTCGTCGGGCAGCGCAAGGACGGCACCGAGTTCCCGATGGAGCTGTCGGTCGGGGAGGCTCACGGCGCCAACGGCAGGATCTTCACCGGCTTCATCCGCGACCTGTCGGACCAGCAACGCGCCGAGTTGCGGTTGAAGGAGTTGCAGGGCGAGCTGATCCATGTTTCACGGTTGAGCGCGATGGGGACCATGGCCTCGACACTCGCGCACGAGCTGAACCAGCCGCTGACCGCGATCGCCAATTACCTGGAGGCGGCGCGTGACCTGCTGGACGCGGAGGATGCGCCCAGAGAGCTTCTGGCCGAGGCGGTCGGCGAGTCCGCCAACGAGGCGCTCCGCGCCGGCCGCATCGTGCGGCGGCTGCGCGAGTTCGTAGCCCGCGGCGAGACCGAGCGTCGCATCGAGCCTGTACCGTCCCTCATTGAGGATGCGATCCGGCTCGGGCTTACCGGCGCGCGCGAGCGCGGCGTGCGCAGTTTCGTGTCGCTCGACCCGGCGGCCAGTCATGTGCTCGCAGACCGCGTCCAGATCCAGCAGGTGCTCGTCAATCTGCTCCGCAATGCGGTGGAGGCGCTGGGCAACGGCGAGGTCAGCGACATCACGACGTCCACGATCCGCGACGGCGCTCATGTGCGTATCGGGATCACGGACACAGGCCCGGGGTTGGATCCAGCAATCGCACCACGGCTCTTTCAGGCCTTCACGTCGAGCAAGCAGGACGGCATGGGCCTGGGCCTGTCCATCTGCCGGACCATCGTGGAGGCGCATGGCGGACGCATCTGGGCGGAGCCCGGCACGGACAAGGGCGCGGCCTTCTACTTTACGCTACCGGCTGCGTCGGAAGGGGACGAGGTATGAGCGAGCGCCGGCTCGTCCATGTTGTCGATGATGAGGATGCCGTCCGCCGCTCGGTCGGCTTTCTGCTCCGCACCTCGGGCTTCGACGTGCAGAGCCATGCCTCGGGCGTAGCCTTCCTCAAGGAGGTCAAAGCGGCGGAGCCTGGGTGCGTGCTGCTCGACGTCCGCATGCCCGAGATCGACGGGCTTGAGGTCCAGCAGCAGATGGCGCAGCGCGGCGTCGGCTGGCCGGTGGTGATCCTGACCGGACATGGCGACGTGCCTATCGCCGTTCAGGCGATGAAGGCGGGCGCTGTCGACTTTCTGGAAAAGCCGTTCGACAAGGCGTCGCTGCTGCGCGCACTCGCCGCCGGTTTCGCGATCTTCGACCGGCATGATGCGGCCGCTGCCTCGGCGCAGGAGGCTGCCACGCGCATCGCCGCGCTGACGCCCCGCGAGCAGGACGTTCTGCGCGGGCTTGCCGATGGTCTGCCGAATAAAACTATCGCCTTCGATCTCGGCATTTCGCCCAGGACGGTCGAGGTGCACCGGGCCAATCTCATGACCAAGCTCGGTGTTCACAGCTTGTCCGAGGCGCTTCGGCTTGCCTTCGCGGCCGGCCTCGGAGGGGAAGCTCGTACATCTACGTAGAGCGTTGTCGCCATAACGAGGGCAGGGTGGCTCGATGGAACAGAACCCCCGAGCGCTCGCCGTCATCGTTGAGGACGACCAGGCCGTCCGCCGATCGTTACAGCTGCTGCTGCACTGGCGCGGGTATGACGTGCGCGCCTACGGCACGGCGCAGGCGAGCGTTGCGGGCGACGACCTCGCCTCCGTAGGCCTGCTGGTGGCGGACTACCAGCTGCCTGATGGGGATGGGATCGGCGTTCTCCGGGCGCTGCAGCGACGTGGCTGGTGCGGACGAGCCGTTCTGGTCACCGGACACCCCAGCGCCGGGCTGAAGGATGCGGCGCTCGCGAGCGGTTTCAATGCTGTTCTCGAAAAGCCGCTCCGCCGACACGAACTGCTCGGCGCGCTCTCACGCTGAGCGATCGCCCACGCGGCACGGGGTGATTTCGCGGTAGACTGAGGGAAGATACGGATAGGCCACGACCCGGCTTCGGTCGATGGTCCATTCCATGTTGTCTATTGCCTTCCTTCTTATGCTCGCGTCCGTGCCGGAAGCGCCTGCGCTGACCGCCGGCACCGTGGCGCAAGCTGCGGCGCGGCTTCGACCGGGCCAGTATCTCTGGGCCCCGCAGGTTGCACCCAGCGGTCCCATGATCATGGTCGTGAACCTCAGGACGCAGCGAGCGACGGTGTACCGCAACGGCATACCGATCGGCATCACCACGGTGTCGTCCGGTCGGCCCGGGCACGAGACACCGCCGGGCGTCTATACAATCCTGCAGAAGGAAGCGGACCACCGCTCCAACTTGTACAACAACGCGCCCATGCCGTTCATGCAACGCCTGACCTGGGACGGCATCGCGCTGCACGGCGGCGCTCTTCCTGGCTATCCGGCCTCCCACGGCTGCATCCGCCTGCCGGAGGCGTTCGCGCGCTTGCTCTTCGCCGAAAGCCGACTGGGCATGATGGTGGTCGTCACGCGGCTTGATACGATGCCGGTGATGGCGGCTACGGAAGCGGCGCCGCTCCTGCCTGATCGGATCGAGCCTACCCTCTGGAAGGCGGAGAAGAGAGGTGCCGCTGCCCTTTCGGTCGTAGTGAGCACGACTGATCGTGAGGTGCGGGTCATTCGCGACGGAAAGGAGATTGGGGCGGCGCCCGTGACGTTGACGGGCAACGTCACGGGCCCGGTCGCTTACCAGCGGCAGGTCGACGGCCGTTGGCTGCGCCTCGACCTGCCAGGCTCGGGGAGGGCCGTCGTACCCGATCTCGGGCCGGACGTGATCGGGGTCGATCCCGACTTTAGCGCCCGCGTGCTGGATGCAGCGGGTCCGGGGACCACTGTGGTGGTTACTCCAGATCGCCTTCGGCCAGAGCTATCCCTTACGTCAACCTTGATGACGGGGAACGAGTAGACCCCGCAATCAGGCAAACGTGACCGATCGTGGCCGCTCTTGGACCTGAGTGCTCCTGCCAGCGTTGATCGTTGCGGAAAGGAGAATTGAGATGAAAGAGGTCCATGATGAGGCCTCGGCAGCAACCGCGAACAACGGCGTCGTCGACGTGAGCGGTCCGGACGCAGTCAATGTGAGCCTCAAGCCTGCCGCAGCGCTCAAGACAGCGGAGCGGATCAGCAGCGCGGCAGTTGAGGCGCTCCTGGAGCAGACGAGCCAGGCATCGAAGGAACGCCACTAACAAATCAGACTTTCAGGTGGCGAGGCGCTCTAGTGGCGCATGGAGGGACCAGACGAGGCCGGACGGTAGCTCCTGTATCCCGCATTGCCCACCGAGACGACGCGGCGTTGCCACGCTTAGCAAGCGGTCGCTCCAAGCTGAAAGTGGTGCCCTCATCTGCGGTCCGTCGCGATCGGCCCATTGCAGCCATAAGTAAGACGCCTCGACATCGTTGGCGCTCCAGCTGATCTCGACGTAGCCATTCCTGCTGCTCAAGGCCCCGGTCCTGAATGAGTGAACGTGCAGCTCGTGAAGCGCCAGGCCAAGCGTCACCGCGGCGCCAGGACCGACCAGCACTGATGGACCAGTTACCTTGCAGCGCTTGTCACCGACAACGTTCATGAGGCGAGACACAAGGACCTGCAGATCCGTAGAATGCGATTGCGGCTGCAGGAGAAGATCGCCGATGCTGCTCAGCATCGCAGTCCGCGCGGCGAGATCCCGAGCCTTGTCGATCAAGGGTCGATCCTCGTCGAGAACTTGATTTGTTATCGCGGAGACGATCGCAAGGAGGTTGCGCAACTGGTGACGTGCGGTACTCGCGGAGACGTAATCAACGGATTGGGATAGGGCGACAGATGGCAAGCCCAAAGCCGGCGCCACTTGCGCAAGATCACCGCTGATCCGTACCTCGGAGCCGTCAACCAGCGACACAGTGGTCGTGGCCTCGACCCCCCGAACCTGCACGATAGCTTCAGGGTTGATCACGAGACGGGACCCGTCCGAAGCGACCAACTCACGAGAATGAGCATCAACCCTAAAAAGAGCTGAGCCGCTGGCACCGGCGCTCACGTCCTGTGTTAGCACTTGATCGCCGACACGATCGGCTTCGGCATGGTCCAGCGCTTCCGCCAGCTTGCAGGCAAACAGGCTTGATCCGTTTCCGTTATCGTCCAAAACATTCAGCGCTTGACGCGCCAGTGCAATTGACGTGAGTTCCGTCTCTCGATTGTTCATGCGGCTTAGCCCAGGACCACGCCAGCAGTGCGCTGTTCGCTCAAATTGGTGCTACCGCACAAGCATGTAGCGTGCAATCTGATGGGAACGGCGTCGCGATCTGTTCACTCATTGGCGCGCTCAGAGAAAACCTCATTTTACATAAGATATATTATCGTTCTGATAGCGTAACGAGCTAGATGATCCTATGCGCCGCCGACCGCGGCCGGCGCTTCCAACAGCCACCTCGCCAAAAGCCGCTCGAAGTCGACATATGGGATGCGGTCGGGATCGAACTCGAGCGCCGCCGCAAGGTCCGGCAAATCGGCTCTGAACGCCTCGTATACGCACCGCACCCGGTCGGCGCTCGGCAGCTCGCGGCGCGACACGTTGGCGAGCCAGTCGCGCGTTTCCTGCAGCGCTCGCATCGGAGCGCCGCCGTGCTCGTGAATGTCCATGCCGGCGAGATCGGAGATGAACCGCTGATAGCGGTACTGCTCCACGTCGAGGATCAGCACGCGCTTGGCTTTCTGGTGCTTGCCGCCGTAGCGCTTCGCGCCCAGGAACAGGCCCAACTCGAGCGGCATGTTGAAGCGCGGCAGGTTGTGGACGGCGTCGAGCTCGGTGCGCGATAGATCGTGCACGCCGTAGCGGCATTCCTCGATGAGGCTCAGGATCTTGTCGATCCGGGTCTGCCCGCCATCGTCCAGCTCGCGCGCGGAGCGCGGCCGGAAGCCGCAGACGATGATCGCGAAAATGAGCGCGCGGAACGTGGGCGCGAACGCGTCGTCGAAGGGGCAGTTGATGAAGACGTCGTCGGCCGACGTCGCAGGCGCCGCCAATCTACTTCTTCTTGGCGAGCACGCTTTTCACCGCGGCGGTGATCTGCTTGTCCGACACGGTGCCCTTCTTGGTCGCGACCGGGGCCATGACGAAGCGGCCGGTCGCGGCGCTGCGACCGAGAACAGCCGGTTTCCGGTTCTTCGACGTGACGGAGTCAGGGTGCGTCGCCATGGATGTGATGTGAGCCTCCGGGGACGGAAATGCAAGGTGCGGCCCGACGGAACATCGAAGATCGGCAGCCTACTATCGCCAGCGCTCGCCGTCGCCGACGTCGAAGCTGATCGCGTCGACGAACGGCTGAAGGACTTCGCTCGGGAGGGCATAGGTGATCGGCAGGTCAACCTCGCCGATCGTCAGGCCGCTCGTCACCATGCCGAGCACCGCGCCGGTTCGAGGATCGCAGACCACACCGCCGCTGATCCCGCCGAGCGCGACCGAGCTGATCTGGAACAGCCTGGTCTCGCCGAGCTGCAGAGCCGGGACTACCGCACTGATGATGCCGTCGAAGAATGAGGGCTGCACGAGGCCCCGGTTCGTCGGATTTGAGAAGAACAGGTCGCGCCCGAGCGGGAAGCCGCCGATCAGCACGCGGTCGCCCACCCCTACCCCTGTCGAGTCTCCCCACGTCACAGGGGGCACGTCGTAAGGACATTCGGGGGTGCTCACGGCCGGGCAGATGAGCACGCCGGCGTCCACGCCGGGGCCACCATTCTCGAAGCGCGGGTCATAGTATTTGAGAGCCGCCGCGAACGGGTACGGACGCTGCGCCTCTACCCCGCCCAGCCGGCTGTTGGCCCAGATATACGCCTCGCGCTCTCGAAAGCGGAGCTGCTCGACGACGTGCCAGCAGGTGAGGAGCTTGCCGCGGCCGGCCTGGAAGGCGGTCCCCTGGATGTCCAGCACCCAGTCCTCGTGAGCGGGATCCTGAATCGGGATGTGCAACGACAGATCGCCCTGCGGCACGCCTTCCTTGTTGCCGACAGGCACGATGGACTGCGCCAGCCGGGAGATCGGCGTCACACGGCCCCGTGAGGCCCAAGGCACGCGCGCGAGCTTCTCCTTCAGGTCGCCGGAACCACCCTGCCCGCGGCGCCGTCCGCCGGACACCTGCGGCTACAGCCGGTCCTTGAGCGCCTTGGCCGGCGTGAACATCAGCTTCTTCGATGCGGCGATCGTGATCGCCTCACCGGTGGCCGGGTTGCGTCCACCGCGCTCGGGCATATCCTTCACCTTGAACTTGCCGAAGCCCGGCAGGTTGATCTCGTCGCCGGCGGCGGCCGCCTCGGCCACGGCCTCGACGACGGCGTCTACCACCTTCTTCGCCGCCGCCTCCGTCAAGCCCTGGCTCTGCGCGACCGACTTGGCCAGATCCTTAGCATTCATGCGCACCCTCCCCCTGCCCGAAATACCGACTCTGTAGCGCACAGCGGCGAGCGAGCAAGAACGCAGTCGCGGCGGACGACCCGCTTTGGCCGGCTTACCCGCTGATCGGCGCGCAGAGCTCTTTGCGTTAATACGACCTCGCCGAACCCTCGCAGCGTTCGCCACTTCCGACCGCCTAGAATGCCAGGGGGCTACTCAAAGGCCATCGTCCTGCCCGAATGCCTTGTTCGCCGGCAGGTGAGATGGCGGGCGACCCAAATGTAGAGGCCGGAGCCGGCGAGGACCGCGGCGGCGAGGCCAGCGAAGACTACGAGCGGGTCGCCCGCCCGGCCGAGACTACGGCCGGCGTGGAGCGAGAGCATCGCCTGGCCGATGGCCGCGCGCGGACCGTGCTGGCGGGCATCTATGGGTCGGACGACGCCCGGACAGGTCGCGTGGACGAAGGCGAGCGTGTCGCCCTCGACATGGTCGAACGGGGATGCGGTCTTGAAGGTAAGGCGATAGGGGTCGGTTCCGTCCGGAAGTCCGACCGTCGCGAGCCGCTGGCCGGGTAATGCGGCGCTCGCGGCGGCGACGGCCTCGTCGGTCGTGACGCGGCCGGCGCAGGTGCTCGCGAAGGCGGGGGCGAGCGCGGCGGGAACGTCATAGGGCAGGCCCGCGAGCAGGCCGCCGAACCAGCCGGAGTGCGACGCCGCCGTGCCGGTCAGGCCGAAGAACAGGATGGGGAGCGCGCTCCAGAAGCCGATCCAGCCATGGATGCGGTACCAGCGACCGAGCGGCCGGCCCGACAAATGCGGCGGGCGCGCCTTGCGCCATGCGGAGCCTCGGCGCGGCCACCAGAGGTAAAGGCCGGTCGCGGCAAAGGCGGCGAGCAGCAAGCCGAGCAGAGCGACGATCGCCGCGCCGACCTCGCCCGCAAAGAGCTGATGGTGGAAGTGGATGAGCTGGTGGCCCCAGGCGCTGTCCAAGAGGAAGTCGCCGCGGTACGCGCCCGTGGCGGGATCGACGACGAGGATCACGGTATCCTCAAGCCCGCCCGCGCCGGAGCGGAGGCCGTAGAACATGGCGGTGTCGACCTCCACGCGGCTGTCGGGCAGGAACAGGCCCAGCGGCTGGAAGGAGCGGCCATAACCCCTCTTCGCGGCGGCGAGCCAAGCGTCGACGCGCGGCGCCGCGACCCGGGCGGCGGCCCCGTCGACGCTCCGAACGAACGGATGCTGCGCCCGGAACAGCTCCGCGTCAAAGGCGAGCGCCGCGCCCGACAGGCAGACGAGGAGGAGGACCGGCGCGGCGACGGCCCCGATCCAGGCGTGGAGCCGGGCGAGAAGCCGCCGCGCGGGCATCAGAAGCGCGCCTCGACGCCAGCGCCGTAGCGTCGCGGCTCGTTCACCGTGCCGAAACCGGGAAAGTAGACCTGCGTGACCTGGAACCCGTCGAAGAGGTTGCGGACGAAGCCGAAAAGCCGGACGGGGCCGAGCTGATAGCTCGCCTGCGTCGACCGTGGCGAGGTCGCCCGAGCGGAAGGCGCGGGTGTTGGCGTCGTCGCCGTAGTAGCCGCCGCCATAGCGTCCTTGCGCGTCAAGGGTGAAGCGGTCGACGGGCGTCCAGCTCGCGGTGAGGAAGCCGGTCAGGCCGGGCGACCGCTGGAAATCGTTACCCTCAACGCCTGCCGCCGACACGGAGAAGCGGCGGAGATCGGTCTCTAGCAGGCCCAGGCCCCCGCGGAGCGACAGGCGGGGCGAAGGCCGGAAGGCGAGTTCAAGCTCCAGCCCGTAGGCGCGGGCGTCCTCCGCATCGTCGAACACGGTCTGGAGGAGCCCGGAGGGGCCGAGCGTGGTGGTCGGGCGCTGCGCGTCCTCATAGTCGGCGAAAAAGGCGTTGGCGTTGAAGGAGAGCCGGCCGTCCGGGGTGCGCCCGCGCAGGAACAGCTCGTAGTTCCACAGCCGCTCCGCCCCGAAGACGTCCTGCGCGCCGGTGTCGAAGGAGATGGTGGTGCCGCCGGGGTTGTAGCCGCGCGACGCCAGCACGCCGACCCGGACGTCCGGCGCGACCTCTAAGCGACGCTTACGCGCGGGAGGAAAGCGTCGAAGCTGCGGCGGCAGTCGACCACGAAGGGGCCGAGCGCGCCTTCGCGGTCCTGGCGGTCGTACTGGTAACGGCCGCCCAGCGTGACGGCGAGGCGCGGCGTAGCGCGGATCGTCGCCTCGCCGAATACGGCACGGCTGACCTGCTCATCGCGGAACGCGCCGGTAGCGAGACAGGCGGACATAGCGAATAAGTGACGCTCGACGATGCGCGGAGGACGACCGGCAGACGCTGAATGACACCGCCTCTCTCAATCCGTCAGTTGAAGCGTTGCCCGTCAGTCGAGGTTGTCAGGCACCAAGTTTAAGTTGCTCGCCAATTCCTACTGAATCAATAGACAATAACGCAGGAATGGGAGGCGGAAGGTGAACACAGCACTGCGCGTACTGCTGCTTGTTTCGGCCGCATCGCCCGTGTGCGTGTCAGCGCAGACCGCACCCTCGTCGGTAGCAGACGCCCCCACTCCCGCCGACCAGACGGGAAATGACATTACCGTCACCGCTCGCCGCCGCGAGGAGTCGGTGCAGGATGTGCCGATCGCGGTGTCGGTCCTGACCGATTCGGTGATCGCGAAATCGGGCAGCCAGAATGTCTCGCAGCTCGTCCAGCTTCAGCCGTCGCTCACCTATTACGGCACCAATTCGCGCAATGCGGCGATCAACATTCGCGGACTGGGCGCGCCGCTCGGGCTGACCAACGACGGCCTCGAACAGGGCGTCGGGATCTATATCGACCAGGTCTATTACAGCCGAATCGCGACGGCCGTGTCCGACCTGTTCGATGTGGCGGGCGTCGAGGTGCTGCGCGGCCCGCAGGGTACGCTCTACGGCAAGAACACGACCGCCGGCGCGATCAACGTCGGCATTCGCAAGCCCAGCTTCACGCCCGAAGCCTATCTCGAGGCATCGCTCGGCAATCTCGAACTTCGTCAGGCGAAGGGTGCGGTTTCCGGGCCGTTGACCGAAAACCTGGCCGCCCGCTTCGCGTTTTCGACGACATCGCGCCGCGGGACCATCTACAATGTCGCGACGCGGCGCTGGATCAACGAGCGCGACAATCTGAGCCTGCGCGGCCAGCTGTTGTGGCGCGCGTCGGACGATCTCGATCTACGCCTGGTCGGCGATTACAGCCGACAGCGGCCCGAAGCGGGCGCACAGATCTATGTGCGAACCGGCGCGACGCAGCGCTCGCTTAACCGGCAGTATGCCGCACTGGCGGCTGCGTTCGACTATGCGCCGCCCAGCACCAATGCGTTCGACCGTCTCACCGACCTCGACGCGGAGTTGAAGGCAGGGCAAGACTCGGCCGGGATATCGTTGATCGCCGATTGGAAGCTGGGATCCGGCACGCTCACCTCGATCATCGCCTGGCGGCTGTGGAACTGGCTGCCGTCCAGCGACCGCGACTTCACCGGGCTGCCGATCACGACCTTCTCGGGCAACCCGTCGCGTCACCGCCAGGTCACCCAGGAGGTACGCTACGCCTACGATGGCGAGCGTTTCGATTTCGTCGCTGGCGGCTTTTATTTCTGGCAGCGCTTCCGCACCGAGGGCGCGCAGGAACAGGGGTCGGCAGCGAGCCGCTGGCTGCTCAATCCCGGCAACGTGCCCGCCGGGTCGAGCGGATGCAATCCGCCGGCCGCGAACGCCTGCAACCCGGCGATCCTCGACGGGCTGCGTTCGGAAAACGACATCCGGTACAAGAGCGTCAGCGCGGCGATATTCGGGCAGCTGACCTGGAAAGTCTCCGACCGGCTGCGCATCCTGCCGGGCGTGCGCCTGAATTATGACAAGAAGGACGGAGCCTATTCCGCGACTGTGACGACGGGCAGCGGCAGCACCACGCTCAACAGCGATCAGCGCAATACCCTGCCGCCGCAATCCTACGCCGAGAAGTTCGACTCATGGAACCTGGCCTATGATCTGACGGTGTCTTACGACGTCGCCCGTGAGGTTATGAGCTATGCCACCTTTGCGCACGGGTTCAAATCGGCGGGCATCAACATGAACGGCCTTCCCCTGTCGAACGGGGCGCCGGTGCTGAACGCCGTCACCGTGCGCCCGGAGAAGATCGATCATTTCGAGATCGGCCTGAAGTCGCAATTTTTCGATCGTCGCGCGACGCTCAACCTTTCGGCGTTCTGGACCGAGATCAAGGACTACCAGACGACGGTGACGAACAACCAGTCGGGCGGTGTCGTGCTCGCCTATCTCGCCAACGCGGTCAAGGTCCGCACACGCGGGGCTGAGGCCGAATTCAGCTTCAGGCCCAGCGACAGGTTCTCGCTCTACGCCAACGGCGCGTTCACCGACGCACGCTACATACGGTTTCCAGATGCTCCGTGCCCGCCGGAACTGTCGGGCGGCACCGTGCTGCCGGTCGATGCGAACGGCAATATCGTCGGCACGCCGAGCGCGCCGGGCACGCCGGGCGGGTTCAGCCCGCCTTTTTGCGACGCGTCGGGCAGCTGGCTTCCCGGCGTCTCGAAATGGTCGGCCAGCTACGCCTTCGAATACACGCTGCCGGTCAGCACCGCGGGCAAC
Source organism: Aurantimonas sp. (assembly GCA_036252795.1). Taxonomy (GTDB): domain Bacteria; phylum Pseudomonadota; class Alphaproteobacteria; order Rhizobiales; family Rhizobiaceae; genus Aurantimonas. The sequence goes on along the minus strand of DASYHY010000265.1, from coordinate 20,438 downwards.
GCCTACTTCGGGTTTGACGGCACGGCGCGCAGCAAGTTCTCGTCAAATGCGACGCGCTCTCGTTACACCGACGTCGACGGCTATTCAGTCGAAAACGTCCGGCTGGGATTTCGCACTGCCGACGACCGGCTCAACATCTTCGGCTGGGTCCGCAACCTGTTCGACCATGACTATTACGAATTGCTCGCGCTGCAGTCGGGCAACACCGGGTTGGTGGCCGGGCAACCTGCGGACCCGCGGACGTATGGGATTACCGCAACCGTCAGGTTCTAACGGTTCAGGACAAGCGAGCGTCGGCGACCGCTGTCGCCGCCGGTTCGCGCGGTAATCTGATCTCAACGGCCAAACCCGGCTGGAGTCTCGCAAACGCCAGCGTTCCGCGGTGCAGCCGAGCTACGGCATCAGCGATCGCGAGGCCGAGACCGTTGCCGGATTCCCGCCGCGCTCGATCCAAGCGCCCGAACGGGCGCAACATCTCGGCGACCTCGCCATCGGACACGCCAGGGCCGTCGTCCGCGACCGCCATCGTCACCATGCCGGGCTGCTCGGAAACCGAAACGTCTATCCGAGCTTCGTCACGGGAGTATTTGAGCGCGTTCTCGATCAGGTTGGCGAGAGCGCGCGCCAGCAGATCGGCGTCGCCGGCGACCACTGCCGCTCGAGCCGAGCTCACCGAGATGTGGCGGCTGGAGGCCTCGATTTCGGCACGGTAGGCATCCACCACCCGGTCCACGATCTCCGCCAGGTCGAGCGGCTCGAACCGCGCACGCGCCTTGCCGGCATCGATCTCGGCAAGATCCAGCACCGCGCTGAACAGACGAAGCGCGTCGTCCAGCCCGGCCATCGCCTGTGCCAAGGTCGCGGTCCGCTTTTCGTCGTCAGGCTGCGCGAGCGCCGTTTCGATCGCGTGCCTCACGCGCGTGAGCGGCGTTCGTAGGTCATGAGCGACCTCGGCCGACACACGGCGGATCGTGGCGACCAGCGTGTCAATCCGGTCGAGCATCCGGTCGACCGCCAGCGCGAGCTGATCGAGATCGGTGCGCGGGTTGGCCGGCGCGCCGATCCGCGCCGAGAGATCGCCGCCCTCAACCGCGCGGACGGCCGCGTTGATTCGCTGCATCTGCCGGAAGGTCTGCCGGGTGGCGAGGAGGCCGGCAACGATACCGAACGCCAACGCGATGCCGCCTGCGATCAGGATGGCCCCGAAAACAGCGTCGCGGATGGCGTCGCTGCGCTCCATGTCCTCCCCAACGATAAGGAGTGAGCCATCCGGAAGGCGCCGCGTCAGTGACAGCAGATGCACGCCCTCTACGCCTGGTTGCGGCGAAGGCTGCTCGACAAAGTGCCAACCGGCCGCTTTCGGCACGATTTGAAGGTCGCCGATCAGCCTGCGGCCGTCCGGCCCGATCAGATAATATTCGGGCGACCCGGGCCGCTCCGCCCTGATGCGGATCATATCGAGCGCGCGATCCAAGCCTCCCCGTTGCGCTTCGAGCGCGATCGCATGTGTCTCGAGCTCGACGCGGCTCCGCGCCTGTCGCTCGACGACCGTGCGGGTCGCGAGCCAGCCGCCGAGCGCGCCGGCGACCATGCTGATGACGAGCAGCAGCGCATTAAGCGCCACGACGCGGACCAACGTCGAGCGCAGCAGCCGGCTACTCACTCCAAGCGGCATAGCCTTCTCCACGCACGGTATGGATCAGGGGCGGATCGCCGCCCCGATCGATCTTGGTCCGCAGCCGGCTGATATGGCTCTCGACAAGGTTTCTGCCGGGGTCGAACCGGAACTTCCACACCGTTTCCAATAGCATCAGGCGGGTGAGCACGGCGGGCGAGTTGAGCATCAGGAGCTCGAGAAGCTGAAACTCGCGCGGGATCAGCTCGATCGGCGTGTCGCCTCTCCGCACCGTGCGGGCGAGACGGTCGAGCGTCAGATCGCCGAGCGACAGGATGCTGGGCGGACCGGCTGCGCGGCGCTGCAACGCTTCGATGCGCGCCAGGAGCTCGGCGATCGCGAAGGGCTTGACGAGATAGTCGTCAGCGCCCCCTTCGAGACCTTCAACCCGTTGCTCGATCGAGCCGAGCGCGGTGAGCATCAGCACGGGAGCCGCGATTTGTCGCTGGCGAAGTTCGGCGACGAGCGAGAGTCCATCGATCCCGGGCAGCATGCGATCGACGACCAGCAAGGCGTAAGCATCGGTAGCGGCGCGATCGAGCCCGCCTTGTCCGTTGGTCTCCCAATCGACGGCGTGACCGTGCGCGCGCAACGCCGCGACGACGGCGTTGCCGGTTTCCGCGTCATCCTCTATCAGCAGCAGCCGCATGGCGCCGGTTCGTTCTCCTCTCGCCATGGACGGTTGATGCTGGTTCAGGCCCAGGCCTCTCCGCCGGTCTGCTTGTCGCACGCCACCGCTCGGATCTCCGGGAGCGCGGTCAGACTTCGCTTCGTTGCTGCGAGAAGGTGGCGTACAGCCCATCGAGCAGCAGTGATCCTTTCGCGATGCGGTCCTCGTCATCCTCATTGCCCGCACAAATGCCGTAAATCAGCGCTTGAACACCTGCCGTTTCCGGACGGTTGTAGCGGGCATCCCCGATGTCGAGATCATGTACGATCTCGCCGATCGCCTGCAGCGCGCGATCGGCTTCAAGATCGGACCGCGTCACCAAAGTTTCGAAAGTGCAGCTGTCTCCTTCGTGCGTGAACTCGGCTCCGGACATATCGAACCGCAGTTCGCCTGGAGCGGGAGCGTAGTTTCGGCCATCGACAAATTTGAACGTCGCTGCCGGATCGATGAAGCGACCGATCAACCATGCCGAGGCGATACGGTCGACGTGGACGTGCCGGCGCGTCACCCATGTGCGCCCTTTGAGTTCCGCCGAGGTTAATTCCGGCGCGCCAGGTCCGCTGACGTCCGGATGTTGATGCGACAGACGGTCGAGCTCGACGATCGCCGCCTCGGCGACCTGGCGCCCGTGTGCGCCGAAGAAATCAATCGCGGTTACGTCATCCAGGCGTTTCCGCAGTCGCCCGACGTCCGCCGGAGTGACCTCGTCACCCGCCGCTAGCACACGAGCCTCGCGAGCTAGTTCCTCATAGTCAGCATCCCGCGCGGCATCAAACATGCCGCGAAGGGCTGCGTCGCCCAGACCGCCGACCAGCCGCGCTTCGAGGATCAGGGCTTCACCGTCGTTGGCCAGAATCTCCCGATGCAGTTCTTCAAACAAGCCTCGCGTGTCGTCGCGGTTAGGCAGCGCATGCACGGCATTTTTGAGCGGCGCCGCGCCGATTACCTGAAGCCGGCGCCACACCTTGACCCGCAGATAAGCCGGTTTTGCCGGAAGCTGAGGAATTAGGAGGAGCCAAGGGTTGGGATCTGGTGAGGGCATTGCAACTCCACTTTACGCACAAAAACCGTGCTTTTCACCATCCTCCGACGGTCTCAGCGCTGTGGTCTGCGCGACTGTCGACGCTTGACCCAGTTTTCAGCCGCTCGGCCTATCAGTTCCCCGGCGAGAACTCCTGCTCCCAAAAACAGCGTGGCCGGGACTGGTTCTTCAGTCGTGAAGAATGCCCATCCCCCAACCGCGATAGCCAATAGCTCCACCACCGCGCGCGTCCAGTCGGCAAGGCCAGGCTTTTGAATGGTCAAGCCACAGATCCCCATAGGACAGTGTGGCGATTAGTGAAACACCTACACGCCGATTGACCGTACTATATAGCAGTTGTATCGCGCTGCAAACCGGGTCGCGGTCACCGCGTGTGTCGCGCAAGGCGAGGAGCCGTACGATGAGCTTTCCCTGGGCCAGTCATTATGAGCCCAAGCAGCCACTGATGCGCTGGATTGATGAAAGGCTGCCCCTGCCGCGGCTGGTGTATAATGCGGTCGGCGCGGGTTACCCCGTGCCACGAAACCTGAACTATTTCTGGAATTTCGGAGTTCTGGCCGGACTGGCGCTGGCGATCCAGATCATCACCGGCGTCGTTCTGGCGATGCACTACACGCCTTCGGCCGCGCAGGCTTTCGGTTCTGTCGAACACATCATGCGCGACGTCAACCAAGGGTGGCTTTTGCGTTATTGCCATGCCGCGGGAGCCAGTTTCTTTTTCGCGGTTGTCTACATCCACCTTTTCCGCGGCCTATACTACGGGTCGTACAAGGCGCCCCGGGAAGTGGTTTGGCTGCTCGGAGTGGTGATTTTAATGTTGATGATGGCCGCCGCCTTCATGGGCTATGTGCTCCCGTGGGGGCAGATGAGCTTTTGGGGGGCCCAGGTAATCACCGGCTTTTTCTCCGCAATACCGGGCGTGGGCGAGACGCTGCGCGTGTGGCTGCTGGGCGGCTATGCTCCAGATAATGCAGCGCTGAATCGCTTCTTCTCGCTCCACTATCTGTTGCCGTTCGTGATCGCAGGCGTCATCATCCTGCACATCTGGGCGTTGCATATTCCGGGTTCAAACAACCCGACAGGCGTGGAGGTGAAGGGCGAGCAGGATACCGTGCCGTTCCACCCCTACTATACCGCCAAGGACGCTGTGGGGGTGGGTATATTCCTATTGCTGTTCGCCGCCCTCACCTTCTTTTCACCCAACCTTTTCGTCCCGGCTGAGAACTACATCGAAGCTAACCCGCTCTCGACGCCCCCCGAGATTGTTCCAGAGTGGTACTTTTGGCCTTTTTACGCGATTCTGCGTGCCTTTACGGTTGATGTCATTCTTCCGGCGAAACTCTGGGGTGTGCTGGCGATGGCCGGTTCGATCCTGTTGCTTTTCTTCTTGCCCTGGCTAGATACGTCTCCGGTCAGATCGAACAATTTCCGTCCAAAAGCCCGAATCGCCTTCTGGGTTTTGGTCGTTGATGTGCTGGTGTTGGGCTACTGCGGCGGCTCACCGGCGGAGCCGATATACGTCATGGTCAGCCAGATCGCGGCCGCCTACTATTTTACTCATTTCCTGATCGTGCTGCCGATCATATCACGAACCGAGCGCCCCCTGCCCCTACCGAAATCGATTACCGAGGCCGTTCTTGCCGACCGCGGGGGAACCAGTCTGACCGAGACGGCGCACGCGCAGCATGGCAACGAGATCGATCGGCAAGCTACGAATCAGCGTTAGGACCTAGAGATTGAGGGCAGAGTGACGGGCTTTGTGGTGTCTAACGATCAATATAGATGGCTCCCTGTCCACCGCGCCCTAAAGCACCGGATGTCGGTGAGCGGTGATGGCAAATCGCCTACGAGTATTTTTATAGGAATGACCTGAGGAGGCATTAGGTGGTTCGAGAGATTGCGGTCGCGGCGGCCGTGACGTACGCTGTGGTGTCGATACCTGTTGCCGCTCAAGTTGGGGAGACAGGCAATCAATTCTATGCGCGATGCCAAGCCGAGGCTGGTAAGGCAGACGGGCAGTGCGATACGTATATCCAGGGTGTTGCCGATACACTTGCGGCTTTCGGGAAAGGCGGTAACGCCAACGGTATATGTGGGCGGGGCTATAATCGTGGCCAGCTCAGCAGAATCTACCTTACATGGGCCCGGAGAAACCGGACCACAGGCAGCCTTCCTCGCCTAGCCGGCGTGACGTTCGCATTGCGCGAGGCATTTCCATGTCGGGTCAACTGATGATAGAGGAGTGATTATGTTCAAGAAGTTGACGGTGATGGCGCTTGCGGCGCTAGCGCTGCCAACCGCGGCGATGGCGGAGCCGGACTGGAGCAAGGTCGATGCGGCGCTTGGTCGACCCGGCACGGTCTCTGCAGATGGCGTGCACCGGTTCTCGTTTCCCCGGAGCGATCTTTCGGTCACCCTCGATGGCGTCTCGATCAAACCTGCCCTCGCGCTCGGTTCTTGGGCGGCGTTTCAGCCGATGGGCGATGAGGTGATGATCATGGGCGACCTCGTTCTGACGCATGCCGAGGTGAACCCTGTTCTGGCTCGCCTCTTCGCGAGTGGCTTCACCATCACTGCCCTGCACAATCACGTGCTTCGCTCATCGCCGGCGACTATGTACATGCACATCGCGGCACACGGCGATCCGGTTAAGCTCGCGCAGGGGCTGCGCGCAGCGCTCGCGTTGAGCCGCACTCCGCTCGGGCCGCAGCCAGCGTCTGCCCCGGCGACGACACTTCCGGGCCTCGATCTAGCGTCTCTGGATCGCCTGATGGGAGCAAAGGGCAAGATTGCCGGTGGCACTTACCAGTTCGGCATTCCGCGGGCAGAACGCCTGACCGATGCCGGCATGGCCATCCCGCAGGCCATGGGCGTCGCCAACGTAATCAATTTTCAACCCACGGGCGGCGGCAAGGCTGCGATCACCGGCGACCTCGTACTGATTGCGAGCGAGGTTCCTGAGGTGCTGCGGACGCTGCGCTCGCAGGGCATTGAGGTTACGGCTCTCCATAACCACATGCTGGAAGACGAGCCGCGGCTGTTTTACGTTCATTTCTGGGCAAATGCCGATGCCCGCGTTCTCGCCCGTTCGATGCGGGTCGCAATCAACAAGACTAATGTGAAGAAGGATTAGTGGACGTTTCGGGTTGACGATGACTCGGTAACATCATTTTCGATCCAATTATTCACAGCATGTCGCCGACATATATAACTTACGCCCAATCCTCCGCCGCTCTCTATTACCGTATCTGCCCAGCGGCGGAGGGCAACCAAACGGCCTCATCCAGGCCGGCCCCGCTTGATGGACGGGTTGCGACCACTTTCCCAAACAACGAAATTCAACCGGCAACCCTGATCTTGCGCCTGCGCCACCAGGAGAGAAGTCCCGTGACATATAGGACGGGCAACGCGAGCCCAGCCAGCAAGACAAGGAGGCGGCCAACAACTCCGGCGGCTTCGCCGTTATGGAGGGAGAAGACGGCATCATATAGCCGATTGGGCCAAGGCGCCGTTAGAGCGTCATGTCGCGCGAGGATCCGGCCAGAGCCAGCATCGACCACGACGCTACTAGTGCCAGACCACGCGCGTATCTCCCCGGGTCGGAGCACGCGGACATAGTAGGCGGGCGAACCGGCAACGGGCATCGTCACGCGAACGAAGCGCCCATCCGGAAAGACGCGCTGTGCGGCACTCCAGGCATCCCCAGCCGTCACCATACGCTCTGGGAGCGGGCCGGCTGCCTTGTAAGGCGGCCGAAAGGGTGTCGTTCGCTGTAACAGCGACCATAGCTGCGGACGTAGTACGGTGGCCGCGCCACTCAGTGCAACGATGATGAGCACGGCTGCGGCGGTGAGTCCCCACATGCGATGCCAGCTGCGCAATTTCTGCCGCCGCCCTTGCCACTGCGATGGCGTCAGCGCCGCAAGCGAGCCCCGGCGGCGCGGCCAGCCGAGCCAAAGACCGGTCGCGGCAATACTGGCGAGGAACAGTCCCGTCAGGCCAACCAACGTCGAAGCGCGATCACCAAGCAGCAACTCTTCGTGCAAGTTGTAGACCCAGCGCCAACCTGACGCGCCGGAACGGTCGTCCACGACTCTTGCCGACGCGGCATCCAGTCGAACATTGCGATCGTATCCGTGCGCGTCCTTGTATGAGGCTTGCAGGATGCCGCCCTTCGAATCAGCGACGGAAAGCATTCGCACCGGCGTGCCCGCCTGCCGTTCGGCGGCAGCAATGAGCCGGTCCACCGGCGCCATCGGGCCCGACGTAATCTTCACGCCCCAACGATCCAGTTCGCGATGAAAGACCAGGGCCGCCCCCGTCAAACCCTGCACCGCCCAGACCAGCCCGAGCGTCAGCCCGAACCAGAGGTGCAGCCGGACGAGGAAGTGGCGAGTTGTCACAATGGGATCCGGGCGGTCAGCTTGACCTGACGCGGCAAGCCGACACCGAGCAGGTTGTTTCCCGCGGCCGACCAGTGGCGTTTGTCGAACAGGTTGTCGGCGTTGAGCTGGAGCGTCATCGGCGTGGCGCCGGCTAAGGTGTAGCGCGCTGAGGCCGAGAAGAGCGTGTAGCCGTCTACCGAGGCGGTGTTGGCGGCGTCCACCGCGCGCGCGCCGACATGGAACACGCCCGCACCTAACCCTAGCCGCTCGATCGGACGATATTCGGTAAACAGGCTGGCCGTCCATTCCGGCGTGTTCTCCGGCGTGTTGCCGACAAGCGCGGCCTGATTCGACCGGCGGATCTCCGCGTCGAGCCACTGGCCAGATGCGTAGACCGACAGCGCGCGCGTTACCTCGCCCGACAGTGATGCCTCGACGCCCTGATAACGCGTGTCGCCGGCCAGCTTGAAGACATTGTCCGTCAGGTCGGTGAAGGCAAAGCGCCGCTCGATGCGGAACCCCGCCAGCTGGAGCACGACGCGGCGGAACAGCTCGCCCTTGATGCCCGCCTCGTATTGGCGAGTGACAGCGGGAGGCAGCACCTCGAAGGCGTTGACGACGTTGGACGGCGCGGTGCCGCCCTCCTCCAGCCCTTCGATATAGGTGACGTAAAGCGACAGCTTCCCGGTCGGCTTGACGATCAGGCCAACTGACGGCGTCCATTTCGACAACTCGAACCGGGTGGTGATGCCGGTCGCCGAAGTGGCGCGGCTGCGATATTCGGATCGGCGCAGCCCTGCGAGCAGGTCCACCGGCCCCGAGCTCATCCGATCGGTCACGTAGTAACCGAGGTCGCGGATGTGGAGCGGGGCGGCGGTGAAGCGGGTGGGCTCCACCGGCTGCACGTCGCGCGGTGCAAGGAAGCTCTGGGCGACCGTGAAGGACGCGCCGTTACGACCGTTCTGGAAGCGCCAGTTGCTCGTCACTCCGGCGACGAGGTTGTGTCGCACCGGACCGGTCGAGAAGGCGGCGGCGAGCTCGGCGCGGGCGTTCCGGTTGCGGTAGCGCTGGTCGCGCGTGGGAAAGATGCGAAGCACCCCCTGCCCGTTCGCGCCGCCATAGCTCTCCAGCTGGGCGAAATCGCGGTCGCGCTCGGTGCGCGCCTCGCCATATTCCGCGGTCAGCACCAGGCTGTCGAACGCCCGCCAATCGGCGCGGCCGAGCCAGTTGGTGGCGTGTGCGGCGTAGCGAAGATTCTCCCCGCCGAAGTTCGTCCGCGGATCGGGGATCGCCGGCACGCGCCCCTGCGCGGCCGGGAGCAGCTGGAGCGCGGCGGGCTCCGTCACGTCCTTGGACACATGCTCCACGTCGAAGGCGAGCTTGAGCCGGTCGGTGGGCGCGAGGTCGCCCGCCAGCGCCGCCACGAAGCGCTCGCCGGAGAAGCGGTCGATCCCCGTCTCCACGATCCCCGCCGCACCGTTGAAGCGCAGGCCCGCCCGGTCGCCGAAGCGCCGGCCGAGGTCGATCGCGGCATTGGTCCCGGCATATTCGTTCACCTGCAACGTCGCCTCCGTCACATCGCGGTCGGCGCGCTTGGTGACGAGGTTGACGATGCCCGAGGGCGGCGCGAAGCCGTAGTAGAGCGCGCCCACGCCCTTCAGCACCTCGACGCGGTCCTTGTTCTCCACCGGCAGGTCGACGAGGTTGATGACGGGCAGCATGCCGTTCAGCCGGTAGCTGGTCCGGTTCTCGACCAGGATGCCGCGGATCGCGACATTGTCGTAGGTCGCCCCGTTGAGCTGCGCGCGGCTGACGCCCGCGGTGTTGCGGAGCGCATCATAGACGCTTTGCGCCGCCTGGGCGCGGAGCAGCTCACGCGGCACCACATTGACCGTCAGAGGGACGTCGATCAGCCGTGCGCCGCGAAACGTGCCGACTTGAACCAGATCAGCGCCGAAGCCGCCGCGTCGATCCGCGGTAACGACAATTTCGTCCACTGTCTGTGTTTCGAGCGCAGGCGTGGCACGAGCAACAGCATCAGACGCAGCGAGCAACATGGCGGCTACTACGGGCACGATTATCTCCAGCTTTTCTAACCCTGCTAATGCAAATCGTTAGCAAGGGCAATAGTTCACTGAGTACGAAGGTCGATCGCGTTGCCAAGGAGCTGCCGATGGGCGGCACGATTGCTGCTCTGCGCATTATTCCCCGGAGCCCCACGGCCCGCACCGTCGGGCCGAAGAACCTTCTTGATCGGCTAGAAACCGACCCGCTGTCGTCAACAACTATCACCACGCTCTCTGCGGTGGTGTCGCGCTTTCCGCTATGATCAGCCTAGGTTCACGATGAGAGAACTATTGTACTCGTCTGACCGGTAGGCTGAGCGACCACCTTCTTTGTCAGGGCGAAGTGTTTTCCGTGTTCCACTCCCCCTTTGTTGCGACATCGTCTGGCTGGAGGGACTTGAATGAGCCCTCCAGCCAGTTGGTTACTCGGGCGTATAGCCAGTTGATCTCGGGAAACGCGTCATATTGATGGCCGTCGACCGTCGTGGCCTGTTTCTTCGACCGGAATTTGGGAGCCATTGAATCCCAGAGCTTGCAGTCGCCGACGATCGATGCGCTACTGAAGGCCTACAAGACCGATCCCGGCCCCGATAGCGAGCGCGACTGGGGTCGCAAGCTTGCTCTTCCAGCGATAGAGCAGGACAAGTGCTCCGATGAAGATGAGAGCGCTGATCGCGAGGTTCGGCGTCTTCGCGGCCGTGGTTCGTCCCAAATCTAGGAGCGTGACAACAATAAATCCTACGACACTTGCCGCGATACCGGTGAGAACGAGCTGCAGGCGATGATGCTCCACGATCGTTTCCAAGCGCTCGTAAAGGACCAGCGAAAACCCGAAAGCCGGCAGGAACATCCCGACCGTGGTGGCAAGGGCGCCAGGTAACCCGCCGCAGATCCATCCGACGAAGGTGGCGAAGATGACAAGTGGGGCTGGAAGGATCCCCGACAATCCTAGCCCATCGAGAAATTGCGCATCGCTCATCCAGCCGCGGCCAACCGTGTCGGCGCGGACGAACGGAATGGCGGTGTAGGCGCCTCCGAACGTCAGTAGTCCGCCTTTCAGCCCAGCGATGAACAGCGCGAACGTGGTTGGCGCGGGGCCTCGCGTTACGGTCGTCACGGCTTGGTCTGGCCCCGCTCCGGCATAAGCGGCTGCAGCTGCGATCGCGACCGCAACCAATACCCCACCTGCCAGCACGTAGCGTCGTGACACCGCCAGAGCGTAGCCGATACCCGCAGCTGGTAGAACAATCCAGAAAGTCACTCCGGCGATGGATGCAAGCGCCGTGATGATCGCCGCCGCCCATAGCCAGGGATCGAGCAGAATGTGCTCACCGATCCGGTGGACCGCGCGCGCAATGACCGCGACGACGGCTGCCTGGACACCAAGGAACGCTGCACCAAGAAAGGTACCGGCGATCGGAAGGCGCGTGTAAACCCAGGCGAGCAACAGCATCAAGACGAACCCCGGCAGCATGAAGCCGAGGCCGGCGAGCAGCCCGCCTACCCGCCCCTTAGCGCGCATGCCAAGATGCACGCACAACTCATGAGCCTCGGGCCCGGGTAGCACCTGCATGACTGCGAGGAGCTTGTTGAAGCGATCTCGCGAGATCCAGCGCTCCTCGTCGACCAGCTCGCGGCGAATCATGGCGATCTGCGCGACGGGCCCCCCGAAGGCGAAGGTCCCAAACTTCAAAAATCGCCAGAACAGACCGAAGTGGCTCAACTCAGGAGGGCTAGGCTCCGCTTGTTCGGTCGAGGGAGCCGCAGCTTGTGCCGGCGAAATATGCTCGACCTGGCTCATCCTAATTCCTCCATTCGTAGCCCCTTGCGGCACAGGTGTATCTATCTTCGACAACATCGTGTAACGTCTGCATCATCACTGTGGCAAGATAGAAGGATTGCTGGCCGGCAAAGCGACAACAGCATCGGTGATCAAGGTGCCTGATCCACGGCTCTCGACGGCGCGCCTGCCTCGAAATAGCCCGGCGAGCGGCATGCGATAAGGTACCGGGTACGCCTCAGACATCGTGGCGACGAAACTTAAGTGATGGGAAGGGAGCTTGACATGCCTTATGAAATTAAACCGCTGGGCTGCGATCCCCAAAAGGTGAAAGGCATGTCGGAGCGGCTGATCGTCAGCCATTACGAAAATAATTACAGCGGTGCGGTCAAACGTCTGAATCTCATCGACGAGCAGCTTGCCGAAATAGACTTAGCGACGACACCCGGATACGTCGTTAACGGACTGAAGCGAGAGCAATTAGTTGCAGCTAATTCCATGATATTGCACGAACTGTTCTTCGATGGTCTGGGAGTCGAAAGTGAGCCCAGTTTGGTGTTACGCGGCGCCCTAGAAGGACAATTCGGCTCTTACGAGCGTTGGAGAAGTGAGTTCGCCAGCATCGCTAAAGCGCTGGGCGGCGGTTCGGGCTGGGTGCTGCTTACATGGTGCCCACGAGATGGAAAGCTTATCAATCAATGGGCGCCCGATCACTGTCACACGCTTGCAGGGGGCACACCCTTGCTCGCACTCGATATGTATGAACACTCCTACCATATCGACTTTGGCGCCAGTGCCGCCAGCTATGTTGGAGCGTTCATGGATGCGATCAATTGGACGAACGTTGATTGGCTGTTTCTCAATGCACAGCGTGGTCAGGCGTGCTCGGGAACGACGGACGCCCGATAGGTAACTTGTGCTGGGTTACCTCAGATCAGTTCGGCTTCGATATCAACAACGCCGTCCCGCCATAGCTGCAGCCAGCGTCCGTCACGACTCGCGCGATAGCAGAGTTCCCCGTATCCCGCGTTGATGCAGAGCTTGTCGCCTTGGATGCGCCAGCGCTGTGACGATTGTTCGCCGTTTTCCTCAGCGATCAAGCGCCCATTGGGCTTGAACTTCCACCCCCAGTGCGCGCCGTCCGTGAGTTCATGTCCAACGACAGCCCGCCGAATGGCCGCCCCCGACAACATCTTCGGCGCCGCCTTCGTAGGAGCTAGGGTTTGGACTGGCGCAGCAACGGGGGCGGCACGATCGTCGCCGTATTCGTGCAGAACGATATCGTTGCCCTGAAGCAGAGGATCTTCGACTGTGTTCAACTCGGCTAAGTCGCGAGAGATCGACTGATCCTCCTGCGTCGTGTTCGCTACATCGCCCGGACTGCCGCACCCGGTCAGTGCGCAGAGCGCCACCAAGACTGAACCTATTGCAGTTGCACGTCGCTGGGCCGACCCATTGTAATCGACAAACGTCATCGCTTTGACCTCTCCTTCAAACATTATCGCGGTGCGTCACGCGTGCCTCGCCTGCGCGCAGCACCAGCGGCGCGGCCGATCGCAGCGGCGGCAAGGGGCAGCACGGCGCTCTCCGGAAATGGGGCTACCGAGCTGGCGTTGATCTCGCAGAGCACGTGCTCGCGAGCGGCATCCGTCGCGCCGCGGCGCAGGAGGAAATCGGCATCCCAAAGAAGCGGAAGCTCCTCATCCGTGATCGCGAGCAACCGCTGCAATTCGGGTATCCATCGGTTTTCCAGCATCGCCCGCAAGTCGGCGAAACGGTCCGCATCTGGACTGAACATGATGCGTGGTCCTGGTGCCGGGAGGGCAGCCTGATTGTTTTCGCCGACAGGCGTCAACAGCGCGGTGATAAGCTGGTGGCCGAACCCGACCACCTGTGATCCGCAAAGGTAGCAGCGGGTCATGCCTTCGCTCAGACGAGGGTGGTACTCCTGATCAATCAACACGCCGCCTTTTTCAAGGTAGGGTCTCCAGCGATCAAGGAAAGCGCCAAGGGTCATGTGTTTCGGTACGCTCGTAAGGCCGGCCTCCAAGACGCTCACCAGCGCATCGGGGCTTAGCGGGGGTGGCGTGACCGCGAGCAGCTCGACGCGCCAGACGTTCTGGCCGCCATTTCCCTTGTTCGGCTTCAGGACGCGAGGGCCGCTCGAGAGGCGACGGGGGAAACCTGCGCTCAGACTTTCGGCATCGGCATAGCGATCAACATCGCTTCCCCAGTCCATCTCTCGCGTGGCATACAAGACTTCCTTGACGCCGATTTTCGCAATCACGTCGGGATGCGCGCTGACCGAAATCCCCCGCGCGGCAACTGCGCGCAGCATGGTGTCAAGCGTCGTACGATCGCCAGAGGGATCGAGAGGATTTACCCAGACGAGGACCAAATCGACCGAAAGCAATTTATCACGAACCGCGTCAGCGATGCTGTCCTCGTAGAGCATCGGTTCTGCGACTGCGCCCATCGAACGCAGAGCTTGGATGATTGGCCATTGGCGAGCTTCGTGAACCCGTCCCGCCCATTCGGCCGCGCTCCCGCGCCAGAGGAGAGCAATCTTCATGACTGACCTCGCACCTTGTATCTCGTTTGCGCTGCTTAGATTGGCTCAACCATTCGTAGCCCGGCCCAAACCAAGGATACACTTATCACATAGTCCGGGTATAGCGTGGTATAGGTATGTCAAGAGGGTATCGCTGGCTGCCCACGTTGAAGGGCGGGCAACGAATGTGGGCCTGGGATCAAGCCGCCCGCGCTGAACGGACCTTTGAAAGCTCGGCTATAGGCATTTTCGCATGCAATTGATGAGGCAGCCTAGGCACTGGTATCTCCGCGCTGAAGCCGCTCGTTATTTGCGGCCGGGGGCGCCGCAAGAGGGTCTGACCTCGTGGGGACCGAGCCATCGTAGCTTGTGAATCTACAAGGTGCGTGCTCGACGGCGAGGATGCATAGGCTTTGCGGCTCCGGAGCTGCGGCCATCGTCAATCGCTGCGGCAATCCGGGTCGGACGACGGCTTGAAGGGCCGAGGCCGCCGTCCGTTCACCTCCCTTGGACCCTGAAGAAAGTGGAACGGATCATGGCTAGCAAACGGAACCTCATGATCGGCGCCGGTGCCGCCGTGCTGGCGGTTGCCGGCGTGGCGTTCGCAGCGCAGCAGAACAATGAGGCGAACGAGAACCGCCTTATCGGCGAGCATACGGAGAAGGAAATTCCGCTCAACCAAGTGCCGGCGGCGGCGATGAACGCCGCGCGTGCGCAGCTCGCGTCCATCCGCGAAGCCGAGCTGGTGACCAGAAAGGCGGACGGCAGCACGCTCTACGAGCTCGAAGGCAAGGACAAGGCCGGCAAGAAGGTCGGGCTGTACATTACGCCTGAGGGCCAGGTGCTGGGAGGCGGTGCCGAAGGCGATCACGACGAAGACGGCGATTGAGGCGGCGACGCACGGGCCTGAAGGGGGGCAGGCCCGGCGTCCGGCTGCTGGTAGTGGCAATTTACTCGCCCTGATCGCATTGGTTCTGCATGACGTTGACATGGGTTTACGGGCTCGCCTTGGTGCTCGCACAGGATACAACGGCCGCCCCGGACGGCGCCGCAGCCGCTGGCGGGCAGCCGGGCGTCACATCCTTCCCTGCCGCGTCCTTCGCGGCCGCGCGCCCCAACACGGCATTTGACATGATCGCGCGGTTGCCCGGCTTTGCGTTCGATGGCGGGGAGAGCCTGCGCGGGTTCGGCGGGACGGCGGGGAACGTCTTGATCGACGGGCAACGGCCTTCGACCAAGACGGACAGCCTGGAAGGCATCCTCAGGCGCATCCCGGCGTCGAGTGTGCTCCGGATCGACCTGATCCGTGGCGGCACGCCGGGTATCGACATGCAGGGCCGCACCGTCGTCGCCAATATCGTCCTGAGCAGCGCCGCACGCACCGAGCTGACTGCCACCGGCGCCGTGAACGCGTATAGCGACGGCCGGGTCAGCCCGACCCTCCAATTCGACGCTTCGCGGCGGAACGGCGAGGGGTCGGTGTCGGGCTCGGTGCGCTACTACGACGAGGATGGCGGCGAGTTCGGATATGGCTCTCGACAAGTGCGCGACGGAGCGGGCCGAGTGCTCCGCGAGGCGCGCGCCCGACTGACCGACATCGATCAAGGGTTGGAGGTCCGCGGCAACGCGCAGTCGCCGCTATTCGGAGGGCTCGCCCATCTCAACGCCGCCTTGGACGTGACCGGGACCGACAAGTCCGAGCGATATGATTACCGTCAGCCTCGGGATCGGCCCGCCGACGCCACCGTCGAACGCTACCGCCGCACCGGGGGCGAGGTTGGCATGGATTACACCATCGGGCTTGGGCCGAGCCTTCAGGGCAAGATGGTCGTCGTCCAATCGCTGCGTCGGCGCACCTATGACAGCCGCTCGAACCAGAACCGGGTGCTGAGCGACTTCTCCCAGGTCCGCACCTCGGGGGAGAGCATCCTGCGCGGAACCATTACCTATACGCGCTCAGCCGACTTCAGCATCGAAGGCGGCGGCGAAGGGATCTTCAACTTCCTGAACGGCACATCGGCCTTGACGCTCGATGGGAGGCCGATCGTGCTTCCCAACGCCAGCGTTCGCGTCGAGGAGCGGCGCGCGGAGGGCTTCGCCACCGCCAACTGGCGGATCAGTCCCCGCTGGCACATTGAGGCGGGCGCGCGGGTGGAGACCTCCACCATCTCCCAGACGGGGGATACCAACAGCGCCGCGTCCTTCTTCTTCCCCAAGCCGCGCGCGGTCGTCACCTGGTCGCCCAGCGAGAGGGTTCAGGTTCGCGCTCGGGTCGAGCGCGAGGTCGGCCAGCTCGACTTCGCGGACTTCGTGGCGACCGCGAACCTGGCGACCGGCGTGGTCAGCGCCGGGAATGCCAAGCTCGAGCCCGAACGCCGCTGGGTGTTCGAGGCGGCATTTGAGCGTCGGTTCTGGGGTAGCGGCGACGTCGTGCTGACGCTCCGGCATGCTGCGCTCCAGCAGGTGATCGATCAGGTTCCGGTCGAAGGATTTAACGCGCCGGGCAACATCGGCAATGGCCGGCGCGAAACGGCGATCCTCGACCTCACGCTGCCGCTCGCCCGGCTCGGCATGCAAGGCGGCCTGCTCAAGGCCCGCGGTCAGGTGATCTCCTCACGGGTGATCGATCCCACAACCGGGCGACCGCGCCCGATCTCGGAGGACGAACCGTTTTCGGGATCGGTGACGCTGACAAATGATCTGCCGCGGCTGAAATCGACTTGGACGGTGAGCCTGGACAGCGGCTATCGCGAGCGCAGCTATCTAATCGACGAAATCCAGACGATCCGGCGCTACCCCTCGCTAGATGCTGCTTGGGAATACAAGCCGAGCGCCGCTTGGGCCGTGCTCGCGCAGGTAACCGATATCACGCGGCACGCCCGGACCCGGGTCCAGGACATTTATGCTGGGCTACGTAGCGAGGCGCCGATCGCACTGACCGATCGCGTCCGCGTGCGCGTGCCCTCAGCCTTTTATCTGCGTGCGCGACGAAGTTGGTGACGCGGAGCTTGCTCGTTGGCGACCACCGTACCCGAAGGAGAACATGATGAGGAGGCACTATTGGCTCGGGGCGTGTCTGGCGGTCCTGCTGACCTCCCCGCTACAAGCCCAAGAGAAGACAACGCAAGCGAACGGTGCCGACCTCATCACGAGCTGCCGCGCAAATAGTCCAGCGTGCGGGGCCTACCTTCAAGGTGTGCTCGACATGATGATCGTGGCGCGGCGCGATGTGTGTGCCGCGCCCCGGTATGACCGTGAGAGGCTGCGCGTCGCGTATCTCCGCTGGGCCGAAGAAAACACCTACTTTGAGAGTGTTCACATGGCAGCGGGCGCCGAGCGGGCGATGGACGTGGCTTGGCCCTGCCGCGCTAAGCGCGGGCGTGAAGCAGGGGCGGGCTCCTAGCATGACTTGCGAACTGCCGCTTCGGTTTCCGCGCCGCGCCTTCCTGACGCTCGTCATAGCGTCAGCCGCGACTGTCTCGACAGGCGTGGCGGCGCGCTGTCGTCCGGCCCGCGTGCTTCTCGTCTGCCAATATGGTAGCGTGAAGAGCGCGGTTGCGCGCGAACTGATGAAGCGGCGGGCAGCCGAGCGCGGTATCGTCATCGAGGTCCGCTCTCGCGGCATTACGCCCGAGGAGCACGTCTCCCCGTCGCTGGCGGCCGCGTTGCGGCTGGAGGGTGTAGACACGCACGCGCAGGCGCTCACCGTGCTTGCGCCCGAAGACCTTCAAACGGCGGACGTGATCGTTGGGCTCGAGCCGCCATCGAAAACCTCGTTACCGGCTTCGGCTCTCGACTGGTCTGATCTGCCCTCGTTCAACACCGAATATGCGCGCGCGCGCCCGCTGCTAGCTGCTCGCATCGACGCTCTCTTAAACGAAGTCGACCGACGATGCTAACTGAATTCTGGGTGGAACGCTGCAGACGATACGGCTCTCAGCCCCGCGCTAATCACAAAAACCAAGTAGTATGAGGAGTAGACCAATGCGAAAGTCGATCGAAGCGGCTGTAGGTGCGCTCGCAATCGCATTCTTCGGCGCACCCGTGGCAGCGATCGCCGTTCAATCTGGGATCAGCACAAACCCGCCGCCTGTGAAGACTTCCGAGTATATCGGAGCAGTTCATGCGTTGAGCCGTTACGAGGTCGATGCCAGCCGGCTTGCGTTGGCCCGATCCCAGGTCCAGGCCTCGCGTTCGTTCGCCCGGAGGATGGTCGACCTCCACACGCGCGTCATTGCTGGGCACGCCCGCCTGCTGAACGTCCCCATATCCGCCGAGGCCGAAGGGGCACTGGCTGAGCCCTTGTCGGAAATGCTTGAGCGATTGGAGAGCACGCCGTTGGGGGAGTTCGATCTGGCGTACAGACAAGGGCAGATCGCTGCGCATGAGGAAGCGTTGAAGGTCCATAGCGCTTATGCTGCGCAAGGGACCGATGCGCGGGCACGGGCCAAGGCTCAAGCCGCTATCCCAATAATCCGGAATCATCTCGACGCAGCGAGGAAGCTGCCCGGAGCCTGAAGGCGTTGAGTTGCGGCGCCCATTTGCCAGTGGCTGGACGTGAGGGTTTCAACTAATCTAGGGTCAATGAGTGCCGTTTTGTTCCGCACACCCACCCGGCTCGCCTTCGGCGGGGCTCTGGGTAAGCAGGCACTCTAAGCCTATTGCGGCTTGCGAGAGCGCCGCTTCCGTCATTGAAGGTTGAGGCGAATCGACCAAATGGGTTTCTGGAGGCTTTGTTCGCGGTGACGCGTGCATTGCCTTCTTTCGTTTCAGGCTCTGGGCTTCGGCCGCAGATCGTCGATCAGCTTCATGCCGTAGATCCGATCGCCCCTTCGGTCTCGCGCTGAAACTGGAGCTGATGGACCAGGTTGACGAGCGGCCGCAGCTCGTCGCGCGCCGGCGCCGTCATCCGCCTGATGCGCAGCCCCCAGCTAACGACATAGGCGACGATGTCGGCGGTCTGGATCAACGTCGTCAGGTCGCTATGGACGAAGAACGGCTCGGGAATGATGCGCCGCGACCGGCTGCGGCCATTGCGCGTGTTCACGAAATAGCTCGACACCTGGCCGAGCAGGATGTGCGTGGCGCTGCGATCGAGTTCGTCGAACACGAGATAGCCCATCGGATCGCTGGGAAGACCGTTCAGGAAATTGTAGAAGCGCTCGAACAGGAACGCATGTCCTTGCGTAGCGCGTCGCTGCGCTCGGGCCGCGGCGCCTCGCGCGGGACGATCGTGGCGAACACACGCGACGATCCTCGGCCGCAATGCCGGTCAGCACCTCATAGGGCGAATGACGCTGATCCTGGCCGGATTCGTCGATGAAAAGCGTCCAGCTCATTCCGGCTTAGGCGACAGCAGCTCGATGGCGTCCAGCTCGACGGCAAAGCGTCATACCCGGCTACTCGGGTAAACCGTGAACCGGCGTGACCGGATTCACGGCGATTCTCACCACCAGGCCATTGCCCGAGAAGTCATACTCCTTGGTCTAGTCTTTCTCGACAGTGGCGGTAATTTAAGGTGCCGGCCTCGATTCCTTTCTTGTAGCCCTGGGTTCGGAACACGACGCTGGCGCCGGGCTCAGGGACGCAATCGGCTTGCGTGGTAACGGTCACCGACCCGCTCAGAGCGGATTGTTATCCCATTGGTCCCCCTTGCTGGGGGCACCTCAAGGTTTGTGGCACGGACAGCGGTAAGCTGAACAGGTGGCGAACAGGGCGGCTCAGGCCACCTTGGCTCCGGGTCCGCCGGCGATGTTGAGTGCGCGGTAGCCGTCTTGATCGAGCTCGGCAGCAGCATCCTGCCAGAGGTAATCGCCGGTGAGGCTGATGTGTCGCCAACCAAGCGGGGCGACATGGCCGAGCAGCTCGTCGAGCGCGGGCTCGCCACTGGCGCGCAGATGCTCGACCGCACGGCCCATGTAGAGCGTGTTCCAGTACACGATCGCGGCGGTGACCAGCGTCAGCCCGGACGCCTTCAGCGCCTGGTTCTCGAATTGCGGATCGCGCAGGCGGCCCTGTTTATGGACGAACACGGCCTGGGCGAGCGTGTGACGCGCCTCGCCCTTGTTGAGCCCGGCCTGACACTGCTGGCGGAGCGCCCTGGATTCCAACCAGTCGAGCGTGAACAGCGTGCGCTCGATCCGGCCCAGCTCCTGGAGCGCGAAGTCGAGCCGGTTCTGGCGACGGTACGCGGCCAGCTTCTTCAGCATGACCGACGGTAGCACCACGCCGGCCTTCACGGACGCGGCGAGCCGGACGATCTCGTCCCA
>DASYHY010000264.1:0-21026 GCA_036252795.1 Aurantimonas sp. | reverse complement strand
ACGAGACCAGCATCGGCCTCGTGCCGAACGAGGATGCGCAGACGCTGGTGTTCAATACCGCCAACCTCTTCGCCCTCGACAAGTTCTCCGGCTACGATCGCATCGAAGGCGGCAGTCGCGCCAATTACGGCCTGCGCTACGCGGGCACGTTCGGCAGCGGCTACTCGCTCGATGCGGTGATCGGCCAGTCCTACCACCTTGGCGGCGTCAATTCCTACGCGCAGACCGACCTGGCGCTGGTCGGCTACGATTCCGGCCTCGAAACCGATCGATCGGACTACGTGACATCTCTCGCCTTCGGCACCCCGATCGGGCTGGAGATCGGCACGCAGATGCGTTTCGACGAGGAGGAGTACGAGCTGCGCCGGACAGATGTCTACGGCTCCTATGCCTTCGGCTGGGGCAATGCGCAGCTGACCTATACCGACATCGCCGCGCAGCCGATCTACGGCTCCATCGAGGACCGCAGCCAAATCACCGCGTCCGGTGCGGTGAACTTCGCGCCCAACTGGACCGCCTTCGGCGCGGTCGGCTACGACGTGGACAACGAGACTGTGGTCGAGCGGACCTTCGGCATCGGATATGCCGACGAGTGCTTCAGCCTCCTCGCATCCTATTCCGACACGGCGAACCGCTACTCGCAGGAAGCCAATTCCACCACGCTGATGTTCACGATCGGACTGCGCACCATCTCGGACTTCTCGCAGTCCTATGATATCGGTGACAACGACAGCTGATCAGGCGCTGCCGGCCGCGTGGCGCGGCCGGCAATGAGGCAGGGTAGGCCCGGCCATCATCTTTTCGCCAGAGGGGGCGTCTAGGGCGTCCTGCCGGCCGCAACAATTGCCCCGGAGGAGGAGTTTCAGGAAAAATGATCGTCCACAACGTCGTCAAGCATGCGGCACTCGCGCTCGCCCTCTTCGGCTCGACGGCAGCGGTCGCTCCCCTGCTCCCGACGCCGGCGATGGCTGCCTCGGAAGTCAGCGTCGTCGTCAACAGACAGCCGATCACGACGTTCCAGATCCGCCAGCGGGCGGCCTTCCTGCAGTTGCGCCGCGTCGGCGGCAACGCGACCCAGAAGGCGACCGAGGAGTTGATCGACGAGGAACTGAAGAAGCAGGAAATCCGCCGGCGCGGTATCAGCGTTCCCGATTCGGCCATCGACGAGGCGTATAATCGCTTCGCCTCCGAGAACGGCATGAACAACGAGCAGCTGGCCGAGGTGCTGTCGCGGGCCGGCTTCTCGGCGTCGGCCTTCAAGGACTATATCCGGGTCCAGATGGGCTGGGGCCAGGCGGTTCAGGCGCACATGCGCAGCGCAGAACGCCTGAGCGAGCAGGACGTCGTCCAGCGCATGCTGGCGCAGGGCGGCCAGAAGCCGTCGACGACCGAATACACGCTGCAGCAGGTGATCTTCGTCATCCCCGAGGGCCAGCGCGGTGCTCTGCTCGGCCAGCGCAAGCGTGAGGCGGACGGGATGCGCACGCGCTTCCGTTCCTGCGACTCCACCTACGAATTCGCCAAGGGCCTTCGCGACGTCACCGTGCGCGACCTGGGCCGCGTCGCCCAGCCGGAACTGCCGCCGCGGTGGAAGGACGACATCGTCCGGGCCGGCACCGGAAAGACGACGCCCGTGCAGGAAACCGAGCGCGGCGTCGAGTTCATCGCGATCTGCAGCAGCCGCAGCATCTCGGACGACAAAGTGGCCGCGATGGTTTTCCAGTCCAGCGACCTGGAGAAGCTCGGCCAGGAGGGCGGCGGTCCCGACAGTGCCCTCTTGAAGGAGTTGCGGGACAGGGCGCAAATCAGCCGCCGATGAGTGACGCCGAGCGCCGCGGGCAGCTGGCGCCCGTCGCCGTCACGCTCGGCGAGCCGTCGGGCGTTGGCGCCGACATCGTCCTGGCCATCCACGCCGCGCGCCAGGGCGACGTGCCCACCTTCTTCGTTCTCGCGGACCCCCAGATGCTTGCAGGCCGCGCCGCCCGGCTCGGCCTGTCCCTGGCGCTTCATCCGATTGCCGCGCCGCACGAAGCGGCTGCGACGCCGCTCGGGGCGCTCGCGGTGCTGCCACTGGTGAACCGGCAGAACGAGACTCCGGGCCGGATCGATCCGGACAACGCAGCGGGAACGATCGAGGCGATCGATCGGGCCACCGCCCTCGTGCTTGCCGGCGAGGCGTCGGCGCTGGTGACCGGCCCGATCGACAAGAAGGCGCTCTACGATTTCGGTTTCCGGCACCCGGGCCACACCGAGTACCTGGCCGATCTCTGCGCGAAGCGGCTCGGGAGGGCCTTCACGCCGGTCATGCTGCTGACCGGACCGGAACTCTCCTGCGTCCCCGTCACCATCCATATCCCCCTCGCCGAGGTCCCGCGCCAGCTCACGGCCGAGCTGATCGAGACCACCTGCCGCATCGTCGCCAAAGACTACAGCAAGCGGCTCGGCATCACTTCGCCGCGCCTGGCGGTCTCAGGCCTCAACCCGCATGCGGGGGAGAAGGGCGCGATCGGCAGCGAGGATCAGGCCGTCATCCGGCCGGCCATCGAGCGGCTCCGCGCCAGCGGCATCCAGGCTGTCGGCCCGATGCCCGCCGACACCATGTTCCATGCCGAGGCACGACGCGGCTACGACGTCGCGATCTGCATGTATCATGACCAGGCGCTGATACCGGCCAAGACGCTTGCCTTCGACCAGACGGTCAATGCGACGCTCGGCCTGCCGATCGTGCGGACCTCGCCCGATCACGGGACCGCGGCGGACATCGCCGGCACCGGCAAGGCGCGTCCCGACAGCTTCCTCGCGGCGCTGCGCCTGGCAGGGCGCATGGCGGCGGCCAGCGCAGCCGGCTCGGCGCCGACCCCGTGAGCCCCATCGACCCGCTGCCGCCGCTGCGCGCCGTCATGGCCGAATACGGGCTGGAGCCGCGCCGCAGCCTCGGCCAGAATTTCCTGCTCGATCTCAATCTGACGGCGCGCATCGCCCGGCAGGCCCAGCCGCTGGAGAACGCGACGGTGGTGGAGGTCGGCCCCGGCCCCGGCGGCCTGACGCGGGCGCTGCTGGCCGAAGGCGCCGGGCGGGTGATCGCGATCGAGAAGGATGCGCGCTGCCTGCCGGCGCTTCATGCCATCGCCGCGCATTATCCCGGACGCCTCGAGATCGTCGAGGCCGATGCGCTGGCGTTCGACATCGGCGCGATCGGCCATGACGGCCCGCTCAAGGTCGTCGCCAACCTGCCCTACAATGTCGGGACGCAGCTTCTGCTCAACTGGGTCGCCTCGCCGTGCTGGCCGCCGGCCTGGGAGAGCCTGACGCTGATGTTCCAGCGCGAGGTGGCGGAGCGGATCGTGGCGGCTCCCGGCTCCGACCATTACGGCCGGCTGGGGGTTCTCTGTGGCTGGCGGACCGTCGCGCGCATCGCCTTCGACGTGTCGCGCGAGGCGTTCACCCCGCCGCCCAAGGTCACCTCCTCGGTGGTGCGGATCGTGCCCCGGCCCGAGCCCGAGCCCGTCGCGCTGGCCGCGCTCGAAACGGTGACGGCGGCGGCCTTCGGCCAACGCCGCAAGATGCTGCGCCAGAGCCTCAAGGCGCTCGGCGGCGAAACCCTGCTCGAGCGCGCCGGGATCGACCCGCAGCGGCGGGCGGAGACGCTTTCGGTTTCGGAGTTCGTCAGTCTCGCCCGCCTGTTAGGCTGACTTCCCGACAATCCGATTCCGGTGCTTCAATCGATTTCTTCGGCGAGCAGCCGGGCGGTGAAGTCGTAGAGGCCCGGGCGGCGGTCGCGACGCAGCCGTTCGGCATTGATGATCGAGCGCACTGCCGAAAAGGCGCGGTCGAGATCGTCGTTGATCACCACGTAGTCGTAGTCGCGCCAGCGGGCGATCTCGACGCGGGCGTTCTTCAGCCGCACCGCGATCGTCTCGCCGGAATCTTCGGCGCGGCGCAGCAGCCGCGTCTTCAGCTCGGCCATCGACGGCGGCAGGATGAAGATCGAGACGATGTCGGCCTTGGCCTGGCGCTGCAACTGAAGCGCGCCCTGATAGTCGATGTCGAACAGCATGTCGCGCCCGTCCTGCATCGCCTTCTCGGCGGCCGCACGAGGCGTTCCGTAGAGATTGCCATGGACCTCAGCCCACTCCAGCAGGGCGCCACCCTCGCGCATCTGGTGGAAGGCGTCGCGCTCGATGAAATGGTAGTGGACGCCGTCGATCTCGCTGGCGCGGCGCTTGCGGGTGGTGACGCTGACCGACAGCGTGAACAGCGGATCGGAATCCAGGAGTGTGCGGGCGATCGTCGACTTTCCGGCTCCCGAGGGCGAGGAAAGGACGAGCATGAGGCCGCGACGCGCGATCTTGATGGGCGATTCGGTGTCGAAGATCGACGTCATTCTAGATTCTGCACCTGTTCCCGGAACTGGTCGATCACGACCTTCAGCTCCAGCCCGACGGCCGTGAGCGAGGTCGCGTTCGACTTGGAGCAGACCGTATTCGATTCGCGGTTGAATTCCTGCGATAAAAAGTCGAGCCGCCGGCCGATGGGCCCGCCTTCGTCGAGCAGCGACCGCGCCGCCTCGACATGAGCCCGCAGCCGGTCGAGTTCCTCGCGGATGTCGGCCCGTGCGGCGAGCAGCGCCACCTCCTGATGCAGGCGGGCTTCGTCGAGCCGCGCCTCCGAATCCAGGAGATCCGCAACCTGCGCCACCAGCCGCTGGCGGATCACCTCGACCGAGCGCGCCGGATCCCGCTCGGCCCGATCCACGAGCGACGCGATCTCGTCGATACGCTGCGCGAGGATGGTGCGCAGCGCCTCCCCCTCGCTCTCGCGCGCCTTCGCCAGAGCGTCGAGCCCCGCGGCAAAGCCCTGCGTTACCGCCTCATGCTGCCTTGCCTCTATCTCGGGGTCCGGCCGTGCCTCGGCGACATCGACCACGCCCTTGATCGCCAGGATTCCGTCGGCCGACGGCGGGGCTGCATGACCGTCAGCGACGAGCTGGCTCGACAGCGCCAGGATCTGGTGCAGCATGGCGTCGTTGACGACGAACTCGGGCAGGATGGCGTCCCGCCGCAGCTGCAGGCTTGCCTGGATGTTGCCGCGGGACAGCCGCGACGCGGCGAGGCGACGGAGCGCCGCCTCGATCGGCTCGAAGCCCGGCGGCAGACGCAGCCGCAGGTCCAGCCCCTTGCCGTTGACGGACCGGAGTTCCCAGACGAAGTCGATCCCTTCCGCGACGGCTTCGTGGCGGGCAAAGCCCGTCATGCTCTGGACAGGCATTGCCTCGACCTCTCGCTTCCGACCGCCGGCCCGGCGGCTCGCGTCTACTGACCCGCCGCTTCCGCGCCCGCCCGCTGCTGGCGCTCGAATTCGCGGTACTGGCGGACATTGCGATTGTGCTCGTCCAGCGTCTCGGCGAAGACGTGCCCGCCCGTTCCGTCGGCAACGAAATAGACGTCGTCGGTCTCGATCGGATTGGCCACCGCCTCCAGCGCCGCACGGCCGGGATTGGCGATCGGGCCCGGCGGCAGGCCGTTGATGCGGTAGGTGTTGTAGGGCGTGTCGCTGTCGATGTCGGACTGGGTCACCGGCCGGTCGCTCGGCTTGCCCGCGCCGCCGTAGACGCCATAGAGGAAAGTCGGATCGGACTGCAGCCGCATCCCCTTCCGCAGGCGGTTGATGAAGACGGACGCGACGTGCGGCCGCTCGCTGTCGATGCCGGTTTCCCGCTCCACGATCGATGCCAGAGTCAGGAACTCGCCGACGTCGTCGACGGGAATCTCGGGATCGCGCCGCTCCCAGATTTCCGCGACCAGCTGGTCCTGCGCGTCCCGCATCCGCTGGATGAGGGTGCTCCGGCTGTCGCCGCGCTGCACCAGATAGGTGTCGGGCCGAAGCGTCCCCTCCGGTACCAGTTCCGGCATGTCACCCACCAGAACCTCGGATGCGGCGATGCGGTCGTAGACGCGCTGGACCGTCCACCCTTCCGGAACGGTCACGGAGTGGACGATGGACTGGCCGCCGCGCAGCTTCTCCATGACGCCGCGCATCGAGATGCCCGGAGCGAAGGCGTATTCGCCCGGCTTCAACTCCCCGCCGGCACCGGCGAAGCGAACCCCGTACTCGAACACCTGCGCATCGCTGATGATGCCCTCGCGCTCCAGGCCGGCCGCGATGGTCTGGGCGCCGGAACCGCGCGGCACGACGTAGGTCGCCTCCTCGCGGAGCGGACCCGCCCCTTCGAACTGGCCGGCGCCCCAATAGATCAGCGCTCCCGCGCCGAGCATCAGGAACAGCGCCATCGACAGGCAGAAGTTGAGAAAGATGACGAGCTGGCTGCGCGCATGGCGCGAGCGCCGCGGCGGCACCGGTGCCGGCGACGGCTTCAAATCGCGGGCCGCCCGGCGGCGGGCGCGTTCCGAATCGTCTCCCAGATCCCTGCTCACAGGATCACCCCCCGAATGCGTTGCGGTAACCGCCGAAGCACCACTCGAATGTGGCGAAAGCCCGTACGGAACGCGCTGCCGGGCTGCCCGATACCCTGGTTACTCGGCGACCCGCCGCAGGATCAGCGACGCGTTGGTCCCGCCGAATCCGAAGGAATTCGACAGCGCCACATCGATCGACTTCTCCCGCTTCACGCGCGGCACGAGATCGATCTTCGTCTCGACCGAGGGATTGTCGAGATTCAGCGTCGGCGGCGCGACGTTGTCGTGGATGGCGAGCGCCGAGAAGATCGCCTCTACCGCACCGGCCGCGCCCAGAAGATGACCGATGGCGGACTTCGTCGAGGACATGGTGATCCCGTCCGCCGCATCGCCCACCAGCCTTTCGATCGCGCGCAGTTCGATCTCGTCGCCGAGCGGCGTCGAGGTGCCGTGGGCGTTGACGTAGTCGATGTCGTGCGGCGTGATGCCGGCCCGCTTCATCGCCGCCGACATGCAGCGATAGGCGCCGTCGCCATCCTCCGCCGGAGCGGTGATGTGGTAGGCGTCGCCCGACATGCCGTAGCCGATCACTTCGGCGTAGATGCGGGCTCCCCGCGCCTTGGCATGCTCGAGTTCCTCCAGAACGACGATGCCGGCGCCCTCGCCCATGACGAAGCCGTCGCGGTCACGGTCGTAGGGGCGCGAACCCCGGGTGGGCTCGTCGTTGAAACGGGTGGACAGCGCCCGGCAGGCGGCGAAGCCGGCGATGGCGAGCCGCGATATCGGGGACTCCGCACCGCCTGCGACCATCACGTCGGCATCGCCGAGGCCAATGATCCGGGAGGCGTCGCCGATGGCGTGAGCGCCCGTCGAGCAGGCCGTCACCACCGAGTGGTTCGGGCCCTTGAGACCGTTGCGGATCGAGACGTGGCCGGACGCGAGGTTGATCAGGCTGCCCGGGATGAAGAACGGGCTGACCCGTCGCGGGCCCTTCTCGGCAAGGATCAGCGCACTGCGCTCGATGCCCTGCAGGCCGCCGATCCCCGAGCCGATCAGGACGCCGGTGGCGATCTGGTCCTCGTAGGTGTCGGGGTGCCAGTCCGCATCGTCCAGCGCCTCGGATGCCGCGGCCATGGCATAGACGATGAAATCGTCGACCTTCCGCTGCTCCTTCGGCTCCATCCACTGGTCCGGGTTGAAGGTACCGTCGTCGCCCGTTCCACGCGGGATCTGCCCGGCGATCCGGCACGCCAGGTCATCGACATCGACCCGCTCGATCCGCTTCAGACCGCTCTCGCTGTTCAGGAGGCGCTTCCATGTGACGCCGGCACCCGCCCCGAGGGGGCTGACCATGCCGACGCCGGTAATGACAACTCGTCTCATCAATCGCTCAATCGCCCAGGCGGACGCTCCGCCCGAAGCGTCAGGCCTGATTCTTCTCGATGAACTTCACCGCGTCGCCCACGGTAAGGATCGTCTCGGCTGCATCGTCCGGGATCTCGACGCCGAACTCTTCCTCGAAGGCCATGACGAGCTCGACCGTGTCGAGGCTGTCGGCACCGAGATCGTCGATGAAGCTGGCGTTCTCGGTGACCTTCTCCTGCTCGACGCCCAGGTGTTCGACGACGATCTTCTTAACTCGCTCGGCGGTATCGCTCATTGTCAGTCCTCTATTGCGATGGTGCTGCCGCTTTCGTTAGACGCGGGGCAGCGCTTTATCAAGCGGCACGGATCGGCATCTCGTCCGTACGCCACTGTGGATCGAAACAACACGTTGCCGCAGCGCTTACCACGCCCCGCGGCGGGGGCCAAGGGAACGGCCCGGCTCAGATCATCGCCATCCCGCCATTCACGTGCAGCGTCTGGCCGGTGACGTAGCCGCCCTGATCCGACGCCAGATAGACGGCAGCGGCGGCGATGTCGGCACCCTCGCCCATCCGCTTCATGGGAATGGCGCCCATGATCGCGTCCTTCTGCTTGTCGTTGAGCTTCTCCGTCATCGCGCTGGCGATGAAGCCCGGCGCGATGCAGTTCACCGTCACGTTCCGCGACGCGATCTCCTGGGCGAGCGACTTGGAGAAGCCGATCATGCCCGCCTTGGCGGCGCAATAATTCGCCTGCCCGGGATTCCCCGTCACGGCGACGATCGAGGTGACATTGATGATTCGCCCGTGCCGGCGGCGCATCATCGGATGGGTGACGGCGCGCGTGAGCCGGAAGGCTGCGGTGAGGTCGACTTCCAGCACGTTGTCCCAGTCGTCGTCCGACATGCGCACGAACAGGCCGTCGCGGGTGATACCGGCATTGTTCACGAGGATGTCGACGCCCTGCATTTCGGCTTCGGCGGTCTCGCCGAGCGTCTTCTGCGCGTCGCGATCGCCGAGATCGGCCGGGAAGACCATGACCCGTTCGCCGAGTTCGGCGGCGATCGCATCGAGCTTCTCGCGGCGCGTGCCGTGCAGCCCGACGGTCGCTCCGGCCGCGTGGAACGCCCGCGCGATTGCTTCACCGATGCCGCCGCTGGAACCCGTGACGAGCGCCTTGCGCCCGGTCAGATCGAACATCTGGTTTCCTTCCTGTTCGTTGTCGCTGTGGCGCTTCGCCGTCAGCCATTCTCTCCGGAAAAGGCCCGCACCTCGTCAACCGTCCCGATTGCAGACGTCACGATATTCCTGTCGATGCGACGCGCGAGGCCGCTCAGGACACGTCCGCTGCCGATCTCGACGAGCTCCGTGACGCCCTCCTGCGCCAGGAAGCCGATGCTTTCGCGCCAGCGCACCTGACCGGTCACCTGGCGCACCAGGCGCTCGCGGATCTCGTCCGGCGAGCTGGTGGGGCTCGCGGTGACGTTCGAGACGACCGGAACGGACGGTGCCGCGATGGCCGTCTCGGCAAGCGCCGCCTGCATGCGTTCGGCCGCCGGCTGCATGAGCCGGCAGTGGAACGGTGCCGAGACGGCGAGCGGGATGGCCCGCTTGGCGCCGCGCTCCGGTGCTAGCATGACGGCGCGGTCGATGGCGGCCTTGTCGCCGGATATGACGATCTGCCCGCCGCCATTGTCGTTGGCCGGCTCGCAGACGTCGCCCTCGGCCGCTTCCTCGCAAAGAGCAAGCACCGCCTCCGCCTCCAGACCGAGGATCGCGGCCATCGCACCCTGGCCCTGCGGCACCGCTTCCTGCATAGCGCGGCCGCGGATGCGCAGGAGCCGGGCGGTGTCCGCGATCGAGAACGCCCCGGCGGCTGCGAGCGCCGAATATTCGCCGAGGGAGTGCCCGGCGACATAGCGCGCCGTGGTGGGGCTGAAGCCCTCGGCCTCCAGCGCCCGCAATGCGGCCATCGATACGGCCATCAGCGCGGGCTGGGCGTTGGCGGTCAGCGTCAGCTGGTCTTCCGGACCCTCGAAGATCAGCGTCGAGAGCTTCTCCCCCAGCGCCTGGTCCACCTCGTCGAACACGGCACGGCTTTCGGCGAAGGAATCGAAGAGAGATCGGCCCATGCCGACGCTCTGACTGCCCTGCCCCGGGAAAACCAATGCCATGGCCATGCGCCATCTCCTGTGATCTCTGTTCGCGTGTGCCGCAATGTTGTCGCCGCGACGACGTGTCAAGGCTGCGAAGGCACATGCGACTCGCGCGGCCGCAGGCAACATCGCTCAGGGTTGAATTACCGGCGGAAACCCGGTAGGTGCACCCTCGTCAATGCTCGGGCCTCAGCTGGGGGCTGAACGGAAGGCTGCCGCATCACCGGCAACAGGGTGCCATAGAAGGCATCGGCTTCCCGTGTCTCCGCTCTCGACCGTTCTCGTACAGGCGCCTTTCCAGATCGTCCCGGTCCGCCGGGTTCGCAGGGAAGTCGACGAGGCTTAGCCGCTGTACCCGGGCAGAATGCGAACGAAACATTGGAAAGGCGATAGCGCATGGCTCTTTACGAGCACGTATTTCTTTCGCGCCAGGATATCTCGAACCAGCAGGTCGAGCAGCTCGTCGAGACGTATCGCGGCGTTCTCGAGGCCAATGGCGGCTCGGTCGGCAAGGTCGAGAACTGGGGCCTCAAGACCCTCACCTACCGGATCAAGAAGAACCGGAAGGCCTACTACACCCTGATGAACATCGACGCGCCCTCGGCGGCTGTCCAGGAGATGGAGCGCCAGATGCGCTTCAACGAGGACATCCTGCGCTACATCACGATCCGCGTCGACGAGCACGAAGACGCGCAGTCGGTGATGATGCAGAAGCGCGACGACCGGCCTCGCCGTGGCGGCCGCGACGATCGTGGCGACCGGGGCGACCGTCCCCGCCGTGACGACGATCGCCCGCGTCGCGATCGCGACGATGACCGCCCGCGCCGCAGCCGTGACGATTCGGAGTAAGAAACAATGGTCGATATCGCTCAGCTTCCCACCCGCCGGCCGTTCCATCGCCGCCGCAAGTCCGACCCGTTCGCCGGCACCGATTCGCCGAAGATCGACTACAAGGACGTCCGCCTCCTGCAGCGCTACATCTCCGAGCGCGGCAAGATCGTTCCCTCGCGGATCACCGCGGTGTCGCAGAAGAACCAGCGCGCCCTCGCCCGTGCGATCAAGCGCGCCCGGTTCCTCGGCCTCCTGCCCTACGTTCTGAAGTAGGCACGACATTGCGGGAAGCGGCGCGCACGCGCCGCTTCCCGTCCCGCACGCGTCAGGCCGCCGCGGGACACGACCAAGCCTAGTTGGGGCCGCCGCCTCTAACTGCCGCGAGCAGGACAGCGCACCGATCATGAAGCCAAGCACCCTCGTCATTGCCGTCGCCTCCGGGCTCGCCAGCGCGCTGCTGTTCGCAGGAATCGTGCTGCAGTCGGCTTCGGCGCTCAGCCTGGCACTCGCCGCTCCCATCCCGATCGCCATTGCCAGCCTCGGCTGGGGTTCCGTCGCCGGCTTCGTCGCCGCAGCGACCGCCGGAGCGACGATCTATGCGGTGACGTTTTCCGTTCCCAGTGCCCTGACGCTTCTCGTCTCGATGGCGATTCCGACGGCCGTCGCGGGCCATCTCGCCGGCCTCGCGCGGCCTGCCGATACCGAAATTCGGCCGGCGAACGGGAACGGGCGGCCCGCCGCGCCGGCGCTCGACTGGTATCCGCTCGAGCGCGTGCTGATGGCGATCACCGCGATGGCGGTCGCCGCCTGCCTGTTCCTCGGCTGGATGCTCGGCTACGACGCGGCCGCATTCGTCCCGGCGGTTGCCCAGGCACTTGGCGAGGGCGGCGCGACCGGGGCGAACGGGCCCGACCAGGAACAGCTCCGCGAACTGGCCAGCCTCGTCGTTTCGCTCGTGCCGTTCGTGCAGCCGGCGATGCTGACGATCGTGCTGGTCG
Source organism: Aurantimonas sp. (assembly GCA_036252795.1). Taxonomy (GTDB): domain Bacteria; phylum Pseudomonadota; class Alphaproteobacteria; order Rhizobiales; family Rhizobiaceae; genus Aurantimonas. The sequence goes on along the minus strand of DASYHY010000264.1, from coordinate 9,261 downwards.
CGGGTCTTTATCTCGGCGCCACCGTGACCCGCATATCGAACCGCCTGCCGCGGCCGCGCGACGACCTGCCCTCGGTCGCCGGGCTGCCGCGTTCGACGCTGCTGGTCTTCGCGGCCGGCGCCATCGCCGCCTTCGTTGGCGGCACGGTGGGCGTCATCGGCGCGGTGATCGTCGGTGCCTTCGGCGCCGCCTATACGCTCATCGGGCTGGCCAGTCTCCACCGCCGGAGCCGCGGGCGGCCCGGCCGCGGCCTGGTGCTGTTCACCAGCTACGCGGCGATCCTGCTTCTTTCGTTCCCGCTCCTCGTCTTCATGGGGATCGGGCTCTTCCAGACCTGGCGACACGGCGATGGCACGGCCGCGTCGGACAACCAGTAGACTTCCAGCCGATCCAGAAAGGAAACAACCATGGACGTCATTCTTCTCGAACGCATCGCTAGGCTTGGTCAGATGGGCGACACCGTGAAGGTGCGCGACGGTTATGCCCGCAACTACCTTCTGCCGACCGGACGCGCGCTGCGCGCCAACGAGGCGAACCGCGCCAAGTTCGAAGCGCAGAAGACGCAGCTCGTGCAGCGCAACGAAGAGCGCAAGGCGGAGGCGCAGGGCGTCGCCTCGACGCTCGAGGGCCGCAGCTTCGTGGCGGTTCGTTCCGCCGGCGAGACCGGCCAGCTCTATGGCTCGGTCTCGACCCGCGACATCGCCGATCTTCTGGCCGGCGAGGGCTTCAAGGTCGGCCGGAACGAGATCGAGTTGCGCCAGCCGATCAAGGCGATCGGCCTGCACGCCATCTCGATCGCGCTGCATCCGGAAGTCTCGGTGACGATCACTGTCAACGTCGCCCGCTCGCCGGACGAAGCCGAGCGCCAGTCGCGCGGTGAAGACCTGACTTCGGCCGATGCGATCTACGGCATCGACGAGGAGGAGGAGCTCGACGAGGACGAAGACGACAACGCCGAGGGAGAAGCCTCCGGGGACGAAGGCGACGCGCCGGGCGCTTCGGAAGAAGAGACCGAAGAGGCGCGCTGAGCGCCGGAAGGTCTTTCTCCGGCGGGTCGTTTGCGACCGCAGCCGGACACCGCGAATGCTTGTATGGGGGCTCCACGTCGTGGGGCCCCTTTTCATGTGCGTCGGCCTGGGCGTAAGGTCGGTTTCGCTATGCAACTTCCGAGACGCTCGACCGCGTTCGGCAGTCGAGGTTCTTCAGGCTCAGGCCAGGAGATCGGCGATCATGAACCGCTTGCTGTCCCTCTTCCTTTCCCACCTTTTCAAGTTCGGCGACCTGACCGTCACCGACGCTTCGGGCCGGTCGACTCGGTGGGGTGATGGCACCGGCGCCCCGCTCCACATCCGCTTCAATACGAAGGCGGCCGAACGCGCGGTGGCGCTAAACCCCGGCCTGAAGTTCGGCGAAGCTTACATGGATGGCGACCTCGACGTCCTTGAAGGCTCGATCTACGAGGTTCTGGCCCTCATCTTCCAGAATGCGGACCGTGGCAGCGCCGCCAGCGAGCCGTGGATGCGGGCGATCGCACGGATGCGGTTGCTCTATCGTCGCCATGTCCAGAACAACACGCCCTCCCGCGCGCGCGTCAACGTCCGGCACCATTATGACCTGTCGGGGGCGCTCTACGACCTCTTCCTCGACGAGGACCGGCAGTATTCCTGCGCCTATTTCGAATCGGCCAACGCGACCCTCGACGATGCGCAGCTCGCCAAGAAGCGGCACATCGCGGCCAAGCTCAAGCTCGACCGGCCCGGGCTGCGCACGCTCGACATCGGCTGCGGATGGGGCGGCATGGGGCTCTACCTCGCCCGGCGCCTGGAGGCGGAGGTCACCGGCATCACGCTTTCAGAGGAGCAGCTGGCGGTCGCCCGGCGTCGGGCGGAGGATGCCGGCTTGGCCGAACGCGCGCGCTTCCGCGTCGAAGACTATCGCGACGTGACGGGATCTTTCGACCGGATCGTGTCGGTGGGCATGTTCGAGCATGTCGGGGTCGACTTCTACGAGGGGTATTTCAGGCGCTGCGCCGATCTCATGGAGGATGACGGGGTCATGCTCCTCCACACGATCGGCCGGTTCGAGGAGCCGGCGAACACCAACGCCTTCATCGCCAAATATATCTTTCCCGGCGGCTACATTCCGGCCCTGTCGCAGGTGACGCAGGCGATCGAGCGCGCCGGTCTCATCGTCACCGACGTCGAGGTGCTGCGCCTGCACTACGCGCAGACGCTGCGTCACTGGCGCGAGCGCTTCGGGGCACGCCGAGACGAGGCCGAGGCGCTTTACGATGAGCGCTTCTGCCGGATGTGGGAGTTCTATCTCGCCGCCTCCGAAGCGGCTTTCCGCTGGCAGGACCTCGTGGTCTTCCAGATCCAAATGGCCAAGACGCGCGAGGCGCTGCCGCTGACCCGCGACTACATGTTCGAAGCCGAGGCACGCCTGCGCGAACGGGACAAGGCGGATTCAGAGCAACCAATCGCCTGGCCGCAGCGATCCGCCGCGGAGTGACGAGGCCCGATGGCTGCGCCGAGAGGGCTTCTCTGCAGGCCCTTGGACGATCGAAAATCCACAACCCGCGGTTCGTGGCCACGGGCCGTATTCAGGGAGCTAACGCGGGTTTTGCCCGCTCTTCTCCACAGGCCGGCCGGCGCAACCATTCCGGCTCGCCGTGGCGTGGAAGCGCGCTGGCGGGTTGCTGCACGCTCGTGTAGGCAGGTTTCCATGCGGGGCAATTGGCAGGGGTGACGCGGCATGGCGGATGCGGCGCGAAAATTCGATGACGACGCGGCGGCGCTTTACCGCGAGGCGCCGAACAACATCGAGGCGGAGCAGGCGCTGCTCGGCGCGATGCTGGTCAACAACGATGCCTATTACGTGGTCCACGACTTCCTGAAGCCGGACCATTTCTTCGAGCCGCTGCACCGCGAGATCTTCTCCAAGACCTCCGAGATGATCCGGATGGGCAAGATCGCCAATCCGGTGACGATCAAGACGTTCCTCTCCGCCAACGACAGGGTGGGCGACCTGACCGTCGCCCAGTACCTCGCTCGCCTCGCGGCCGAGGCGACGACGATCATCAACGCCGCCGACTACGGTCGGGCGATCTACGACCTCGCGATGCGCCGGTCGCTGATCCGGATCGGCGAGGACATGGTCAACATCGCCTTCGACGCGCCGCTCGACATGGAGCCGAAGGGCCAGATCGAGGACGCCGAGCGGCGGCTGTTCGAACTCGCCGAAACCGGGCGCTACGATGGCGGCTTCCAGTCCTTCACCGACGCGGTGACGCTCGCGGTGCAGATGGCGACGGCGGCCAAGGATCGCGACGGCGGCCTGTCGGGCGTGTCTTCGGGGATCATCGGCCTCGACCGGCGGATGGGCGGTCTCCAGGCGTCGGATCTGATCATCCTTGCCGGCCGCCCGGCCATGGGCAAGACGTCTCTCGCCACCAACATCGCCTTCAACATCGCCGCGGCCTACGAGCCGGCCGAACAGGCGGACGGCTCGTTCAAGGCGAAGAACGGCGGCGTCGTCGGCTTCTTCAGCCTCGAGATGTCAGCCGAGCAGCTGGCGACTCGCATCATCTCGGAGCAGACGGAAATCTCGTCCTCCAAGATCCGGCGCGGCAACATCAACGATCACGAACTGACCAAGCTGATCGCCTGTTCGGAGATGATGCAGAAGCTGCCGCTCTACATCGACCAGACCGGCGGCATCTCGATCGCCCAGCTGGCGGCCCGCGCCCGGCGTCTGAAGCGCCAGCGCGGCCTCGACGTCATGGTCATCGACTACGTCCAGCTGATGCAGGGCTCGAAGAAGTCCGGCGAGAACCGCGTGCAGGAGATCACCGAGATCACCACCGGGCTGAAGGCGCTGGCCAAGGAGCTTTCGGTGCCGATCATCGCGCTGTCCCAGCTGTCGCGCCAGGTGGAAAGCCGCGAGGACAAGCGGCCGCAGCTCTCGGATCTGCGCGAATCGGGCTCGATCGAGCAGGACGCCGACGTCGTGATGTTCGTCTATCGCGACGAGTACTATCTCTCGAACCGCGAGCCGAAGCCGGGAACCGACGAGCACCTGAAATGGGAACAGGCGCTGAACGAGGCGCGCGGCAAGGCAGAGGTGATCATCGCCAAGCAGCGCCACGGTCCGACGGGCACGGTGCCCCTCGCCTTCCAGGCCGAATACACCCGCTTCACCGATCTGGCGGACGAGACGCATCTGCCCGAGCGCTTCGAGTAGGCGCCGCCGTGCCTGAGCTGGGCGAACCCCTTGCCGCGCCGTCGCGCATGCCGGTGCTGGAGATCGATCGCGCGGCGCTGGTCGCCAACTGGCGGACGCTGGCGGCGCAGCAGCCCGGCGCCCGCACCGGCGCGGCGATCAAAGCCGACGGCTACGGGCTCGGCGCGGCTCCGGTCGCGCTGGCGCTCTACGCGGCCGGCTGCCGGGACTTCTTCGTCGCCTGGCCGTCGGAGGGAGTCGCCGTTCGGGAGGCTCTGTCGCAGGCGGGCGCCGGCGTGCCCGGTGAGATCCCGCGAATCTTTGTCCTGCAGGGGCACGAGTCGGCGACCGTGATTCTTTACCTGCGGCATGATCTCGTTCCGGTCCTGTCGACCCCCGACGATATCGCCGTCTGGCGGCAAGGAACGGCGGCGGCCGGCGTACAGGCCCCGGCGGCCCTGCAGCTCGAAACCGGCATGAACCGGCTCGGCCTCGACCCGGCCGAGGCGCGGAAGGCTGCCGACCTCGCCGCTTCCGGGAATCTGCCGCTCTGCCTCGTCATGAGCCACCTCGCCTCTGCCGACGAGGCGACGGCGCAGAGCGCCGGGCAGCTGCAGCGGTTTCTCGCCCTGTCGGCGCTCTTCCCGGGCGTGCCGCGCTCGCTCGCCAATTCGGCCGGCGTTTTTCTCGGGCCCGAGTACGGGCTCGACCTGACCCGCCCCGGGATCGGGCTCTATGGCGGTCGCGCCGGCGAGCGATCCGCAGGCGTCCTGCAGCCGGTCGCCCGCCTCACCGCCGCGATCCTGCAGATCCGTAGCGCTCGCGCCGGCGAGGCCGCGGGCTATGGCGCGGCGGCACGGCTGACACGCGACACGCGGATCGCCACCGTCGGGCTCGGCTATGCCGACGGCTACCCGCGCGCGGCCTCCGGCGCCGGCGTGGCCTTGCGCGGTACACTACCGGGTGCGGAAGCGCTGGTCTCCGGCCGGCGCGTGGCGGTCCTTGGCCGCGTCTCCATGGACCTCACCCTCCTCGACGTGACCGCGGTCCCGCCAGCGGAGATGGCACCCGGCGATCGCGTCGAGTTCTTCGGGCCCGGCATCGCGATCGACGATCTGGCCGTGGCCGCCGGGACGATCCCCTACGAGATCCTGACCGGCGTGGGGCCGCGCGTGGCGCGGCGCTGGCACTGACGGCAGGCGGAAGAGCGACAGGCGCAGCCTAACCCGGCAGTGCGTCGCCGGCGACCACACCGTCGACGAGCGCCAGCAGTTGCGGCCCAGCGATGGCCACGCCGATCAGCAGCAGGACATGCAGCAAGACGATCGCCTGCAATTGCGACCGGAAGGGCTCCTTCTGCGTCTTGTGCCGCAGGACGCGCTGCGCCGCGACGGCGCCGACACTGCCGCCGAGCAAGGCCAGGCCAAGCAAACGCTGCTCCGGTAGGCGACGCCGGCCGCCGATTGCCATTGCTTTGTCGTAAGCGAAGGCGGCATAGGCGGCGGTATTGACGAAGAGGAGATAGGCGAGGACGACAGGGACCATGGGACGGAACTCCGGAAGACGGTTCCACTATGCGAGGCGGACCTTGCCAAAGCCCTTCCCGGACCACGCGCGCAGATGACACGGGTTGCGGGGGCCGCGCAGAAACCGGAACGAGCATCCGGCGGGCTGCCAGCCTTGTTTCTGATTTGTTCTACCGGCATAATGCTCCTTCTCCCCATCCGACGAAAGACCGCATGGCCAAACCCAAGCTTTCCTTCATCTGCCAGAATTGCGGCTCCGTAACCGCCCGCTGGCAGGGCAAGTGCGAATCCTGCGGCGAGTGGAACACCATCGTCGAGGAGAACGCCGCGGGCGGCATCGGCGGCGGCCCGCAGAGCGCGTCGCGGCGCCGCGGCAGGCCATCGGCGCTCCTGCCCCTCTCGGGCGAGATGGAGGAGGCGCCGCGAATCGTCTCCAGCATCGGCGAGCTCGACCGGGCGACCGGCGGCGGCATCGTGCGCGGCTCGGCGATCCTGATCGGCGGGGACCCGGGCATCGGCAAGTCGACGCTGCTGATGCAGGCGGCCGCTGCGCTTTCGCGCAACGGGCACAGCGTCGTCTACGTCTCGGGCGAGGAAGCGGTGGCGCAGGTGCGCCTCAGGGCGCAGCGGCTGAAGGCTGCCGACACGGACGTGCAGCTGATGGCCGAGACCAATGTCGAGGACATCCTGGCGACACTGGCCGAGGCGCGCCGGCCGGACCTCGTAATCATCGACTCGATCCAGACGCTCTGGTCGGACCTTGCCGATTCCGCGCCCGGCACGGTTACCCAGGTGCGTGCCGGCGTCCAGGCGATGGTTCGCTTCGCCAAGGCCAGCGGCGCGGCGGTCATCCTCGTCGGTCACGTCACCAAGGAAGGCCAGATCGCCGGGCCGCGGGTCGTCGAGCACATGGTCGACGCGGTGCTCTACTTCGAAGGCGAAGGCGGTCATCACTACCGGATCCTGCGGACGGTCAAGAATCGCTTCGGGCCGACCGACGAAATCGGCGTGTTCGAGATGGGCGATCTGGGGCTGCGCGAAGTGCAGAACCCGTCCGAGCTGTTTCTCGGCGAGCGCAACGAAAAGGCGCCGGGGGCCGCCGTCTTCGCCGGAATGGAGGGCACCCGGCCGGTGCTGGTGGAGATTCAGGCGCTGGTGGCACCCTCCGCCCTCGGCACGCCCCGGCGCGCCGTGCTGGGCTGGGACCAGCCGCGGCTCGCGATGGTGCTGGCGGTGCTCGAAGCCCATTGCGGCGTCCGGCTCGGCCAGCACGACGTCTATCTCAACGTCGCCGGCGGCTTTCGCATCTCGGAGCCGGCGGCGGATCTTGCCGTCGCCGCTGCCCTCGTCTCCTCGCTCAGCGGTGCGCCGCTGCCATCGGACTGCGTCTATTTCGGCGAGGTCAGTCTTTCCGGCTCGGTGCGGCCGGTGGCTCACGCCCCGCAGCGCCTCAAGGAGGCCGAGAAGCTCGGCTTCCGTCAGGCGGTGCTGCCGTCGGCGCCGTCCGACATGCCGCGCTCGCGCGACATGAGCGGCTTCGAGGTCGAAGCATTGCCCGATCTCGTCGCGCGTGTCGCAGCCGGTAGCGGCGCCACAGATGCTTGATTTTCGCGCCGAGCCCTAGTGTAAAGTTGCATTTGAAGGGTTATGCCCGGCGACGCGATGCGGACAGTGCGGGAAGGCCCGTCTCCCGGTCGCTCCGAAAGGCCAGAGGATCGATCGTTCATGACCGTAACCCTTCTCGACGCAATCCTCTTCGCGATCATGCTCGTGTCGGCTCTCCTCGCCATGGTGCGCGGCTTCTCCCGGGAGGTGCTGTCGGTGGTCGCCTGGCTCGTGGCGGCGGCCGCGGCGTTCTTCTTCTACCAGCCGCTGACCCCCTATATCGGGGAGTACATCGCGTCCGACACTGTGGCGATGGCGGTATCGGCGGCCCTGATCTTCCTCGTGACGCTGATCATCGTCTCGTTCATCACGCTGCGGATCGCGGACTTCATCATCGACAGCCGCGTCGGGGCGATCGACCGGGCCCTCGGCTTCGTGTTCGGCGCCGTTCGCGGACTGCTGCTCGTCGTCGTCGCCATGCTGTTCTTCAACTGGCTGGCGCCGGCGAATCAGCCAGAATGGATCGCGAACGCGCGCAGCAAGCCTTTCCTCGACGACCTCGGGCAGCGGCTCGTGGCGGCTTTGCCGGAGAATCCGGAACAGGTGATCATGGAGCAGATTCAGGGTCCTGAAGAGGAGCCCGTCGTCGTTCCCGCGCCGGATGGAGCGGCGGCGCCCGGCGAGCCGAGTTCGATCGAGGGGCTGATCGACGAATCGGACCAGGTGCCGCCGGCGGTCGACTGAGTTTCGGAAGAACGCACGCGCTTCGCGGCGAAAGCTCGCGCATCGGCCGGCGCTCTCCTATATGGTGGCCTGACGACGGCACGCCGGTGCGCACCGGCAAACGGCGGATATGATCATGGATGAGACGCCTTTCGGCGATGATTCGCTGCATGAGGAATGCGGCGTGTTCGGCATTTTCCAAAGGACGGATGCGGCCGCCGTCGTGACGCTGGGGCTGCACGCCCTGCAGCATCGCGGCCAGGAGGCGGCGGGCATCGTTTCCTACGACGGCTCGCAATTCCACGTGGAGCGGCATGCCGGGCTGATCGGCGACACCTTCACCAAGCAGTCGGTGCTCGAACGCCTGCCCGGCACCTCTGCGATCGGCCATACGCGCTATGCCACCACCGGCGGCGGCGGCCTGCGCAACGTGCAGCCCTTCTTCGCCGAACTCTCTGCCGGCGGGTTCGCCGTCGCGCACAACGGCAACATCACCAACGCGATGACGGTGCAGCGGGAGCTGCAGCGCCGCGGCTCGATCTTTTCCTCCACGTCCGACACCGAAACGATCCTGCATCTCGTCGCCACCAGCGCCGCCCGACTGTTCGTCGACAAGCTGATCGACGCGCTGACGCGACTTGAGGGAGCTTTCTCCCTCGTCGGCCTGTCGTCGAAGAAGCTGGTCGGCGTCCGCGACCCGCTGGGGATCCGCCCGCTGGTCCTCGGCGATTTCGAAGGCTCGCCGATCCTGGCCTCTGAGACGTGCGCGCTGGATATCATGGGCGCGCAATTCGTCCGCGATATCGAGCCGGGCGAGATGGTGATCATCACCGACGACGGGATCGAGAGCGTCTTCCCCTTCCAGGCGCGACGGCCGCGCTTCTGCATCTTCGAATATGTCTATTTCGCCCGCCCCGACTCCACGGTCGAAGGCCGGAACGTCTACGACATCCGCAAGAAGATCGGGGCCGAACTCGCCCGCGAGAATCATCCGGAAGCCGACATCGTGGTCCCGGTGCCCGATTCTGGCGTGCCGGCCGCCATCGGCTACGCGCAGGAAGCCGACCTGCCGTTCGAGCTCGGGATCATCCGCAACCACTATGTCGGGCGGACCTTCATCCAGCCGACCGACGCGATCCGCCACATGGGCGTCAAGCTGAAGCACAACGCCAACCGGACCATTCTC
>DASYHY010000263.1:0-6028 GCA_036252795.1 Aurantimonas sp. | reverse complement strand
TTCAGGCAGGTGCCGCCATAGGTCTGGCGCTTCTCCACGACGGCGACCTTGAGGCCGAGCTGCGCGGCCTTGATGGCGCAGACATAGCCGCCGGGTCCGGATCCGATGACGACGAGGTCGAAGGGTTCAGCCATTTCCAGTCCTGTTCGAACGCTGCGGGCGCAACGGCCCGGATCAAGTGTTGGATTCGGGCGGCGCCTAGGGCCAGATCGACCGCGCGCCCGAGACGTCGAGTATCGCGCCGGTCGAGTAGCTGGCCTCGTCGGAGGCGAGCCACAGGATGGCCCTCGCCACTTCCTCGGCCGTACCGGCCCGCTTCATCGGCAGGCCCGGCCCGAGCTGGGCGACGCGGTCGGGCTGGCCGCCGGAAGCATGGATGTCGGTGTCGATGATGCCGGGGCGCACGGCGAAGACGCGGATCCCCTCGTCGATCACCTCCTTGGCGAGGCCGACGGTGAGCGTGTCGATCGCGCCCTTCGAGGCGGCATAGTCGAGATACTGGCCGGGGCCGCCGAGCTTGGCCGCGACCGAGGAGAGGTTGACGATCGCGCCGCCCTTGCCGCCGCGCCCGAGCGCCATGCGGTGGACCGCCTCGCGGGAACACAGGAAACTGCCGGTGATGTTGATCCGGAACATCCGCTCCAGGCGTTCGGCGCTCATTTCGGCCAGCGTCGTCGCCTCGTCGACGATCCCGGCATTGTTGACCAGCGCGGCGAGCGGGCCGAACCGGTCGGCTGCCCGGAACAGGTCGACGATCTCGGCCTCGCTGCCGATATCGGCGCGCACTGCCATCGCCTGGCCGCCGGTCGCCTCGATCTCGGCGACCACGACACCCGCCGCCGCCTCGTTGGCGGCGTAGTTGACGACGACCGCGTAGCCGGCCCTGGCGGCGAGGCGCGCGGTCGCCGCGCCAATGCCGCGCGAGCCGCCGGTCACGATCATCACCCGATCAGTCATCGACCATTCCCCGCCTGCTTCGGATTTCGCGTCGCTCGCCGCTTGCCCGGCCCTAGAGGTCGAGCACCAGCCGCTCGGGATCTTCAAGGCTGTCCTTGACCCGGACGAGGAAGGTCACCGCCTCCTTGCCGTCGACGATCCGGTGATCGTAGGAGAGCGCCAGATACATCATCGGGCGAATCACCACCTGGCCGCCGATCGCCATCGGCCGCTCCTGGATCTTGTGCATGCCGAGAATGCCCGACTGCGGCGCGTTGAGGATCGGCGTCGACATCAGCGAGCCGTAGACGCCGCCATTCGAGATGGTGAAGGTGCCGCCCTGCATGTCGGCCATGGCCAGCTTGCCGTCGCGGGCGGCGACGCCGAGCCGGCCAATCTCCTTCTCGATCTCGGCGATACTCATCTGGTCAGCGTCGCGCACCACCGGCACGACGAGACCCTTGGGCGTACCCACGGCGACGCCGATATGGGCATAGTTCTTGTAGACGAGGTCCGTGCCGTCGATCTCGGCGTTGACCGCCGGGATCTCCTTCAGCGCGTGGCAGACCGCCTTGGTGAAGAAGCCCATGAAGCCGAGCTTCACGCCGTGCTTCTTCTCGAACAGGTCCTTGTACTTCTTGCGCAGCTCCATCACGGCCGTCATGTCCACCTCGTTGAAGGTGGTGAGCATCGCGGCCGTGTCCTGCGCCTCCTTGAGGCGCCGGGCGATGGTCTGGCGGAGCCGGGTCATCTTCACCCGCTCCTCGCGCGCCTCCTCGGCGGGGCTGGACGGCGCCCGCGCGGCCTTCGGCGCTTCCTGCGGCGAGGACGGGGCACCGCGGGCGATGGCGTCGAGCACGTCGCCCTTCAGGATCTGGCCGCGCCGGCCGGAGCCTTCGACGTCACTTTCGCCGAGGCCCTTCTCATCGAGCATCTTGCGGGCCGAGGGAGCCGGCGGCATCTCGCCGGCCGAGCCGCTGCCGGATTTCGCCGCCGGCGCCGTCGGTGCTGCCGGGTCGCCGCTCGCCCCGCCGCCGTAATCGGCCTTGGTCTCGGATGCCGCCTGCGCCTTGGCTTCGCCGCCTTTCGGCTTCTCGGCCGAGGCGGCTTCGCCCGGCGCCTTGCCCTCGCCTTCCCCGATCGAGCCCAGTACCGCGCCGACGCCGACCGTCTCGCCTTCCTGCACCGCCACGTCCTGCAGGATGCCCGCAGCCGGGGCCGGCACTTCGACGGTCACCTTGTCGGTCTCGAGTTCAGCGATCGTCTCGTCGAGCTCGACGCGGTCGCCGGGCTTCTTGAACCACTGGCCGATCGTTGCCTCGGTCACGGATTCGCCCAGCGTAGGGACTTTGATCTCGGTGCTCATGGGTGGGGTCGGTCTCTTCGGTCGGGTTTCGGGCGGACGCTCGGCAGGCTCAGCCGAGGGCGTCCTCGAGGAAGGCTTCGAGCTGCTTCAGGTGGGTGGACATCGTGCCCGCGGCCGGCGAGGCCGCGGCCTGGCGGCCGGTATAGCGCACGCGCCGCTTTTCGGCGCCGATATGGTCCAGCACCCATTCGAGATAGGGATCGATGAAGGACCAGGCGCCCATGTTCTTGGGCTCCTCCTGGCACCAGACCATCTCCGCCCCCTTGAACCGCGACAGCTCGCCGATCAGCGCCTTCGCCGGGAACGGGTAGAGCTGCTCGAGCCGCAGCAGATAGACGTCGTCGGTGCCGCGCTTCTCGCGCTCCTCGTAAAGGTCGTAATAGACCTTGCCGGAGCACATCACGACCCGCCGGATCTTGTCGTCCTTGACGAGCTTGATGGGCGCATCCTTCAGGATCTCCGCATCGTCCCAGAGGAGACGGTGGAAGCTCGTGTCGCCGGACAGCTCCGACAGGCTCGACGTCGCGCGCTTGTGGCGCAGCAGGGATTTCGGCGTCATCAGGATCAGCGGCTTGCGGAAGTCGCGCTTCATCTGGCGGCGCAGAATGTGGAAGTAGTTCGCCGGCGTGGTGACGTTGGCCACCTGCATGTTGTCCTCGGCGCACATCTGCAGGAAACGCTCCAGCCGGGCCGATGAATGTTCCGGCCCCTGCCCCTCGTAGCCATGCGGCAGGAGGCAGACGAGGCCGCTCATGCGCAGCCACTTGCGCTCACCCGACGAGATGAACTGGTCGAACACCACCTGCGCGCCGTTGGCGAAGTCGCCGAACTGCGCCTCCCAGAGGGTGAGCGCGTTCGGCTCCGACAGCGAGTAACCGTACTCGAAGCCGAGCACCGCCTCTTCCGAGAGCATCGAGTTGATGACCTCGTAGATCGCCTGGCCCTTCGAGACGTTCGACAGCGGGATGAAGCGGTTCTCGTTCTCCTGGTCGTAGAGCACCGAATGGCGCTGGCTGAAGGTGCCGCGCTCGGAATCCTGCCCCGACAGCCGCACCGGATGGCCCTCGGCGACCAGCGTGCCGAAGGCGAGCGCCTCACCGGTGGCCCAGTCCAGGCCCTCGCCGGTGTCGATCATCTTCGCCCGGTTGTCGAGGAAGCGCTGGATCGTCTTGTGCACGGTGAAGCCGTCCGGCACCCTGGTGAGCCGGCCGCCGATCTCCTTCAGCGTCTTGAGCGGCACGCCGGTCACGCCGCGGCGCGGCTCGTCCGCCTGCTCCGCCTTGCGCAGCCCCGCCCAGGCCCCGTCGAGCCAGTCGGCCTTGTTCGGCAGGTAGGCCTGCCCGGCCTCGAACTCCTCCTCCAGCGTCTTGCGCCATTCCGCCTTGCGACTGTCCGCCTCCTCGGCGCTGACGATGCCGGCCTCGACCAGGCGCTTCGTGTAGAGCTCGAGCGTCGTGGGATGCTGGCGGATCGTCATGTACATGATCGGCTGCGTGAACGCCGGCTCGTCGCCCTCGTTGTGGCCGAACCGCCGGTAGCAGAACATGTCGATGACCACCGGCTTGTGGAACTTCATCCGGAACTCGATCGCCACCTTCGCGGCGTAGACCACCGCTTCCGGATCGTCGCCATTGACGTGGAAGATCGGCGCCTCGACCATCTTCGCGACGTCGGACGGATAGGGCGAGGAGCGCGAGAAGCGCGGATTGGTGGTGAAGCCGATCTGGTTGTTGATGATGAAGTGGATGGTCCCCGCGACCCGGTGGCCGCGCAGGCTGGACAGGCCGAAGCACTCGGCGACGACGCCCTGGCCGGCGAAGGCCGCGTCGCCGTGGATCAGCAGCGGCAGGATCTTCGAGCGGGTCTCCAGCGGGACGACCTCGTTGCGGTTGCGCCCGGCGAGCGCATCCTGCTTGGCCCGCGCTTTGCCCAGCACGACCGGGTTGACGATCTCCAGATGCGAGGGGTTCGCCGTCAGCGAAAGATGCACCTTGTTCTGGTCGAACTCGCGGTCCGACGAGGCACCGAGATGGTACTTGACGTCGCCCGAGCCCTCGACGTCCTCCGGCTTGAAGGAGCCGCCCTTGAACTCGTGGAAGATCGCCCGGTGCGGCTTCGCCATCACCTGGCTGAGGACGTTGAGCCGGCCGCGATGGGCCATGCCGAAGACGATCTCCTCCAGCCCCAGCTGGCCGCCGCGCTTGATGATCTGCTCCAGCGCCGGGATCAGCGCCTCGCCGCCGTCGAGGCCGAAGCGCTTGGTGCCCTTGTACTTGACGTCGATGAACTTCTCGAAGCCCTCGGCCTCGATCAGCTTGTTGAGGATGGCCTTCTTGCCCTGGTCGGTGAAGGCGATGCCTTTGTCGGGACCCTCGATGCGCTCCTGCAGCCAGGCCTTCTCCTGCGGATTGGAGATATGCATGAACTCGACGCCGATGGTCGAGCAGTAGGTCCGCTGCAGGACGTCGATGATCTGACGGATCGTCGCGACTTCCAGCCCGAGCACGTTGTAGATCAGGATCGGGCGGTCGTAGTCGGCCTCTGTGAAGCCGTAGGCCTCCGGCGACAGCTCGTTGTAGTCGTCGTCGGCGGGCGTCGCGATGCCGAGCGGGTCGAGCTTGGCGTGCAGATGGCCGCGCACCCGGTAGGCGCGGATCAGCATCAGCGCCCGCACCGAATCCTGCGTCGCCAGCCGCACGGCCTCGCTGCCCAGATCGGCGCCGGCTTCCCGGCTCTTCTCTTTGACCTTGGTCTCGATCTGCTTCTCGACCGTGCCCCAGTCGCCGTCGAGCGCCGAGATCAGGTCGCCGTTCGGCGCGATCGGCCAGTTCGCGCGCTCCCAGGACGGGCCCTTGGCGCTCTTCAGCACCGCCGCCTTGTCGTCCTTCAATTCCTTGAAGAAGTCGCTCCACTCGGCGGAAACCGAGTTCGGATCCTGCTCGTAGCTGGCGTGGAGCTCCTCGATATAGTCGGCATTGCCGCCATAGAGGAAAGAGGTGAGTGCGAAGGTTTCGTTCGCCTGATTGCGTGCCATCGGTGCCGTAGCGGCGTCCGTTCGGAACGCCGTCTCCTTGTTTGCCCATGCGAGGATCGTGCCCGTCCGGCAGCGACCCTCCTTCACCTCTCGTCCCATTTCGGCAAAGCCGTGGCGCGCCGGAACGATTGCGCGCCTGATGACCCCGGGGCGGGTTAGCCCTTCAGTACCTCGACGAGCGTCTTGCCGAGCTGTGCCGGCGAGGGCGACACGCGGATGCCCGCCGCCTCCATCGCCGCGATCTTGTCCTCGGCGCCGCCCTTGCCGCCGGAGACCACGGCACCGGCATGGCCCATGGTCCGGCCCTTCGGCGCGGTCCGGCCGGCGATGAAGCCGACCATCGGCTTCTTGCGGCCCTTCTTCGCCTCGTCGGCGAGGAACTGCGCCGCCTCTTCCTCGGCCGAGCCGCCGATCTCGCCGATCATGATGATCGACTGGGTCGCCTCGTCGGCGAGGAACATCTCGAGGATGTCGATGAATTCGGTTCCCTTCACCGGGTCGCCGCCGATGCCGACGGCCGTCGTCTGGCCAAGGCTCTCGTTGGTGGTCTGGAAGACCGCCTCGTATGTAAGCGTTCCCGAGCGCGAAACGATCCCGACATTGCCCTTCTTGAAGATATTGCCGGGCATGATGCCGATCTTGCACTCGTCGGGCGTCAGGACGCCCGGGCAGTTCGGGCCGAGCAGGCGGGA
>DASYHY010000262.1:0-2447 GCA_036252795.1 Aurantimonas sp. | reverse complement strand
CGGCCGGATGATGTGCGGGGCGATCGACCAGAGCACCTCGCGCTCCATCAGCGCATGCCGCACCAAAGCGAATTCGTAGTGCTCGAGATAGCGCAGGCCGCCATGCACCAGCTTGGTCGACCAGGACGAGGTGCCCGAGGCCAGGTCGTTCATCTCCGCCAGCCCGACGCGGTAGCCGCGTCCCACGGCGTCGCGCGCGATGCCGCAGCCGTTGATCCCGCCACCGATGATGAAGACGTCGAAGTCCAGAAGAGCCTCCCCAGGCTTCGCAATGCACCATTCTTGGTGCTTTTGCGAACTCAGCGAAGCTTATTACGAAACCAAATCGAAGGTCAAACGAAATCAGCCGCCATCGACCACAGCGGGGGCGGGAGGAGGGTCGGCGGCGGCGAGAGCAGTTTCGACCAGCCGCACGTCGGCATCCCGGCAGATCTGACGGATGGCTTCCGGCGCGGTGTCGGTCACGAACGAGTGCACCTGCTTGAGGTGGCCGATCCGCACCGGCGCGCTGCGTTCGAACTTGGAGGAATCGGCGGCCAGGATCACGTGGCGGGCATTGGTCATGATCGCCTGTGCAACGCGCACCTCCCGGTAGTCGAAGTCGAGCAGGGAGCCGTCAGGATCGATCGCCGAGACGCCGATCACCGCGAAGTCCACTTTGAACTGCCGGATGAAGTCGACGGCGGCCTCGCCGACGATACCGCCGTCGGAGCGGCGGACCACGCCGCCGGCGATCACCAGCTCGATCTCCGGGTAGGGCCGCATCGCCGTGACCACATTGATATTGTTGGTGATCACCATGAGGCCGCCATGCCGCAGCAGCGCATGCGCCACCGCCTCCGTGGTCGTGCCGATATTGACGAACAGGGACGCGCGGTTCGGGATCAGGTCCGCCGCAGCACGGCCGATCGCCGCCTTCTCGTCCGCGGCGATCATCCGCCTTGCGTCGTAGCCGACATTCTCCACGCCGGAGGAGAGGACGGCCCCGCCATGGATGCGCGCCAGGAGGCGCTGGTCGCAAAGCTCGTTGAGGTCCTTGCGGATCGTCTGGACCGAGACGGCGTAGCGGCCGGCGAGATCGTCGACGGCGACGCGCCCCGCCTGTCTGGCGATCTCCAGAATCTGCAGCTGCCGGTCCGAGAGCATCTTCCATCCCCGCTTCGACGTCGAAGATGCGAGAAACGAAACCGAAACGCAAGAAACGAAAGCGGCGGATCGGTCGCGAGGCGAGTTCGTCAGATGGCGGTCCGCTCCGCCTCCGCGATGTAGATCTCGCGGAGTTGCCGGGTGATGGCGCCCGGCGCGCCGTCGCCAACCGCGGCTCCGTCGATCGAGACGACCGGCAGGACGAAGGCGGAGGCCGAGGTGATGAACGCTTCCTTCGCAGCTTTCGCTTCGTCGAGCGTGAAGGCGCGCTCCTCGATTCGAAGCTGGATGTCGGCCGCGAGACGCAGAACGGCGGCGCGGGTGATGCCGTGCAGGATCGAGTGCGACAGATCGCGGGTGACGAGCGTGCCGTCGGCGGTGACGATGTGGGCGTTGTTGGAGGTGCCTTCGGTGACGAAGCCGTCCTCGATCAGCCAGGCATCGTCGGCGCCTCGGCGGACGGCCTCCGTCTTCGCCATCGACGGGTACAGCAGCTGGACCGTCTTGATGTCGCGGCGTCCCCAGCGCAGGTCCGGCACCGAGGCGACGCGGATGCCCGAGCGGACGGACGGTTTGTCGCGCAGCGCCATCGCCTGGGTGAAGAGCACGAGCGACGGCGCCGTGTCCTGCGGCGGAAACAGGAAATCGCGGTCGGCGGCGCCGCGCGTGACCTGCATGTAGATCAGGCCTTCGTCGAGGCCGTTGCGCGAGACGAGTTCGCGATGAATGGCCAGCAACTCGTCGTGGCTCGCCGGAGCCGGCAGGTTCAATTCGGCCAGCGACCGGTCGAGACGAGCCATGTGAGCGTGAAAGTCCACCAGCCTGCCGCCGAGAACGGTCGTCACCTCGTAGACGGCGTCGGCGAAAAGGAAGCCACGGTTGAAGACGGAGATCTTCGCGTCGGCTTCCGGAACATAGGCGCCGTTGACATAGACGATGCGGGACATGGGGAACTCGTGGCTGCGGTTTCAACTGAGAACTTGATAGGCGGGTGCGAGGCGCGAGGAAAGCTGCCGCGGCACGAAGCGCTGCCGCATTAGGCCGGACGTGCTAGGTCTTGACGAAGAACGGAGCCCGGATCGCGAAGCGGCGGGGGGCGGCACGACAGGAGGGGACACTTGCAGATCGGCGAGACGACACCGGCCATCGTGTCGGGGGCCGGGTCCGGCCTCGGCCGGGCAACGGCGCGGGCGCTTGCCGGAAGGGGGGCGGCGGTCGCCGTCCTCGACCGGGACGAAGCGGCGGGACGCGGCGTCGCAGAAGAAATCGGCGGCGTCTTCCTGCGGTGCGACGTTGCCGAT
>DASYHY010000261.1:0-4936 GCA_036252795.1 Aurantimonas sp. | reverse complement strand
GGCCGCCCGGTCGGCCTCGTTATAGGTCCCCGCCGTCACGAACTTATAGACGTAGTCGAAGCGCTCGTCGTCGCCGAGATAGAAGACGACGCGGCCGTCGCGGTTGACGATCGACTCGGCGCCCTCGTGCTTGAAACGGCCGAGCGCGGTGCGCTTCTTCGGGACCGAGTTCGGATCCTCGACGTCGACCTCGACGATCCAGCCGAAGCGGTTCGGCTCGTTCGGCTCCTTCGACACGTCGAAACGGTCGTGGAGATTGCCCCAGGCATAGCTGCCCTCCGGCACGCCGTAGCGCTCGTAGTTGGCGGCTTCCGGGTGACCCTCCGGCAGTTCACCGAGGAAGTAGCCGTGGAAATTCTCCTCGGCCATGATGTAGGTGCCCCAGGGCGTGACGCCGCCGGCGCAATTGTTGATCGTGCCGAGCACCTTGGTGCCGGTGGCGTCGGCATTGGTCTTCAGGCGGTCGTGGCCGGCGGCCGGGCCGGTCAGCTCCATCTCGGTCGTCGCGGTGATGCGGCGGTTGTTGGCGCCGTCGCGGACGACCTGCCATTTGCCGCCGACCTTGCGGATCTCGACGACCGTGCCGCCATGGGCAGCCATCTCGATGTCGACGCGAGCCTTGTCGGCATCGGCGATGGTGATCTCGTCGCCGTTCACCGTCACGATGCCGGGGAACATCAGGTGCTCATTGGTGTATTCGTGGTTGACGACCAGGAGGCCATGCTCGGACGATCCGTCGATCGGGATGTAGCCGACATAGTCGTTGTTGTAGCCGAACTGGCGCGCCTGCGTCTCGGCGGTCTGGGCGTTCGGGTCGAATTCCGGCGAGTCGGCGAACAGCGGGTCGCCCCAGCGCAGCAGGATGTCCGCGTCATAGCCCTCGGCGACGTGATGCGTCGCGTCGACGCCGGCCTCGACTTCGGTGAAGTCGAAGCGCGATCCGATGCCCTGCGCCTTCGCCTCGTCGGCCGCCAGCAGCGCCATCGGGCTGACCGTCGCGGCGATCGCCGTCGCCGCCATCGAGCCGCGCAGGAAGTCGCGGCGCGAGAAGCGCGCGGCGATGATCTCGCCCATCGTGCGGTTGTCGGTCTTGTTGGTGCCCTCGCCGTCGGCCTGCTCGAGCTGGCTCGTCCGGAAGACCTTACGGTCCGTCGTGTGTTCGTTCATCGTTGACCCCTGTCGCCGTTGCGAACCCCCGCGGCGCCGGCGCCGGACTGGAACGGTTCCAGGGTGAGGTAGCGGGGGAAGGTCACAGACAGATGACGGAGGTGGCGCCCGACATGGCTGGCAGCGCGGATGTCGGGTCGCGGCTGATGCCTGCTTTTGACCTATTCCTGTACTTCGAGGAGCCGGTATCGCCTGCCAGAACCGGACTTCCGCAAAGCGGTCCCTCCACAAGCTGTTGGCTCCGAGGACGGGCGCATGCCCGTGCCCTATCAGGTCAGCGTCGGCAGGTGCCGTCAGCCGCTTTATGCGTTCGGATATGGTGAAGGCATCAGGACGCCACGGAACAGGCTTTGGTTGCTCATCGCGTCGCGCTAGGAAGTCAGACAATGGGGCCGGGACGTTTCGGCTAAGATCTATGGGATCCGCGATGCAGCGACATGCCACGTCCACCGTCGGCACGGTAAAGCGGATGTCGCGATTCGGAACGTTCCGCCGACGCGGCGACGATGGGACGGTCCGATGATCCGCGGGCTCTTCCTGACGCTGGCGGCCTTTGCCATGAACCTCATCCCCGGCTGCGACTACGCCGAGTGGAACCAGAAGATGGTGGTGACGGTCGAAACGCCCGAGGGCATGCGCATGGGCGAGAGCGTCGTGAACATCTGGTTCACCGGCAACCGGGCCTTGGCCTTCATGGATGGTTCCAGCGTCAGCTGGAAGGCGACGGGCGAGGCGGTCGTGGTCGACCTCGGCGAGCGGGGTGTTTTGATGGCGCTTCTGGTCGGCGAGGAGCACATGGGCGACGCCGGTGTGAACGCCTCCTTCGCCTTCACGTCGATGTACAGGCTGGCTGCCGGAGAGCAGGAGACGATCGAAGGCGTTCTCGACCAGCCGAAGGGCGTCCCCGTGCCGCTGCCGAGAAAAGCCTACCCGCTCCTCGTCACCTTCCGCGACATCTCTGATCCGACGACCATCGAGCAGGTCGATCCCGACAATTTAGCGAGGAGCTTCGGCGAGGGCGTCCGGCTGAACGGACTGACGTTGGAGCGCACAAGCGAGCCGATTACCGACAGGTCGATCCGGCAGTACCTACCGTGCACAGACAGTTTTCTATGCATTCCAGTGAACTATGATCTTCCTTACGGGCATTCTCTGAGTTATCTCCCCAACTCCGTTTTCAAAAGATCTTGAGTGGCCATTTTTGAAGATCTTCTAAGCGTACGCTGGCGATGTTTGCTTACAATCCTTGGCGAAGGGGACCTGCAACGATGCTCGAGTGAGGTGATACGATCGATTTACGGCAGCTCGTAGACCTTCCTGCCCCGAAACCGGCAGTCCTGCTTCCACCCATCATGGACATCCCCGCTCCAGCTCGATGAGCCGAAAGCGTCACGAGGCAGGATCCCCCTCACCCGCCCGGCGGCGACACCCCCCGCGCCCGGTTGCGCTCGATGCCCAGCCGGTGCTCGCGCCAGATGATGAAGATGCCGGCCGAGACGACGATGCCGCCGCCGACCAGCGTCGCCAGGGAGACCGCCTCGCCGAACAGGAAATAGCCGATGGCGATGGCGAGAATCATCGAGGTATATTCGAAGGGCGCGACGGTCGAGGCGTCGGCGTAGCGGTAGGCGGACGTCAGCAGCAGCTGGCCGACGCCGCCGCACAGCCCGGCCACGACAAGGAATGCCGCCTGCCGCGGGCTCGGGACCACCCAGTCGAAGAAGACCGACGATAGGAGCGCGATGACCGAGCAGGTCAGCGAGAAATAGACCACGATCGTCGCCGTCGCCTCGGTGCGCACCAGCCGGCGGATCTGGATCATCGCGATCGCGGCGACCGCCGCCGAGACCAAAGCGGCGGCGATGCCGACCAGCTGCGCGTCGTCGAGCGGCTCCGCCGTCACCGACAGGCTCGGCAGCGTGACGACGACGACGCCGAGGAGCCCGACGATCGCCGCGCTCCAGCGATAGAGCCGCACCACTTCCTTGAGGAACACGGCGGCGAAGATCACGGTCAGCAGCGGCGCCGCGTAGGAGATGGTGATCCATTCGGGATAGGGCAGCCGCGTCAGCGCGAAGAAGCCGAAGCCCATCGAGGTGACGCCGACCAGGCCGCGCACGACGTGGCCCGGCAGATCGTCGGTCTTGAGCGCGGTGCCGAGATTGCCGAGCCAGGCGAGATAGATCGCCACCGGAACAAGGGCGAAGAACGAGCGGAAGAACACGATCTCGCCGGCCGGGATATCCTCGCCGCCGGTCTTGATCGCCGTCTGCATGCCGACGAAGATCACCACGGAAATGCATTTCAGCAAAATCCCGAGCATCGGGCGGGAGACCCGCCCGTCCTCCGTCGCATTCTTCATGCCTGCTGTCCCCCTCGCGGCGGCTTCCGCCGCCTCGCCCGGCGCTTGCGCCCTGGCCGTCAGCGCGCTGCCTGCAGCGCCTCCCAGACCCGGAGCGGCGTCGCCGGCATGTCGATGTGCCGGACGCCTGCCGGCCGCAATGCGTCGGCCACGGCGTTCATCACCGCCGGGGCGGCACCGATCGTGCCCGCCTCGCCTGCCCCCTTGATGCCGAGCGCATTGGTGGTCGAGGGAACGTTGCGGGTGCGGAAGTCGAAGTTCGGCAGGTCTTCGGCGCGCGGCATGGCGTAGTCCATGAAGCTCGCCGTCACCAGCTGTCCCTCGTCGTCGTAGACGGCGTTCTCGATCAGCGCCTGCCCGATGCCCTGCGCGACGCCGCCATGGATCTGACCGGCGAGCAGGATCGGGTTCACCGTCACGCCGAAATCGTCGACGATCGTGTAGGCGACGATTTCGGTCGTGCCCGTCTCCGGATCGATCTCGACCTCGCAGACATGCGTCCCGTTGGGATAGGTCGCTTCCTCCTGCTTGAACTCGCCGACCGCCTTGCGCTCGTCGTCGCTGCGGGCGGCGGCGGCGAGCGCCGCGAAATCGATGGCGCGGTCGGTGCCGACGATGCGGGCGGTGCCGCCGTCGAGTTCGATGTCGGCGGCGGCCGCCTCCAATTCGTCGGCGGCCAGCTTCTTCAGCTTGTCGGCCAGCGCCTGGCTCGCCCGGCGCACCGAGACGGCGCCCAGCGGGATCGAGCGCGAGCCGCCGGTGCCACCGCCGGTCGGCGTTTCGTCGGTGTCGCCCTGGCGCACGTCGATCAGCTCGTAGTCGAGCTTCAGCTCCTCGGCGACGAACTGCGCGTAGGCGGTCGCATGGCCCTGGCCGTTGGTCTGGGTGCCGATCTTGAGCTCGATCCGGCCCTGCGGCGTCAGCTCGACATAGGCGGGCTCCGATCCCGGGAATGCGCAGGCCTCGACATAGGTGGCGAGACCGATGCCGCGCAGCCGGCCGTCGGCCGAAGCGGCGGCCCGGCGGGTCTCGAAATCGGCCCAGCCGGCCCGGCGCAGCGCCTCGTCGAGATGGCCGGCGAAATCGCCGGTGTCGTAGAGCCGGCCGATCGGCGTGCGGTAGGGAAGCTGGTCCGGCCGGATGAAGTTGCGCCGGCGCAGCTCGACCCGGTCGATGCCGGTGTCGGCGGCGCACTGGTCGACCAGGCGCTCGATGAGATAGGCCGCCTCCGGCCGCCCGGCGCCGCGATAGGCGTCCACCGGCACCGTGTTGGTGTAGTAGGCGCGGCATTCCACGTCGATCGCCGGGATGTCGTAGAGCCCGGTCGCCATCGACATGCCGAACCACGGGATCATCGGCCCGTATTGCGAGGCATAGGCGCCGAGATTGGCGGCGAGGTCGATCGAC
>DASYHY010000260.1:0-9475 GCA_036252795.1 Aurantimonas sp. | reverse complement strand
CGGATGGACGGCCATGAAGCGCGATCTCGCCTCCCGCATACCTCCCTGGCCCCGCCACGATCCGGACGACGAGGCGGGGCTGCTCGCCATCCTGCGCTCGCGGCGCTGGTGGCGCGGCAACGGCGATCGGGGGGACGAGTTCGAGATGGCGTTCGCCGAGGCCCTCGGCGTGGCGCATGTCCGCTTGGTCTCGCACGGCACGGCGGCACTCGAGCTGGCACTGGCCGCTCTCGATATCGGGCCTGGAGACGAGGTGATCGTTCCCGCCTGCACCTTCATCGCGACGGCCTCTGCGGTGCTTCGGCTCGGCGCGTGGCCCATCCCGGTCGACGTCGAAACCGCTACGCTCAACATCGATGCGACGCTGATCGAGGCGGCCATCGGTCCGCACACGCGCTGCATCGTGCCGGTCCACATGGCGGGCCAGGCGGCCGACATGCCGGCGATCATGGCGATCGCCCGCCGGCACGGCCTGTCCGTGGTGGAGGATGCGGCACATGCCCACGGCGCCCGCGCCTTCGGCCGCTCTCTCGGCTCGATCGGCGACGCCTCGATCTTCAGCTTCCAGTCCGGCAAGCTGATGACCTGCGGCGAAGGCGGCGCGATCGCCACGAGCCGGGCCGACATCGCCGAGCGGACATTCCCGCTGCACTCCTGCGGCCGGCCGCAGGGCGACACCGAGTACCGGCATCTCATGCCGACGACCAACATGCGCCTGACGGAGTTCCAGAGCGGGCTGCTTTTCGGCCAGCTGCGACGGCTGCCGGAACAGATGGAACGGCGCGATCGTAACGCCCCGCTCTTCGAGGCGCTGCTCCGCGACGCCGGGCTCGGACCGCTGGAGACAAAGCCGCATGTGGAGCGGCACGGCCGCTACATGACCATGGCCTGGATCGACCCGGCAGAGTTTGCCGGCGCCGATGCGGCCACCCTTTCAGCGGAGCTGCGCCGGCTGGGCATCCCAGCCTATCGCTGCTTTCCGCCCGTCCACCGGACACAGATGTTCGCCCCGGGTGCCCTCGCCGCGCTGGCGGGGAGGAGCGGCGGGGTGCCGCCTTATGCCGGCATGGCAACCCCCGTGGCCGAGCGGGCGGCGCGGGAAGCGATCTGGTTCGCACACCCGCTCCTGCTGGGAGACGAAGCGCTGCTGGCCGACGTAGCGGCGGCGGTGGCAGCGCTGCGGACCTCGTCCGGCCCGTCCAGGCGAGCCCGGCGTTCCGCTTCGATCCCGGCTTGAGCGGGCCGATGCGTCCCGCCGCATCGCCCTTTGCGCCGCTGCTGGACCAGCTTTCGTTCTGCCACGTAGAATCCGAGGCCGGCCACACCCTCGCCTTCGCGGATCTTTCCGCGGCGGCGGATCGTGCGGTCCGGACGGCCTTTGGCGATGCCGTCATCACCGGCCAGCGCGTCCTCGTCTACGCCGAGGCGGCGCTGCTGTCACGCATCGTCGGGCTGTGGCAGGCCGGCGCCGTGCCGGTGGTGGATTCCCCGGCCTCCCGCGCCCAGAACCCGGCGGACGCGCAATGGGACTGGCGCGAGCACGGGCGGATCCGCCTTGCCAAGAACGCACCGACTGTCCGCGAAGCCGGTGAAGACCGGCTGGCGATCATCCATTTGTCCTCGGGCTCGACCGGCGCGCCGAAACCGGCACCGCGCAGCATGGCGAGCCTCCTCGCCGAGGCGCACCGCTACATCTCACGCTACGGATTGGGACCGGGCCACCGCACGCTGGTGGCGGCGCCGATCTGCCACTCCTTCGGCTTCGGCGCCTTCCTCGGCGCCGCGGTCGCGGGCGGCCCCGTCTCGCTGCCCGTCACGTTCCATGCGAGGCGCCTCGCCCGACGCCTGCGGGCCGGCGAATTCGACGTGGTCGTCCTGACCGTCCCGATGGCGCGCCTGCTCGTCGCCGCGGTCGGGTCCGACTCTCGGCCAGGCACCGCCGGCCCCCGTCTCGCGATCGCCGGTGCCGGACCGGTGCCCGACGGGCTGGCCGCCGCTTTCGAGCGCGCTTTCGGCTGCCCGCTGGGCCGCAACTACGGCTGCAGCGAGACCGGCGCGACCTTCGGCGCGGCGACGACCCTGGACCAAGGCACGATCGGCCGACCCTTCGACGGGGTCGAGATCCTCGCCCCATCCGTTCCCGGCGAAACGGCGGAACTGGTGCTGGATCTCGGCCATGCCGTGCTGGCGGCCACATCCCCTGCCGGTCCCTCGCGGATCTGGCACACCGGGGATCGTGCCACGCGGCTTCCCGACGGCAGCATCCGGTTGCACGGGCGCCTCGACGACCGCCTGAAGATCGACGGAAAGACGGTTCGTGCGGCGGAGATCGTGGCGGCGGCGCTTGCCGCGCCGGGGGTGCGCGACGCCGCGGCGCTGACCGCTACCGCCCCCTGGGCGGCCGATCGCGACCTGCTGGTCGTCGCCTGCGAGGGCGCCGGTATCGACGTCAAGCGCTTCCGGGAAGCGGTGATTGCGACCGGTGCGCCCCCGCCGCTGGTGCTGATTTTCACCATCCTGCCGCGCACCGCCGCCGGCAAGCCGGATCGCGCAGCGATCGTCGCGGCCCTGGCCGAATGGCGAGGGACGACCGACGCCGACAGTGCGATGGCTGCCGAGGATGCCCCCGCATGATCCGCGACGCTCGTCTGGCGCCCTTCGGACCGGCCGCGACCGTATGCCTGCTGCCGCATTTCACGGCGGGACACGGCGAAATCCGGACCCTCGGCGGCAGAATCGTCTGCGTCGATTCGGCAGCAGCGAGCCTTGCTGCCTACCTGCTGGCGGAAACCCGGCTCCACGCCCTGCCTCTCGACGACAGGGCCGTCCGCACCGCCTTCGACCGGCTCCGCGCAGAGAACCTCGTGGCGATCCTGCCGGCCGTCTCCGAGCCGGCGAGCCGCCGGATCGAGACCCTCATTCTGTCGCCCCATGTCGACGACGCGGCACTGTCGGTGAGTTTGCAACTGGTCGCGCGGTGCGGCCAGGGGCGCCGCCTCGTCTGCAACATCTTCTCCGACCAGTCCTACCAGACCGGGCTCCGCGTGCCTGCGCCGACGCTGCGCACCGTCGCGCGAGCCGAGGATCGTCTGGCCGGGCGGATCCTCGATTACGAGCGCTGCGACCTCGGGCTTGCCGGCGCGCAGGATCGGCACGGCCTGTCACTGGGCCGCACGCTCGGCTGGAACCGGGATCGCGTCCGCGCCGAGCCGGCCCTCGCGCAGGAGGTGCGGGACCTGGCGGATCGCCTCGCCACCCTTCTCGCCGACGCCGCCTGCAGGGACGCGGCGATCCTCGCCCCCGCAGGCATCGGAGGCCATCTCGACCACGTGCTGGTCGCACTGGCCGGCCGCGAACTGCTCGCTGCCGGTGTGCTGAAAGCGGAGCACCTGACATTCTACGAGGATCTGCCCTACGCGGCGGCAACGTCCCGGCCGCTGGACATGGGAAAGACCCGGCGGATCGCGGCGGACGGGAACGCCCTCGCGCTGAAGCTCGCGGCCCTCGCCGTCTTCCGCACCAGGCTGCGGGCGGCCCAGATTGCGGTCTGCGCGGCGCGGGCGATGGCCCTCGGCGGCGGCGGTCGACCGGCGGAACTGACCTTCGCCGCATGGCCGGCCGACGGCCAGGCGATGGACAGCGGCCGCCTTGTCGGTTCTATGGCGCAATGACATCGAACAGATTTCCCGTCCCGCCCCCTCCCTCGAATGATCCCGACCTTCTGGCCGACGTGGCAGCGGCGACAAGCCTTCGCGAAGGCCGCGAAGGCGTCGCCGGCATCGTGCGCACCGTGGCGGGGGAAGGCCCGCTCGCGCTACGCGATCTGGCGCGGCTCGTCCGCATGCCCCTGCCGGTGGTCAGTGCGGTTCGCCGGGAACTGGAAAGCCGCGGCCTGTTCGAGCGCGGCCAGGGAGTCGGGCTGACGGCAGCCGGGCGCGCTTTCGCTGCCGAGGCTCTGGGGCTGGCGACGGCCCCCGAGGGGGTCCGCGACGAGGCGGATCGCCGCCCTCCCCGCCGCACGCCGGCAAGAGCCGTCGAGGGCGCGGAAGATGGGCTCGATCAGTTGCTCGTCCCGCTCCTGCCGGCAATGGAAGCGCATGTCGCCGATGGCCCGCCGGTGGACGTCACGCTCGATCAGGCGCCGTGCACCGCCGAGACCGCCTTGCGGCGAGCCCTCGCCATGCATCGTGCCGGCGCCCTGGCGGGCAGGCATATCCTGCTCGTCGGCGACGACGATTCCCTCTCGATCGCCATCGGCCTCGTCGCGAAGGCAGTGTCGGCGCTGCCGCGCCGGCTCGCCGTGCTGGAACTGGATCCCGGTAGGATCGCCCATCTGAAGCGCGGTGCCGCCCTGCACGGCATCAACTTCGAACCGGTGGCGCACGATCTGCGCGATCCGGCGCCGGAAGCGCTGGCCGGCGCGTTCGACGTTGTCGCGACCGATCCGCCTTACACGCTGGAAGGCATGGCGCTGTTCGTCTCGCGCGGGATCGAGGCGCTGGGATTCGGCCCGGGGCTGAAGTTCTTCCTCTCTTACGCCGATCTGTCGCCGGACGACCGGCTCGACCTGCAGCAGCGGCTGACGGAACTTGGCCTGGCGATCCTGCGGATGCGCCCGTCCTTCAATCGATACGGCGGCGCGTCGATCCTCGGCTCGGTGGGCCAGTTCATCGAGCTCGAGACCACAAGCCGCACGCGATCGGCCCTGGCAGGAGAGCGCTTCGACGCAGCCATCTACACCGGCGAGGTGCGGCCGCGGCTGCGGTCCTACCGCTGCACCGCATGTGGCCTCGCGACTCCCGTCGGCACCGGCGAGGCGTTCGCGACGATCGAGGCGCTGAAGGCGGCGGGCTGCCCGCGCTGCGGCGGCCATGTCTTCGAGCGCCAGCGCGGCGCACGCCCCGGCTGACATCGCCAAGCGCCGGTCTCAGCCGGGTGGCGTCACCTTCCGCTGCACCGCCTCGATCAGCGGCGCCATGCCGCCGACTTCTTCAATCTCCGCCATGGTGAAGCGGACGGGGAACGCCGCCTCGATGGCGAAGACCATCCGCACCAGCGCGAACGAATCCCAGCCCTCGACGTCCTCCGCGCGCGTGTCGGCACGCAGCCCGGCGGGATCCCTTCCCAGCACCTCGGCGACGATGCCGATCACCTCGGCCGCTACAGCGTCTTTCGAGGGTCCGCTCATCCTGTCCCCTTGCTCCCGGCCTGCGTCTCGAGCGTCACCCCATCCGGCCACGGCACTGCCGGACCTTGCGCCGACAGATCGATCTCCCGGACCCAGCCGTCCGTCGTCTCCTGCCACCCCGCGGCCGCGAAGAGGCCAATGGCGGGGACGTTGCGCTCCAGCGTCTCGACTCTGCCGATCATGCGGCTTGCGCCCGCCGCGCGCGCCCGCTCCGCCAGAATCGCCAGCATGGCAAACTCGACGCGCCTTTGCAGCGCCCGGCAGGATAGCAGGAGATTGTCGATGACGACCGCGTCGCCGTCGCGCCGAGCCAGAACCAGGCCGACCAGGCCATGGCTGCCGAAGACGTCGTCGAGACGGACGAGAAAGTCGAACGGGCTCTCGCGACCGGCAAGCGCCATTTCGTTCGGCCGGAAATCGGTCAGCGCGAACTGGTTCACACGCCGCGCCAGTTCCGCGGCGCGCGCCACGCCCGCCGGCGCGATGGCAACGACAGCCAACCGCGTGCCGAGCCGTTCGAGGAACGCCGCTTGATCGGGCGCCTCCTCGCGCGCCGTTTCGACGGCGGCCCGACGCCGGTAGAAGGCGGATCGATCCGCCGCCGCTTCCGACGGTCCTGTTGCGGCGAGCAACGGGTCGGCGAGCAGCATGGCGGCGAAATCTTCCTCCGCCCCGGTGAAGCGGCGGACGTCCATGTCCGGATAGCGCGCCGCCACGTCGGTGCAATTGACCGGATCGTCGTCGATGAAGATCGTGTGCCCCGGAGCAAGCCCCAGCTCTCGCAGGACCCGGCTCACCAGCGCCGACTTGTCTTCCCAGCCGACCGCCACCGTGGCCAGTTGCGGCAGCGCCGCCTCGGCCGCCAGATCGCCGAGCGCAGCGTCGACCGCGGCAGGGTCGTTGCGGCTTGCCGCGGCGATCACCAGCCCGCGCTCCGCCAAGGTCGCGAGCGCGGCGCCGAAGCCGGGCCTCGGACGGATCACCGGCGTCTCGCCCAGCACGCCGGCCCACAGCGTCTCGTCGAGATCCGTCACCAGCAGCTTGGGCGCGCGCCCGGCGATCCTTGCGGCAAAACCCGCCGCCGTGTCGGCGATCGCATCGGCCCCGCGCTGCGAGGGAATGACACCGAGGCTGCCGGCAAATCGCGTGTCGAAGAGGGCGTCATCCCCGCATAGGCCCGCCAAGACAGGGCAGATGGTGACGCCCTCCGGCAAGCCATGCGGCGCGGCGACCTCGCCGGTCTCGCCCGGGATCAGCGCGACGGGACAACCGAACCGCTTCGCCAGCGCCCCGGCAGCCGCCAGGGCCGCCTCGCCGGATGCTCCGCCCTCGCCCGACAGCGTCACCGACACGATGGCGCAGTCGAAGCCGGCTTCCGCCTCGGCATCGGCCGCGCCCTGGCCCGGCGCCAGCCCCTCTTCCGCGACGAGGTCGATATCCAGCCCGGCAATGGCGAAGGCCAGCACCAGCGCGTCAGCGACGGCGCGCGTCTGGTAGGAGGCGGCGAGGAAAACCCGGATCGGCCGCAGCGCTCTCGTCCGGTCGACCGACTGCAGCAGCCGGGCGGTGCGGTCGGTTCCGAGGCGCTGGCGGGCGTCGCGCAACGAACGGGCGAGTTCGCCGCTGCCGCGCCTGGCTGCGAGCGTCAGACCCGCGGCGTCCGGCGGCGGCGCCGGCGCAAAGCGCCACCAGGCGTCGCTCGCCTCGTTCAATGCTCGAGCGGTTCGATGTGGCGGGTCACGTAGCTCTTCTCCACCAGCCCGTCCGGGCAGAGCAGTCGGGCGATCTCATCGATGACCGCGTCCTCGTCCATGTCGGGATTGCACAGGAGCACGTCGGCCAGGACCATCCGATATTCCGGCCATGTGGTGAGCATGACGTGGGATTCGGCGAGGAAGACGATGAGCGTCAGGCCGTGCGGCACGTAGCGCTGGGCGTGCTCGCCGATGATTGTGGCGCCGCCGGCCCTGGCACCCGCCAGGGCGGCGTCACGCAGTGCCACCTCGTCCTCGATGGCGGGCGAGCAGTCGCGCATGTCGGCCAGAACCTGGCGAATTCGCATGAATGCATCCTCTGATTGCAGATCGGGATCGGCGGGGCCTCGGCCCGCTTTTCAGCCGGATCGCTGCCCTATAGTGACGCCAGAAGCGGGCTTCAAGTCCGCGCGCCGCGGTTGCGCGGCCGCCAGGCAGACCCGGAGTACCCGCATGCATGACCAATCAGAGCGCGAACGACAGCCGAATGCCCTTGTCCTGCGCGATCTCGAGCTGCGCGACGTCGACCGCGTCGCCGAATTCGAGGCGGAGATCGCCCGCCGCTCGTTCGCCGACGAAGCCGTGACGGATCTGGCGCATTACCGCAAGAAGCTGGGAAAGCTGGTGAAGTACGGCGGCGACTGGACGAAGATCGTCGAGCGGGACGGCGTGATCCTCGGCTGGGCCTGGGTCGCCCCGCGCCAGAACTTCATCACCGGCGACGATTACGCCGATTTCCGCTCCTTCTACGTCGACGGCGAGCGTGCCGGATCAGCCGCTTCGATCATGCTCCTGCGGGCCGTGCTCGGCCATGCGAAGGAAGCGGGCTACACCCGCATCGTCGGGCGCACCGCGACGTCCAACGACGCGATGCGGGCCCTGTACCGGCTGGCGGGATTCGAGGAGAAGCACGTGGTCTACGAGATGGAGATCGGTGGCGGCGGCCGTGATCTGGAGTAGCGCCGGAGCCAGAACCTCTAGTTGTATTTCTGGTCGTGTCCGTGGCATGCTCGGGTCCCTCCGGAGCCCACCACATGAAGCGCTTCCTGTACCATGACCTGATCGTCGCCGGGAATTTCTGCAACCTCAAGTGCAGCTACTGCACCAGCGTGGCGGATGCCGGCGATTTTGGCGAGGCGACCTCCGCCTCCTCCCGCCGTCGCGGCGCGGCCATCGCGGTGGACGAGGTCGTCGCGATGGTCGACGGACTGCGGCAACACGTCGACGCCCCGATGATCAAGCTGAGCGGCGGCGAGCTGTTCCTGCTCGCCAACGCAGCGGAGCTGATCGAGGCGCTGGCCGTCCGCTACGCCCACGTCCAGGTTCTGACCAACGGCACGGAGCTGACTCCGCCGCTCGTCGAGCGGCTCTCGAGATTGCCGAATGTCGGCTTCAACCTGTCGCTCGATGGCCATGACGACGCGATGAATGCCCTGCGCTGGCGCTCCCCGCGCCTCGGCGAGCGGGTGATGGCGGCCCTGCACGATATCGCCGCGGTGGGCCGTCCGCTCGAGATCACCATGGTCGTCAGCGACGTCAACGCGCCGCGTCTGTTCGACTACCTGACCTTTCTCGCCGCGCTTCCGTGCCGCATCGTGCTGGTGCCGATCCCGGTACGGGGCATCCATTCGGCAAGCCTGTTCGCTCGCGAGGCCCGCGAGGCCTTCGCCGAGTCGTTGCGGCGGCTTCCTGCGGGCTTCGATACCGTGCTCGGACCGCTCGCCTATTACCGGCGGCTCGCCACGTTCCTCGACGAGGCCAACGGCATCCGCCGGCATCGCTGCCATCTCACGACCGCCGCCGTGCAGCTCTTCGATACCGGGGCGATCACCCCCTGCCCGGTCGGCTGGACGAGCGAGATCGCCAATATCCGGCACGACGGCATTGAGGCCGCGGCGAGCCGGATCGGCCGGCACAAGCTGTACGAGCTGATGGCGCGCGAGCCGCCGCGCGTGCCGGTGTGCCGGACCTGCTTCAGCCAGGCGGACATGATCAACCTCTATGTCGAGGGCGAGGTCTCGCTCGCGGAGATCGCCCTCATGCCGCTCTTCGGCTCGCTCGCGGCGCTGGCACGGCTGGCGGAACTGCGTTCTTCAATGGCGACGCCGCTGCCCGAGGCGGGCGCCGTCTCCGGCTGACCCGCCTGCCCGGCGAGCAGCCGCGCGGCGGCATCGAGCGTGTCGCAGGTCGGCAGCAGCGTCACCGCCAGCAGGTCCGCGAGCGCATCCGCATCCTCCCGATGCTCACCGACGGTTGTGATGGCGCGGGCAAGATGGGCGGCGTAGCGCCAGTCGCCACCTTGGCAGGCCCGCAAGGCCGCTCCGAACGTCGCCCGCCGCCCGGGCAGCCCCTCGGCGAAGCGGCCAAGTCGCCTCAGCCGGTGGGCCGGCAGATAGGCGGGCTGCCAGTGCGGCGCATTGGCGAGCAGCGCCGCGGCCGCCGCCGTTGCCGCCACCAGCCCCTGCACCGTCGGATCCCGCATCAGCCGGTCGGCCAGGAACAGGCGCGTCCGCGGCACCAGCCGGCGCGCCGG
>DASYHY010000259.1:0-9583 GCA_036252795.1 Aurantimonas sp. | reverse complement strand
CGGCGCGGCGGTGATGAACCTGATGATCCTTGCGCGATCGAACCGACTGAACGGCAAGCCGCGTCGGGGGGTGTGCGTCCCCGCGGCCCTGACTCCGGCTGAAATCTCGGCCCGGTCGATTGAACACGACGTGATCGCCTCCCCTGCTCGACGATATGCCTGATCGCTGAGGCGCGGCGTGATTCATCACGCGGCTTGCAGCCGTTCTTTGCGATACGGCACACCGTCGAGCAGCGCCTGGCCCGGCGCCTTGGGCGTGCCGTCGCCATTCACGTACATATAGAGTGTCGTGGTCGTCATCCCGAGACGGCGCGCGACATCGGCTGCGATCGCGTTGCGGTCGGACATGGCGGCCATTGCCATCGCCAGCGTGGCCTTATCCATCTTGCGAGGCCGACCGCCCATCCGGCCCCGTGCACGTGCAGCAGCAAGCCCCGCCTGCGTGCGTTCAGCAATAAGCTCACGTTCGAACTCGGCGAAAGCCGCGAAGATGCCGAAGGCAAGCCGGCCGTTAGCTGTCGTGGTGTCGATCTGCGCGCCGGCGCCCGCCAGCACCTTCAGCCCGATGCCGCGTTCGCGTAGCGCCTCGGCCGTGACTACCAGATGGCGGAGGTCGCGCCCAAGACGATCCAGCTTCCAGAGGACCAGTGTGTTGCCGGGCTGCAGTGCCTTCAGGCACGCGGTCAGGCCAGGTCGCGAGTCATGCCGCCCCGACGCGAGGTCTTCATAAATTCGCGAGGGATCGACGCCAGCAGCGAGCAACGCATCGCGCTGGGGTGCCAGCGTCTGCGACCCGTCAGCCTTGGACACCCTCACATATCCGATGAGCATCGTTACCCTGCCAGAAAAGTCATCCGGTACCCTGCAATGTGCCGGTGGTTTCCGCAACGGGTTTTCCGATCTTCGGAATGCGCTGAGGAGGCAAAATCCTCGACCGCCAGAAAACCGGTCGTTTTTCTGGCGGTTCGGGCTCTTCATTTTCCATGCCCGATGATCACATTTGAGAAAGAGCAATCGGGAACACATTTGGGTAAACCAAGCCGAGGACGATGGCGGCGCCGGTAGTGGCTTATTGCCTTGCCCCCGAACTTTCTCAATCGGGGAAGCCAAAGGTGGAGGGAAATATTGCCAGCACTTGGCGGTTCCGCGCGTTCATTTGCAATGGAGGATGCCATGACCATGAAGAATAAGGACGTGCCGACTACCGAGGAAACGGCGGAGATGGCCGAACTGGAAGAAATCATCCGCGAAAAAGACAAAAAAGCAAAGCTCACCAAGCCGGCAGGATCAGAAAATCAGAGCAACGATTGACATCAATTCCACTAGCGCGCCACGTAGATCGATGTGGCGATAGCGGCAAACAATAGGATCAAGATAACCAGCATCTAGGCAACTGCGGCTATTGATTGACTCCGCTATCATCGGAGGACTCTTCATGGATCAAGCCCGTAGGGCAATGCTCCAATGCTCCAGATGCTTGTAGACGATCACCTTGCCGCCGAGCAGGTCGCCATGCCCCTCGCAGAAGCGCTCCAGCTCGCCGCGCTGGCCGATCAGCTCGACGCACATCGTCAGGTGCGGATCGGAGATCTCGGAGCCGTTTTCCCGGATCGGGCCGTGATTGCTGTAGCCGTAGTGGGTGTGATGGGCGACGGCGTTCATGATGCCGTCGCGCCTCGCCTGTGCGATCAGCTCCCGATAGAGCGGTTTGCGCGACCAGAAGCTGGACGACCCAGCAGCCTTGTCGGACGGCTTCATGTAGATGCGGATCATTCCGATTTCGCTGTGCATGACCTTGTGGGGCATCAGTTATGCTCCTTGACGGTGTTGGAAGGGCACCGGCTACGACGGGAGGCGCGGGTGTCGCGCAGCGTCACCATACCGGTATGAGCGCGGCCGGGACGCTTGGGCACGGCAATTCGCTGCGACAGATAGATGCCGTTATGGCCCGAGCTGATGTAGGCGACGAAGCAGGCCACCGCGATCGGCACGGCAGGGGTGGCACCGAACAGCTCGATCCCCATGATTGTACAGGCCAGCGGCGTGTTGGCGGCACCGGCGAATACAGCGACGAAGCCGAGCGCTGCGAACAGGTCGAGCGGCGCACCGAGCAGCCAGCCGAGCGTGTTGCCGAGCGCAGCACCAATGAAGAACAGCGGCGTCACCTCGCCACCCTTGAAGCCCGCGCTCAGCGTCACGACGGTGAACAACATCTTGAGCGCCCAGCTCCATCGATCGACCGGGCCGTTGAAGAAGCCGGCGATCGTCGGGTCGCCTGGGATGGCGGACCATACACCAAGGCCGAGATAGCCGCGGGTGCCAACTATCCCGACCAGCGTGATGACCAAAACGCCGCCCACGGCGGCACGAGCAGGCCCGTAAGGTATGTGACGCTTGAGGAAGCCGCCGAATGCATGGTTCGCTTCAGCGAAGACGAGGCCGGTCAGCCCGAAAGCGACGCCTGCGATCGTCGCCTTGAGGAGCATTAGCGGCTCGACCAGCAGCGCGCCCGTGGCAGGGCCGGCATAGGCGATGTGGTAAAGTGTGTGATGAATGCCCCAGGCGTGACACGTCCAGTCCCCAGCTAGCGCGGCAAGCAGGCACGGTATGATCCCGCCATATTCGACGCGGCCGAGCGCCAGCACTTCGAGGGCGAACACAGCGCCTGCTAAGGGGGTGCCGAACACCGCGCCGAAGCCTGCCGCCACGCCGGTCATCAACAGGATGCGAATGCCCGATGTGTCGAGACGGAACATGCTGGCGATGGCACTGGCAAGGCTACCGCCGAGCTGCACGGCGGTTCCCTCGCGTCCCGCCGAGCCGCCGAACAGATGCGTCGCGATGGTGCCGAGGAAGACCAGCGGCGCCATACGGAGCGGCACGCCGCCCCCGGGCTCATGTATCTGCTCGACGATCAGATTGTTACCGGCTTCGACCGAGCGTCCGGTATGATGATAGAGAAGCGCAATGGCTGCCCCGCCCACGGGCAGGAAATACAGCAGCCAGGGATGGTCGAAGCGGGCCTGTGTGGCGGCATCAAGGCTCCACAGGAAGGCCGCACACAACGTTCCGACCAGCGCCGCCATCGGCAGCAGGATCAGCGTCCAGCGAACCACCGACATGGTATGGTCGCGCCGGTCGCGAAAGAACGCCGCTACGTTGAACTCATGGTACAGATTACGAAACGTCGCGCGCACGATTCCTCCTTCGCTGCCTTGCGGCGCCTGGTAGGAATCATCGGCCCTTGCGAGGGCGGTTCGGCCAGATGGCCCGGCGGAAATCCATCACCGTGCCTGCGCATATGCTGTCCGACGGCGACGTGGTCAACCAACGGCAGGGTCACGATAAGACCATTGTTTTGGTGAGGATAAATAATTGGCTCCGCCCATGGAATAAACCCGGACGAGCATCGTCTACGCTTTCGAGACTGATGCGCCGGAGGGGCTTATGCATAGACGAGATTGGATGCTGGGCCTGGTGGCTTCGGCCCTGCTCACCGGCGCAGTCGCGGCCGCTCCCGCCGATGGCTACGCCAGCATGGCGTCTGCCGCGATGGACCGGATGATGGCGGGCATGATGGTCAAGCCGTCCGGCGATGTCGACCGCGACTTCGTCACGATGATGCTCCCGCATCATCAGGGCGCCATCGATATGGCGGTGGCGGAACTGCGCTACGGCCATAACGAGCAGCTCAAGCGCATCGCGCAAGAAATCATCATTGATCAGCAGCAGGAGATCGCCGCCATGAAGCTGGCGATCGGTCAGCCGCTACCCCCTTCGACGCCAGCCCCGACGCAGGGCGGCGACCACCACAGTCATATGGAGCACTGACATGATCCGGACCATACTGCGCTCGGCCGCCTTGCTGATGAGCGCCGCACCGGGCATCGCCATGGCCCAGCAGGCGCCGTGGAATGCCAAGGACGTACCCGTCAGCCACCGCGACCGGGTCTATGCGTCTGAACAATTCTCCAACACCGTGTCGGTGACCGACCCGGCCGACAACCGGCTGCTCGGCGTCATCAAGCTCGGCGATCCCCAGCCGATGAACTTTTCCCCGCTCTACAAGGGACAGGTGCTGGTCCACGGCCTCGGCTTCTCGCCGGACGGGAAGACCTTGGCGGTCGTGTCGATCGGATCGAACGCCGTGTCGTGGATCGACACCGCCACCAACACCGTCAAGCACACGACCTATGTCGGACGCAGTCCGCACGAGGCGTTCTTCACGCCGGACGGCAAGGAGGTGTGGGTCACGGTACGTGGCGAAGACTATATCACCGTGCTCGACCCTACGACGTACAAGGAGACGGGTCGCATCAAGACGCCCGGTGGTCCGGGTATGACGATCTTCTCGCCCGATGGCCGGTACGGCTATGTCTGTTCGTCGTTCAATCCGGTGTTGGCCGTGTTCGATGTCGCGACCCACGCGCAAGTCGGACAGGTGGCACAGCCGAGCCCCTTCTGTCCCAACATCGCCGCGACGCCGGACGGCAAGCAGGTGTGGTTTACGCTAAAGGACATCGGCAAGACGGTCGCATTCGATGCCAGGCCACCCTTCACAATCCTCAAGGTGCTGGATACCGGGCCGATCACCAATCACGTCAACTTCGCCCGCACGGCCAAGGGGCAGTTCGCCTATGTGACGGTCGGCGGGGAGAATACGGTCAGGGTGTTTCGCACATCCGACTTCGCGCCCGTCGCCACCATCCCGGTCGGCAAGATGCCGCACGGTGTCTGGCCGTCGGGCGACGGTCGGCGCATCTATGTCGGGCTGGAGAATGCCGATAAGCTGGCCGCGATCGACACCGCTGGCAACACGGTCGTCGCCACCGTGCCGGTCGGACAGGCACCGCAGGCGATCGCCTATGTGCCGAACGCTGTTCCGACAGGCCCCGGTACCGACAATCTCCAGCCGCTCGGCACGGCCGGCAAAGCGTTGCATCTGACTATGGGGCCGATCGGCGGCAGGGGTACGGCAAGCAGCATTACCCTCTTCGACCAAGGCATCATTCAGGTCGTGCAGAGTGCCGTTACCGGTTTGCAGCCCAAGAAGCCCTACATGCTCGTGCTGACGGCCAACGCGGATGGTAGCGGCGCTGTAGAGCCGCTTGCGAACTTCATGAGCAACCCGGCAGGTGCGGCGATCGTGAACGCGTCGGGTCCGATCCGGCAGATCGTTCAAGGCAGCACCGCGACGCCCCGCCGTTTTCTGGCGGTCGCTGAGGTGGTGAACGGCGCGCCGGGACGCATCGTGCAGGTACAGCGCGACTGACATGGACCCGCTTACCGCCGCGATCGAGCCCCTGATCCCCGGTCTGCGCCGCTATGCCCGGTCGTGGTTGCGCGATCGGGCAATGGCAGATGACGTGGTGCAGGATTGTCTCGAGCGCGCGGTCGGGCGCTGGCGACAACGACGCGGGGCGGAGGTGCGCCCATGGGTCTATACGATCCTGCACAATCTGTTGGTCGACCATCAGCGGCAGCATAGCCGGCGAGGTACGGCGGTTCCGCTCCACCTCGTGGACGACGCCACGCTCGGCCGTCCGGCCGATCAGGACACAGGCCTGCACCACCGCGACCTGCTGCGCGCCCTTGATGCGTTGCCCGAGGAGCAGCGAACGGTGCTGCTCCTCGTATCGGTCGAGGGCCTGCCCTATGCGGAGGTCGCTGCCGTTGTCGGCGTGCCGCTGGGCACGGTGATGTCGCGCATATTCCGGGCGCGCGACCGACTGGCGACCCTCCTCCGGGAGGGTGAACGGCCGCGATTGAGGAGTGTGCAATGACCAGCCCGATCGGCGAGGACGATCTGGCCGCGTGGATCGATGGCAGGCTGTCGCCCGAGCGGCAGCGCCTGGTCGACGCCTATCTTGAAGGCCAGCCGGACCTGCATGCCCGTTTGCGGGAACAGGCGGAGCAGGCGCGAGCCCTTGCATCCCTGTTTGCCCCGATCGCGGATGAACCGATCCCGGCGACGATGCGCGTCGCAGCCATCAGGGGGCGGCAACGTCAGCCGCGATGGCAATTCGCCATCGCCGCGTCACTTCTGCTGGCGGTCGGGTTTGGCGGTGGTTGGTCGAGCGCGAAGTGGAGCGGTGAACCCCGCGCGGGCATCGCGGCGCTGGCCAACGAGGCGAGTGACAATTTCCGTGTCTATGCCGCCGACCGGATACGACCGGCGGAGATCGGCCCCGACCAGCGCGCCATGCTGATCCGATGGACCTCCGCCCGACTGGGTGAGCGCGTCACCATCCCGGACCTCAGCACAGCCGGTTACCGCTATGGGGGGGGGCGATTGGTCGCGACGCCTCACGGCCCTGCGGCACTGCTCCTCTACGACGGACCGCAAGCGTCGAAACTCGCGGTGCTGACGAGGCCTATGCAGATCGACAAGACTGCGAGCATGACCAGCACGTCCAGCGGGACCATGGGCCGGGTCACATGGGCGGTCGACGGGATCGGCTATAGTGTGGTGGGCGAGCGGCCTGCGGCCGAGCTGCATCCGATTGCCGATGAAGTCCGGCGG
Source organism: Aurantimonas sp. (assembly GCA_036252795.1). Lineage (GTDB taxonomy): Bacteria > Pseudomonadota > Alphaproteobacteria > Rhizobiales > Rhizobiaceae > Aurantimonas. The sequence goes on along the minus strand of DASYHY010000259.1, from coordinate 3,060 downwards.
CAGGCCGATGCGGCGCTGGTGTCCTGATAGCGCCCTTGCTGCTCCTCAGCACCGACAGGCACCGGGCAGGCCAGCGCGATTAGGGCTTGCGCTCGGCATCCTTCCTGTCGGCCTCGGCCGGCGTCAGGCGAGCCCGCTCGCGGATGCGGCGTTCCAGCGGCGCGCCGACAAACAGGACGAGCATTGCAAGGCTCACCCCGCCGATGATGAGCGGCCACACCGCCAATCCCGCTGCCGCGCCGATCGTGGCCGTCACCCAGATGCACGCGGCGGTCGCCAAACCATGCACTTCCTGACCCTGGCCGACCCGCAGCACCGCACCGGCACCGATGAAGCCGACGCCGGACAGAATGCCCTGCATCGCCCGCCCTGCGGCGTCGGCGTTTACATTCGGCAGGCCACTATGCACGATCGCCTGCACGGCGATGCAACTCGCCAGACCGACCAGACCTAGCGTCCGCAACCCCATAATCTGCCGGTTCTCGCGCGAGCGTTCCCAACCAAGCACCATCCCGGCCGCGGTCGCCACGACCAGCCGGCCGATCACGTCGATCCAGAAGCCGATGTCCGATGCCGCTGACGCTTCGATCATTCGACCAGCACGTGAACGTGGTGCCAGGCGGTGCACAGGTAGCCGGCGAAGTTCCACATCGTGTCCGGTCGTTCGGGCTGTCCCTGCCCGGTCTCGTCGAAGGCGCGGGCGACAAAGTGCTGGCGTCCCTTGGCGAGTGTGGCGTCAAGGGTCCAGCGCCGCCAGCCCCAGCGCGTCTCCGGATCATCGGCGAAGGTCGCCTGTTGCCAGTCGCGACCGCCGTTCACCGACACTTCGACCCGAGAAATTCGGCGGTCATAGGCAATGGCATAGCCCTCAATCCGCACCGCCCCGGCGGGCAACCTCTCGCCCGCACCGGGCGAGCAGATCGCGGCGTTAAGCGGCATGGCATTGATCGTCAGACCTTGGCTCCAGTCGACGGTGTCGCTCGTCACATCGGCGGGAAACAGCTTGTAGTCGTGCGCCTGGATCGGTGCGTCGGAAGGCGCGTCGCGCACCTCGATCCGTGTCAGCCATTTGGCGCTGCGCACGCCTGCATAGCCCGGCACCACCATGCGGAGCGGGGCGCCGTGTTCGGGCGTCAGCGGCTCGCCGTTCATCGCCCAGGCAATGAGGACGTCGGGTTGCCGCGCCTTGTCCATGGCGATCGAGACCCCGAACAAGGCTTCTTTGCCCTCCATGTCCACCTCGTCGGCGCCGGTGAACGCCACGAACAGGTTGGACGCATCAGGCGCGCCCACCGCATCGAGAACATCGGCCAGGCGTACGCCGGTCCACTCAGCATTGCCGATCGCGCCGACATCCCAAGGATCGCCCGACGTCTTGCCGACCTGCTGGAGGTCCGTGCGCCGGTTACCCGCGCATTGGAGCACGGCTGTCACCGAGTGCGTGGAAAACGTAGCTTTAAGTTCTTCCACCGAGAAGGAGCGGCTCGCCATGCCCGTCCCGCTCACCTCGATCCGATGATTGGCGGGCAGATCCGGCACTGGCCCGTGGCTGCGCACGTAGAACAGCGCCTGCGGCGTCAGGAACCGCTCGATCAACGCACCGGGCGTCGGCTCGGCGTTGTAGGGATCGGAACTGCGCTTGATCATATCTGTCATGGACGATTAAACGTCGCGGGCCCGCGTAACGCTTCAAGTCTTCGAGACCATCGCAGACGAAAGGCTGCCGATCATTCCGATATCCAGATTAGAATGACCATATCAAACGGTTGGTCGTATCGATCAGGCTGCGCGATACAAGCTGCATGACCCTGGAGCAGCTCAGAATCTTCGTCGGTGTCGCGGAGCGCGAACACGTCACCAAGGCAGCGGAGGCGCTGAACGTCACGCAGTCCGCTGCTTCCGGGGCGGTTGCGGCCCTCGAAGCGCGCTACGGCGTTCCGCTGTTCCACCGCGTCGGGCGTGGCATCCAGCTGACCGAGGCGGGCCGCGGCTTTCTGGAGGAAGCGCGCGCGGTGCTGGGGCGGGCAGCGCATGCCGAGATGATGCTGGCGGACTATGCCGGGCTTGCGCGTGGTTCGTTGCGGATCGTCGCCAGCCAAACGATCGCGAGCTATTGGTTGCCGGCAAAGCTCGCCGCCTTCCACGAACGCCACCCGCAGATTGCGGTCGAGCTGGCGATCGACAACACCGAGGGCGCGGCAGCGCAGGTGCTGAGCGGCGCGGTGGAACTCGGCTTCGTCGAGGGCGAGGTGGACGAACCGGCGCTCGCCCACTGGAAGGTCGGGCGTGACCCGATGGTACTGGTCGGCCGCGAGGAAGCCGAACGCATCGACGAGGCCTGGCTGCGCACTGCACGCTGGATCGTCCGTGAGCAGGGATCGGGTACGCGCTCGACCTTCGAGGACGTGCTGCGAACGCGCGGGTTTGATCCGGCCCAGCTGACGATAGCGATGACGCTGCCGTCCAACGAGGCGGTGCGCACCGCCGTTGAGGCCGGTGCCGGCGTTGCCGTCTTGTCGCGATTGGTCGTCGCGCGCGCGCTCAAGGCCGGCGATCTGGTCGAGCTGCCGCTCGGGCTGCCCGACCGCGCCTTTCACGCGCTGCGCCACAAGGAACGCTATCGCACCCGCGCGGCCGACGCGCTGACGGATCTTATCAAGGAGCAGGTCGCATGACTGCCGACACGCACTCCGTTCTCAGCGGCCTCAAGCCGCTCAGCCGGCTCGATCATCCCCGCGAGATGATCCGTCAGTTCACGCCCAACTGGTTCGCCGCGACGATGGGCACGGGCATTCTTGCCCTCGCGCTGCCGCAGGTGCCCGGCATCGGGCCTTCGCTTAAACCCGTCGGCGAGGTGTTGTGGTTCTTCAATATCGCACTTTTCGCGCTGTTCGCCGGCCTTTATGGTGCGCGCTGGGCGATGTTCGGGCACGAGGCGCGGCGCATCTTCGGGCATAACACCGTGTCGATGTTCATCGGCACCATCCCGATGGGCCTCGCGACGATCATCAACGGCTGCCTCGCCTTCGGCATCGCACGGTTCGGGAATGGCATCGTACC
>DASYHY010000258.1:0-2370 GCA_036252795.1 Aurantimonas sp. | reverse complement strand
GCACCGGCGAGGCGACGGTGCTCGCGGCCGAGGGCCAGGCGACGGACGCCATGCCCGAGGTGCTGATCGGCGCCGTCACCGGGCCGGTCGGGCACGCGTTTGCCTCGATGCTCGGCCAGACCGTCGGCCACACCCGCATGTTCGTGGTGCGCGACCTCAACCAGCTGGTCCGCCCGGCGACGATGATGACCACCAAGGCGACGATCCACACCGAGGCCTATGTCGAGCTGCTCGGCGGCGTGGTGCAGGGCGCGACGGGCGACGCCATCGTCGACTGCGTCATCGACGGGGTGATCCCGAAGCAGGTCGTCGACGAGATCTGCCTGATCATCACCATCTGGCTCGACCCGCGCTGCGCCGAGGACCCGAACCTCGACAAGGCCGATCTCTACCGCACCCACTACGAGGCGACGAAGCTCGCCATAAGCCGCGCCATGACCGGCGAGCCGACGATCGACACGCTGATCGCCAACCGCAAGACGATCAAGCACTACGCGCTGGACGGCGTCATCGAGTACTGACCGGGGGCTTTTGGCCCGAGGCTTTGGCCGGGCTCTCCGCCGGGCCGCTCCCGCCGCCCTCTTGCGGAACCCATGCGCCTTCGCCCTCGCGCCCGATCGGGCCGAGGGTGTCGCGTCATTCGTGCCGCCTTCGCGGCCCGCCCGCAACGGGCGGCGGAATGCCGGAGGCAGACCCTCCGTAGTCTATTGTTGCGGTCCGCCTCCGGCATTCCGCGCGGCGTTTATGCAGCTTCGTTGCCTCGCCTGTCCCGCCGCGATGGGCGGCAGGGCCGGCGATGGCGGCCGGCTCTTCCCGGGTTGCCCCGGTCAAGCGGACCAATCCGCAGCCCCCTCGTAGTGGGGGACGGTCCGGCGGCGGTCGAAGCCGTCCGGGGCGGTGCCTCTCCGGAAGAGACCCCGACGCGGACGCCGCCCGCCACCCCCCGAACGATCCCGGCGATCACTCGTGCCCGTCAGCGGGCGGCGGTCCGGGGATTATGCGGGCGGGGAAAAGGGTGGGGATTAGTTTTTATGACATCGGGATCGCAGCGCTGATGTCGCGGGTGCTGCACCCCCCTCTGCCCTGCCGGGCATCTCCCCCACAAGGGGGGAGATCGGCTTGCCGGGGAGGGCGGCGACCGACCCCGGACGGCGCATGGTGCGGCATCACAGTAAGCGTCGTCCTCAGACCACGGCAGCGAGCGCGTCAGCGGGCCTGAACTGCCACGGCATGAGATCATCGATGGCGCTGTTGGGATGGCCCTGGACGATTAGCGTGATGACGGCGGCCAGATAGGCCTGGGGATCGACGCCGTTGAGCTTGCAGGTCTCGATCAGCGAGGCGATGGCGGCCCAGTGGCCGGCGCCGCCGTCAGAGCCGGCGAACAGTGCGTTCTTTCTCGTCAGGGCGAGCGGGCGGATTGAACGCTCGACGGTGTTGTTGTCGATCTCGATGCGGCCGTCGCCGGCGAAGCGGCAAAGGCCCTCCCAGCGTGCGAGCGCGTAGCGGATCGCCTCGGCGAGCTTGGTCTTCTGGCTGATGAGCTGAAGCTTCTCGCGTAGGAACGGCTCCAGCGCGTTGAGGATCGGCAGGCTTCTCTCCTGGCGTGCGAGACGGCGGACCTCGGCAGATCGCCCTCGGATCTCCGCCTCGATCCTGTAGAGCGCAGCAATACGCTCCAGCACCTCCGCGGCGACCGGCGCGGGACCGGCAGCGGCCAGTTCGTAGAAGCGTCGACGGACGTGCGACCAGCAGAAGGCGAGCCGGACGTCGCCCTTCTCGGCTAGCACCCTGTAGCCGCCATAGCCGTCAACCTGGAGAACGCCAGCAAATCCCTGGAGATGGGCAATGGGTCGCTCGGCCTTGCGGTCGGGAGCGTAGACATAGGCGACGGCAGGCGGATCATCGCCGCCAAAGGGACGATCATCCCGGGCATAGGCAAAGAGTTGGCCAGTCTTCGTCCGCCCGCGTCCGGGATCGAGAACCGGTGCGGTGGTTTCATCGGCAAACAGCTTGGTCGATGACTTCAGGTGGCCCAGCAGCCGCTCATGGATGGGCCGGAGCAGGAACGCCGCCCGGCCGACCCAGTCGGCCAGGGTTGAGCGGTCGAGATGGACACCCTGGCGGGCGTAGATCTGCGCCTGGCGATAGAGCGGCAGATGGTCGGCATATTTGGACACGAGCACCTGGGCGACCGTCGCCTCGGTGGGAATGCCACCCTCGATCAATCGCGCCGGTGCCGGCGCCTGGACCACGATCCCTTCGCAGGATCGGCAGCCGTAGCGTGGGCGGCGGGTGACGAGCACGCGGAACTGGGCAGGAACGATGTCGAGGCGTTCGGCGACGTCCTCGCCAATGACATGCAGGGCA
>DASYHY010000257.1:0-10913 GCA_036252795.1 Aurantimonas sp. | reverse complement strand
CGATTCACGCCGTCCGGTGCCGAAGAGTTCGTGCGAGAAGGGCTCCGGCGTCCACAGCGCCCGCCGCAGGGCCTCGGCTTCCTGGCGCTCCGAGGCGGTGCGATCCCAGCTTGGGCGCTGCTCGCCCGGCCTGTCCGGCTCGGCGGGATGGAGCCGGGCGAATTCCCGATTGGCTTCGGCCCAGTGCTCGTGCTCGCGACCGGTTGGGCGCCCTTCCCGTTCCCAGATCTCGTAGGCCAGCGCGCGGACAATTTCCGCCTCGTCGCTCCTGCGCATCGCCGATCCTCCCATATGATGTCGCATCAAAGATAGGGCAGACGTATCGACTCGAAGATACAGGTATCGCTGGCAAAATCCGCAGCCAGCCACCCACCGTGCGGGTGCCTCTGGAGCATTGCCTGCGCTGGCGCAGGCCACGGCGACGCGGCTGATGCGATCTTCCGACAGATCGACGCATTCCGCAACGCAAAAACGCCTCGTCGCCGGACGATTCGGTGTGATCCACCGTCATAAGGCCGGAGCCCCTCGGCGATCCCTCAGCGCGCCTCCGTTTTGTTCCCGAGGGACCCGAGGAGGTCCGGAACCGCGTCGAGGCGATCTACGAGGGCGCTGGCGCCCAGCGCGTCGGGCGCCATTTGCGTGTAGCCGCCACGCACTGCGATCACGCACATGCCGGCCGCGTGGGCAGCCGCCACATCGTTCTCGCTGTCGCCGACGAAGACGACCTCGGCGACCGACAGCGCCAGGCGCTCGCAGGCCAGGAGGAGCAGCCCCGGCTCCGGCTTCTTGGCTGGACCGGCGTCGCCGCCGACCACCACGTCGAGGAGGTCGAGCAGGCCGAAATGCGCCAGGATCTCCCGTGTCGCCACCTCCGGCTTGTTGGTGACCACGCCGAGGCGCACGCCGCGCTCCTGCAGGATCCGGGTCGCCTCGCTGGCGCCGGCGGTAAGGGTCGTCAGCTCGGTTGACCGTGGTTCGTAGATGGCGAGGAAGCGTTCGACCGCCTTGTCCCGGGTGGCCGGGTCGATGTCCTTGCCGAGGGCGGCGTAGGCGCGCTCGATGAGTACCGGCACGCCCCGCCCGACCATGCCGGTCACCGCCTCCAGCGTGAAGGGCGGCTCGCCGTAGCTGGCGAGGGTCTCGTTGAGCGCCACGTGGATGTCGGGCGCCGAATCGACGAGCGTGCCGTCGAGATCGAAGAGCACTGCCTTCGGCCAGCTCATGCCGCGTCCTTCCACTTGATCGAGCAGCCGATGGAGGCGACCTGCTCGCGCGGCCCTTCGCCGGTCTCGGCGATTTGGCGCATGGCATCAAAAAGGTCGCGCCCGGTCCCCTCGGGTGCCGCCTCCTTGCGGGAGGCGTCGATGCGACCGCGATATTGCAGTCCGAGATCGCCGTTGAAGCCGAAGAAGTCGGGCGTGCAGACGGCGCCATAGGCACGGGCGACGCTCTGGTCCTCGTCGTAGAGATAGGGGAAGGGAAAGTCGTGAGCCTGCGCGAAGACGCGCATGTTCTCGAAGGAATCCTGCGGGTAGGCATCCGCGTCGTTGGAAGAGATCGCCACAGTGCCGATGCCGAGCGGCGCCAGTTCCGCCGCATCGCGCACCAGCCGGTCGATCACCGCCTTCACATAGGGGCAGTGATTGCAGATGAAGACCACCAGCAGCCCCTTCTCGCCTTTGTGGTCGAAGATGCGGTGGGTCTTCCCGTCGACGCCGGGGAGTTCGGCATCGACGGCCGGCCAGCCGAAATCGCAGATCGGTGGATGTGCCGCCATGGCTGGTTCCTTTCTCGCTCGATGCCCCCGAAGCAATGAAGGGCGGCCGGTTGCGAAATCGAGGCGGTGCCGCGTCGAGGCTCGCTGCGGCGATGCCCCCTCCCCGTCGTCATTCCGCCGGCGGTTCGATGACCGCGACGGTGATCCATTGCGCCGACAGCGCCGGCTTCACCCCGCCCTCGATCTCCACCGCCGCATCCCAGCTGGTCTGCAGCGTCACGGCGCGTTCGGTGAGGCCGATCATCCGGAAGCGGCCCCGCACGCGGGTGCCGACGCGGACGGGGTTGAGGAAGCGCACTTTGTCGAAGCCGTAATTGACGCCCATCTTCGTGCCGATGACGCCGGGCAGCGCGTCGTAGGCGAGCGTCGACAGCAGCGACAGGGTGAGGAAGCCATGGGCGATGGTCCCGCCGTACGGGCTCTCCGCCTTCGCGCGCACGGGATCGACATGGATGAACTGGTGATCGTGCGTGGCGGCCGCAAAGCGGTCGATCATCTCCTGGTCGACGGTCAGCCAGTCGGAATGAAATTCGCTGCCGTCGAGATGCGCCCGGTAAGCCTCGAGCGGGATCAGGCGTTCGCGAAGCCTCGCTTCCGTTTCCGCCACGGATGCCAGCGCCATCAGGCCTCCTCGAAGAGTTCGTGTCCGGTTTCGACCGCGATGCCACCGTCGATCGGCAGGATCGCGCCGGTGATATATGCCCCGCCCCGGCCGCAAAGGTACAGCGCCGCACCGGCAATGTCGTCGGGCGAGCCGATCCGGCCGAGCGGCACGCCGCGCCCGACCGCCTCGGCCTGCGCGTCCGTGCCGGTGGCGAACGCCGTCATCTTCGACTGGAAGGGGCCCGGCGCAAAGGCATTGACGGTGACGTGGCGCCCAGCGAGTTCCCCGGCGAGGCAGCGGGTCAGATGATGCACGGCGGCCTTGGACGCCGCATAGGAATAGACGTTCCGGGCCAGCACCGTCGAGCCCATCACCGAACCGAGATTGACGACCCGCGCCGGATCCTCGGGACTGGAGGAGGCTTCCAGCAGCGGCAGCAGGCGTTGCGTGACGGTGAACAGGCCGGCGACGTTCACGTCCATCACCTTCTGCCAGGCGGCGTGGGGAAATGCCTCGAGCGGTGCACCCCACGAGACTCCCGCGTTGTTGAACAGGATATGCAGCCGGTCGGTGCGGGCCGCGACCTCGCTGGCGAGTGCCGCGATGCCGTCCTCGCTCGACACGTCGCCCGCAAATCCCTCGACCGTGCCGGGGTGACCTTCGGCGTTGATCTGCGCCGCCGCCCTCTCGCAGGCTTCGGCCTTGCGCGAAGCGATGAGGACCCGCGCTCCGGCCCCGGCAAGGGCGGTGGCGATCATGCGGCCGATACCCGTCGCGCCGCCGGTGACCACGGCCGTCTTGCCCTCCAGCGAGAACAGGCGTTCGAGGATCGGCATCTTCATGTGCGGCTCCTTTGCGGCATCGTCGTGAGCCGGGCGGCGCGTCTCCGGCAAGAGGGTGCGCGAGCGCGATCGATCGCCGGCAATTGACATCATACCCATGGGTATGTCCAGACTGGTCGATGGAGACGGATGGCCGCCCTCTCGCGGAAACGGTCCCGGCCGCACAGGCCAGGGGCCGGTCCCGCTCGTCTCGCGATTTCACCGGCGCCCGGGCAAACGCGGAGGCCGACGCGACCCTGGCGGCGATTCACGCGGCGGCGGCGGCGGCGTTCCGCGAACAGGGTTTCGCGGCGACGTCCATCGACGACGTCGCCCGGCGCCTCGGGGCCACGAAGGGTCTCGTCTATCACTATTACCGCTCGAAGGACGACCTCTTCCTCGACGTCTGCCGGCGCGGCATGGAACTCCAGATCGCGGCGGTCCAGGCGCCGGCGTCGTCTCGCGAGCGGGCGGTGACGCGCCTGCGGGCGATGGCCGAGGCGCATCTGGCGGCATTGATCCGTCATATCGACTTCCAGCACGCGATCCTGCAGGCCGTCGGGCGCCGCCCGAGCGGACCGGCGGCGCAGGAAGGCGGCGACGGGCTGGCCGAGATTATCGACGCCCGCGAGCGCTACGAGCAGCTGTTCCGCCGGACGCTCGCGGAAGCCGTAGCGCAGGGCGATCTCGGTGGCGGGGCGGATGCATCGCTCACCGGCAGGGCGTTCCTGTCGGTGCTGAACGCGCCGGTCTTCTGGTATCGCGAACGAGCGAACGAGACGGAAGCGGACCGCCGCGCGCTCGTCCGCGAACTTGCCCTGTTCGCTCTCAGGGGCGCAGGGGCGAGCGATGCCATCATCGAAGAGGAGTTCGGGCAATGATCGAGACTGCGCCCTGGCATCGATCTGACGACATCAGCCGACGCGATGACGGATCTTTTCCCGAACGATTGGCCGATCCGGCGCGTTGCGGCGGGACATCGATAACCGGAGACATGCCATGACCGCCCTGCCCGACACGATGCACGCGCTCGTCCTGAAACATGACGGCTATTCGGGCACGTCGGAGGGACCGGCGATCAGCGACCTCAAGGACTGGGTGTCGCTGGAGGAGATCGCGGTGCCGAAACCGGGCCCGCGGCAGGTCCTGATCCGGATCGGCCTCGCCAACGTCAACCCGTCGGACCTTCACTACATCAAGGGCGAATACGGGCAGCCGCGCCGGCAGGGGGCGGCCGCCGGGTTCGAGGGCATGGGCGAGGTGGTCGCGGCCGGCGAGGACGAGGCGTCCCGGAAGCTCATCGGTCAGCGCGTCGCGGTGGCCGCGGGGCGCTCCGGCACGGGCGTCTGGGCCGAGTATGCCCTGGCCGACGCCGGAGCCGTGGTTCCGCTGGCGCCGGGTCTGCGCGACGAGGACGCGGCGGCGCTGATCGTCAACCCGATGACAGCCTGGGCCATGGTCGATCTCGTCAAGGACCACGGGTCCGAGGCCTTCGTCATGACGGCGGGCGCCAGCCAGCTGTGCAAGCTGATGGCGTCGCTGGCCCGCGACCGGAACATGCACGCGATCGCGGTCGTGCGACGCGAGGAGCATCGGGCGATGCTCGAAGGACTTGGCGCCGGCACCGTGCTCAATTCCGCCCGCGAGGATTTCGACGAACTGCTGATCCAGGCGATGAAGCAGGCGCAGCCCCGGGTGCTGCTCGATGCCGTCGCGGACCAGAACGCGGCGACGATCTTCACCGCGATGCCAGCGGGTTCCCGCTGGGTGATCTACGGCAAGCTTTCGCCGGAGGCGCCGAAGCTGCCGGGGCTTGGCCAGATGGTCTTCATGAAGAAGGTCATCGAGGGCTTCTGGCTGGCCGAATGGATGGCGCGGGCAACGCCGGAGCAGCGCATGGGGGGCTTCACCGAGGTGCAGAAGCGTTTCCTTTCCGGCGCGTGGCGAACCGACGTCGCCGAGACCGTTCCCCTGGCCGAAGCGCCGGACCGCCTCGCCGCCGCGCTCGACGGCATGAACCGCGGCAAGGTGCTGCTGCGGCCGTGACCGGATCGCCTCTGCGGCCCGGGAACGCTGCAGCGCGGGAGAAAGGATCGCTGCCCCCGGTTCATATGAGACCTCGTGCCCCTATATGGCGCTCCAACAGGTCGTAGCGGGCAGACAGGAGGCAACATGTGCGGCATTTGCGGTGAAATCCGGTTCGACGGGCAGTCGGCATCGCCGGAACGGATCTCGCGGATGGCCGCCTGTCTCGAACGGCGCGGACCGGACGGCGCCGGCCAGGTGGTGCGCGGCCGGGTGGGGCTCGGCCATCGCCGGCTGAAGATCATCGACCTGAGCGACAAGGCCGAGCAGCCGATGGTCGATCCCGATCTCGGGCTGACCATCGCCTTCAACGGCTGCATCTACAACTACCCGGAACTGCGCGAGGAACTCATCGGCCTCGGCTACCGGTTCTTCTCGCATGGCGACACAGAGGTCATCCTCAAGGCGTACCACGCCTGGGGCCGCGACTGCGTTAAGCGCTTCCACGGCATGTTCGCCTTCGCGCTGCACGAGCGCGACAGCGGCCGGGTGATGCTGGCGCGCGACCGCTTCGGGATCAAGCCGCTCTATCTGTCGCAGGACGACAAGCGCCTCTATGTCGGGTCGTCGCTGCAGGCGATCCTGCGGACCAACGACGTCGACACGACGATCGACCGCGAGGCCCTGCACCACTACATGACGTTCCACGCCGTGGTCCCGCCGCCGCTGACGATCGTCAAGGGCGTGCGCAAGCTGCCGCCGGCGACGACGCGGATGATCGAGGCGGACGGCAGCTTCACCGACGAGGTCTACTGGACCGCCGAATTCGGCCCGCGTCCCGGCGACGAGAAGCTTTCGCCGAACGACTGGCGCGACCTCGTGATGACATCGCTGAAGACGGCCGTCGCCCGACGCATGGTCGCCGACGTGCCGGTCGGCGTGCTGCTTTCCGGCGGGGTCGATTCCTCGCTGATCGTCGGGCTCCTGGCCGAGGCCGGGCAGCAGAACCTCAACACCTTCTCGATCGGCTTCGAGGACGCCAATGGCGAGGTCGGCAACGAGTTCGAGTTTTCCGACCTGATCGCCCGGCACTACGACACCGAGCATCATCGCATCTTCATTCCCGGCTCGGAACTGATGGAGCATCTGCCGGGAACGATCCAGGCGATGTCGGAGCCGATGGTCTCCTACGACAATGTCGGCTTCTACCTCCTGTCGCGCGAGGTCTCAAAGCACATCAAGGTGGTGCAGTCGGGCCAGGGCGCGGACGAGATCTTCGGCGGCTATCACTGGTACCCGCCGATGGTGGGATCGAACGATCCGCTGGCCGCCTATTCCCGCGCCTTCTTCGACCGCTCCGACGAGACGCTTCGCCGGCAGATCTCGCCGGAATGGCATGCCGACAGCGATGTCAGCCGCGAGTTCGTGGCGCGCCATTTCGCCCTGCCCGGCGCCGAAGATCCCGTGGACAAGGCGCTGAGGATCGACGCGCACGTGATGCTGGTCGACGATCCGGTCAAGCGCGTCGACAACATGACCATGGCCTGGGGTCTCGAAGCGCGGGTGCCGTTCCTCGATCACGAACTGGTCGAACTCGCCGCGCGCGTGCCGGCTGCGGAGAAGCTGAAGCAGGACGGCAAGGGCGTGCTGAAGGAGGTCGCCCGGCAGGTGGTCCCCCACGAGGTCATCGACCGCAAGAAGGGGTATTTCCCGGTGCCGCAGCTGAAATACATCTCGGGGCCCTATCTCGACATGGTCAAGGACACGCTCGGCTCGGAGGCGGCGCGCTCGCGGGGTCTGTTCCGCCAGGATTATCTCGACACGCTGTTCGCCGCGCCCTCCGACCACATCACGCCGCTGCGCGGCTCCGAGCTCTGGCAGGTTTCGCTGCTGGAGATGTGGCTCCAACAACAGGGGCTGTAGCGCCAGATGGGTGACAACCGCTCGAAGAACCCTTCGCAGCACCGACTGGTCCGGATGCGGACGCAGGCGCTCAAGGCGCCGATCAACCAGCAGCGGTCGGACGTCGCGAGGCCGAAGGAGAACGCCTTCCTCGACTGCGGCTGGGGCCGGCTGGTGTTCGCCCAGACCTTCGACGACCCGAAGGAGCTCGTCAGCAGCCTGCGCGAGGAGGGCAACGACCGGCGGGACATCGCCTTCTACGTCCGCGACCCGCACGTGCTTCTCAGCCACGCGCCGCAGGAGCTGTTTCTCGATCCGTCGCATACGTACCGGCTGGATCTGGCGACCTATCGCGCCGGGTCGCGGCGGCCGCGCGGCTACTTCATCCGCCGGCTGTCGTCCGAACTCGACGCGACCGAGGTCAACCGCATCTACCAGAGCCGGCACATGGTGCAAGTACATCCCGCCTTCTTCTGGTCGAACCGCGACAACCGGGCGCTGACCTATTTCGTCGCCGAAGACGAGAACACCGGCGCGATCCTCGGCACCGTGACCGGCGTCCACAACCGTCGCGCCTTCGCGGATCCCGAGAACGGCTCGTCGCTGTGGTGCCTCGCCGTCGATCCGCAGGCGACGCATCCCGGCATCGGCGAAAGCCTCGTGCGGCGACTCGCCGAGCACTTCCAGGCGCGCAGCTGCGCGTTCATGGACCTGTCGGTGATGCACGACAACGAGACGGCCATCGCCCTCTACGAAAAGCTCGGCTTCTACCGCGTCCCGTATTTTGCGGTGAAGCGGAAGAACGAGATCAACGAGAAGCTCTTCACCGGCTCCGGCGCCGACTATGACGGGCTCAACCCCTATGCGCGGATCATCGTCGACGAGGCACGGCGCCGGGGAATCCACGCGGAGGTCACGGACGCAGCCGGCGGTTTCTTCCGCCTGACCCAGGGCGGGCGGACGATCCACTGCCGCGAGAGCCTGTCGGAACTCACCTCCGGCGTCGCCATGTCGATTTGCGACGACAAGGCCGTCACGCGGCGCATGGTCGAGGCAGCGGGTGTGGCGGTGCCCGAGCAGATCGACGCCGAGGTCGACGACGCGGCCATCGAAGCCTTCATCGCCCGGCACGGGCAGATCGTCGTCAAGCCGGCACGCGGCGAACAGGGCCGCGGCATCGCCGTCGGCATCGACAACCTTTCCGACGCCAAGGCCGCCATCGACGCGGCCCGCCAGCAGTCGGACCGGGTGCTGCTCGAGGCATGTTTCCAGGGCAGCGACCTGCGGCTGATCGTCATCGACTATCGTCTCGTCGCTGCCGCCCTGCGGCAGCCGCCCTCGGTGACCGGGGACGGCCAGTCGAGCGTACGGGAGCTGATAGAGCGCCTGTCGCGCCGACGCGCCGCGGCCACCGGCGGCGAGAGCCGGGTGCCACTCGATGCGGAGACGGAGCGCTGCGTGAAGAACGCCGGATACGCGCTCCACGACGTCCCCCCCAACGGCGAGCGCGTCGCCGTGCGCAAGACCGCCAACCTCCATACCGGCGGGACGATCCACGACGTCACCGGCGACGTGCATCCGGTTCTGGTGGAGGCGGCGATCTCCGCCGCCCGCGCCATCGAGATCCCGGTCACCGGCATCGACCTGATGATCAAGGCGCCGGAACTGCCGGAATATGTGTTTATCGAGGCCAACGAACGGCCTGGTCTGGCCAATCACGAGCCGCAGCCGACCGCGGAGCGCTTCGTCGACCTCTTGTTTCCGCTGTCGATTCCGTTTTCAGTGCGCGCCGCAAGGAATCAACGGCGGAAGCCGAGGAAGGACGAGTAGTGCCCAGGCTCGCCATCGATGCCCATTATCTGACGGACCAGCTCAAGGCGCTTCTGAACATCTCCAGCCCGACCGGCTACACCGACACGGTCGTCCGTCACGTCGCCAAGGAACTGGAACGGCTCGGCCTGACGGTCGAACTGACGCGCAGGGGCGCCATCTCGGCGTTGCGCCAGGGGTCGCGGCGGGCGTCGGCCAGAGCCATCGTCAGCCATCTCGACACGCTCGGCGCGCAGGTGAAGCGGCTGAAGGAGAACGGCCGGCTGGAACTCGTGCCGATCGGCCACTGGTCCGCCCGCTTCGCGGAAGGCGCCCGGGTCACGGTCTTCTCGGACGCCGGAACCTATCGCGGCACGATCCTGCCGCTGAAGGCGTCCGGCCATACCTACAACGAGGAAATCGACACGCTGCCGATCGGCTGGGACTTCATCGAGCTGAGGGTCGATGCGCTGTCGCGCGACAGAAGCGAACTCGATCGTCTCGGCATCGAGATCGGCGACACCGTGGCGATCGATCCCCAGCCGGAGTTCATGGACAACGGCTTCATCACCTCGCGCCATCTCGACAACAAGGCCGGCGTCGCCGTCATGCTCGCGGCGATCGAGGCGATGGAGCGGGCGGGCGCCGCCACGCCGGTCGACATCCACTGGCTGTTCACCATCGCCGAGGAAGTCGGCGTCGGCGCCGCCTCGATCCTGACGCCCGACGTCGCGTCGATGATCGCCGTCGACAACGGCACCTCCGCCCCCGGGCAGAACTCCTCCGAATTCGGCGTGACCATCGCCATGGCCGACCAGTCAGGCCCGTTCGACTACCATCTGACCAAGAAGCTGGTGCGCCTCTGCCAGGACGAGGACATCCGCTACCAGAAGGACATCTTCCGCTTCTACCGTTCGGACTCCGCCTCTGCGATCGAAGCCGGCCACGACGTGCGAACGGCGCTGATCACCTTCGGCGTCGACGCCTCGCACGGCTACGAGCGCATCCACATGCATGCCCTGCGTTCGCTGGCGGAACTCATCACCGCCTATGCGACGTCGCCGGTCGAGATCGAACGCGATCGCAACATCCACGCCGGGATCAAGGGCTTCACCCGGCAGCCGGCGGTGAAAGCCGCGCAGGTTCTCGCCGAGGATTCCGATCCGGCGGAGTGATCTAGCCGGGCGCTGCGGTCGCACCTCGCCGGACGCGTCCGGGGAAGAGGTCCGCGGGCGGATCGTCATCAAGCCGCGACGTCGGGCAGAGGGGGCGCGCCGGCGATGCGCCGCGGATGGGTGAATAATTCGAATTCCGCTCCCCGGACAACGGCAAGCAGCGTGATTCCGGCTGCCTCCGCCTCGCCGATCGCCAGCGCCGTCGGTGCGGAGACCGCCGCGATCAGCCCGCAGCCCATCACCGCCGCCTTCTGGATCAGCTCGACCGAGACGCGGCTGGTGATGGTCAGGAACCCCTTTGCCGGGTCGACGCCGGCCCCGGCGAGATGGCCGGCGACCTTGTCGAGCGCATTGTGCCGGCCGACGTCCTCGCGCGCGACGATCATCCCCTCTCCCGGCACGTGGAATGCGGCAGCGTGGACGGCGCGGGTGCGGCGGCTCAGCGCCTGCGCTTCCGCCATGGCGGCGACGGCCGCTTCGATAGCGGCGGGCGCGAGGCCCGGCCCTCGCACAGCGACAGCCGGCAGGGTGCGCTGCGCGAGTTCCAGCGACTCCACCCCGCAGAGGCCGCAGCCGACCGGACCGGTCATCTGGCGGCGGCGAACGGTGTAATCGGCCGCCCGGGCCGCGGACAGCCAGAGGCGGCAATCGATGCCGAGGTCGCTCGCGACGATCTCGATCCGCTCGATCTCGGCCGCTTCTTCGACGATCCGCTCGTTCAGGGCCAGCCCGATCGCCAGCTCGCGAAGGTGCGACGGCGTTGCCATCATCACCGCATGGGTCGAGCCGCCGACCGAAAT
>DASYHY010000256.1:0-12131 GCA_036252795.1 Aurantimonas sp. | reverse complement strand
CGCCGTGCCGTCGATCGCGGGCGCGCCGGCGGCGCGGCCCTGTGCGACGGAGACATCGGAAAGATCGATGTCGAAGCGGGCGTCGGGGTTCGAAAGCGAACCCTCGGCGCTGGCAGTTCCGGACACCGTCCCTTGCGCCCCGAGCCCGTCGACGAAGCCGTTGGCGAGGCCGACCGGCAGCTGGTTCAGGTCGAGGTCGAGATCCAGCGTTTCGCCGACGGTGCCGGACGCCGAGAGCGAGCCGTCGCCGACCGTGACGTCGGCGGTTTCGATGGTCGCGGTGCCATCGGCATAGGAGCCGGCGACGTCGAGCGACAGCGGCGCGACGCCGGACTGGGCGATCTGCCGGGTGGTGATGCCCGAACCGGTGAGTGCGAACTCGGCCTGCGGATCGGCGAGCGAGCCCGTCGCCGTCGCCTGGCCGGAGATTGTGCCCTCGGCGCCCAGCCCGTCGACGAAGCCGTTGGCGAGGCCGACGGGAAGCTGGTTCAGGTCGAGGTCGAGATCCAGCGTCTCTCCGACCGTGCCGGACGCCGAGAGCGAGCCATCGCCGACCGTGACGTCGGCGTTGGCGATCGTCGCGGTGCCATCGGCATAGGAGCCGGCGACATCTAGAGATAGCGGCGCGACGCCGGACTGGGCGATCTGCTGCGTGGTGATGTCCGAGCCGGTCAGCGTGAACTCGGCCTGCGGATCGGCGAGCGAGCCTGTCGCGGTGGCACTGCCGGAGAGCGTCCCCTCGGCGCCGAGATCGGGGAGATAGCCGTTGACGAGCCCGACCGGCAGCTGGTCCAGCGAAAGCTGCAGGTCTAGCTGTTCGCCGATCGTGCCGCTCGCCGTCAGCGAACCGTCGCCGAGATCGGCCCGGGCGGTCTCGAGAGCGAGGGTGCCGTCGGCGAGCCGGCCGGAGGCGGTGATGTCGAGCGGCGCGATGCCGCTCTCCTCGATGCCGTCGGCGGTGATGCCGGTTCCGGCGAGGTCGAAGGTCGCCGTCGGGTCTGACAAGGTCCCGCTCGCCTGCGCGGTTCCGGAGATCGTGCCCTCGGCGCCCAGCCCTTCGACGAACCCGTTGGCGAGGCCGACCGGGATGTTGTTCACGTCGACCGCGACGTCGAGCGTTTGGCCGATCTGGCCGGATGCGGTGAGCGAGCCGTCGCCGACATTCACCACGGCGGTCTCGAGATTGGCCGTGCCGTCCGCATAGCGTCCGGCCAGGCGCAGATCGAGCGGAGCGGTGCCGGACTGCGCGATCTGGCGCGTCGTGATCCCGGTGCCGGTGAGATCGAACGTCGCCGTGGGATCGGAGAGAGAGCCGCTGGCGCTGGCCGACCCCGAGATCGTGCCTTCGGCATCGAGATCGGGCACGAAGCCGTTGGCAAGACCCACCGGCAGTTCGTTGGCGCGCAGCTGGACGTCGAGGGTTTCGCCGATCGTCCCCGAGGCGGTGAGCGACCCCTCGCCGACCGCGACATTGGCTTCGTCGAGATCGAGGGTGCCGTCCGCATAGGAGCCGGAGAGGTCCAGCGTCAGCGGCGCGATGCCGGCCGCGGCGATTTCCTCCGCCGTGACTTCGCGTCCCTCGATGTCGAATGTCGCGGAGGGATCGGCCCGGGGGCCGGTGACGCTGGCCGTGCCGGAAATCGTGCCGGAGGCATCGAGCCCGTCGACGAAGCCGTTGGCGAGCGCGACTGGAACCGCGTTGAGCCTCACGTCGAGGTCGTACTGCTCGCCCACCGAGCCGCTCGCGGTCAGCGAGCCGGTGCCGAGATCGAGCTGCGCGGTCTCGAGCGTCAGGGTGCCGCCCTGATAACGGCCGGCGAGCGTGCCGTCGGTCGGCGGGACGTCGCCGCTGCGCGACTGCGCGACGGCGAGCTGATCGACGCTGATGCTGAAGGTGGCGTTCGGGTCCGCTGTCGGTCCCGTCACGCGCGCTTCGCCGCTGACCGTGCCGGAGGCATCCAGCCCCTCGACGAACGGATTGACCACGGCCGCTGGAACCGACTCGAGCGACAGCGCGAGGTCGTACTGGTCGCCGACGCTGCCGCTCAGCTGGATTGTGCCGCCGCCGACGTCCAGGGTCACGTCGGACAACGACGTGGTGCCGTCCGCGATTCGGATGCTGGCCGCCTCGCGCAGGGAAACCGCCGCATCGGGAATATCCGCCGTCAGCTGCGACAGGCCGATCTGCGTGGCGCCATCGGGGAACGACACGTTGCCGGCGAGTTCCACGGGCACGCCATCGACGCTGGCGGTCACCTGGATCTGCGTCGCTTCGCCTTCCTCGACGAGCGAGACCTGCAGGTCGCGTACCGCCACGCCTGCCGCGTCCACCGCGGCAGCCGAAACCGTGCCGACCGGTTGCGGCATGCCGAGATAATCGGCGACCGTCAGATCGATCTCGGCGCCGCTGAGCGTACTGCCGGCGAGGGTCACCTCGTCCGCGGCGAGATCCAGCGTCGCCGTCGGGGTGTCGTCGGCCGTGACCTCCAGCGAGACGGTGCCGTCGAGGTCGCCCGCCGCGTCGAGACCGCCGAGCGCCGCGAGGGGCCCGAGATCCTCGATCGCGACGTCGAGCGTGCCGATCGGCAGGAAAGCCTCGGTGAGCCGCAGGTCGCCGGTGATGCTGTTCGGCCCCTGCCGGATCGACAGGTCGGTGATGCGACGCTCGCCGTTGCCGAGGGTCTCGAGTTCCGCCGAGCCGGTCAGCGGCTGCCCATCCAGCGTGCCGGAGACCTCGAGCCGGCCGGACGGCGAGGCGGGATCCAGCGCCCCTTGCGCGCGGACCGTCAGCCCCGCCAGTTCGCGACCGTTGATCGACAGTTCGTTGGCGTCGACCGTCAGAGCGACTTCCGGCTGTTCGACCGGCCCTTCCGCGGTCAGGGAGAATTCGGCGGCGCCCGAGAGCGCTGCGTTGACGTCGCTCGCTTCCGCCAGGCGGCCGGATATGTCCGCGGACACCGTGCCGTCGGCGAGCCTCGCCTCGCCCTCGACCGACAGGCCGGCGCCCGAAACGGAAAGGTTCTGCAGGGTGAGCGCCCCATCGGTGCGGGCGACCTGGCCGGAAACCGCCAGTTCCTCGCCAGCGATCGGCGCGAGGGCGGCGGACAGGGCTGCGGTCTGGAACTGCGCGTCGAGCCCGAGATCGAAGACGGAGAAATCGAGCGCGGCCGTGCCCTGCGCGCTGGCGCTGGCCGTCTCCGTTCGCACTTCGCTGGTTACGATCTGCAGGCCGCTTTCCGTCAGCGCGCCGTCCAGCGCGATCCGGAGGGGACCTTGCAGCATGCGGTCCGCGACGCCTTCCGGCGGGGCCACCGAGGCGGCATTCGCCTGGAGCGTGAAAGGACCGCGCAGGGCCGTGACGTCGAAGCCCTGGCTGGAGATTTCCGCGTCGATGTCGCTGGCGGCGTATTCGCCGAAGGATGCGCTCGGGGCCGTAGCAGTGGCGTTGATCTGCGCGGCGGCAAGCGCGCCCTGCAGCGTCGCCTCGAGGCTTGCAAGCGACACGGCGCCGCCATCGGGTTGCGTTCCGAAGGTGTATGCGATCGGGCTGCCGTCACGCGAGGCGAGGCTGAGCGTCAGATCGTTGCCGCTGCCGGTGAGGTCGACCGTCCCCTGTGCCGTCAGGGAAATGGCGTCGGAGGACAGGACCCCCTGCTCGATCCGGTAGGTGCCGTCGTCGGCGATCACCACCTGCGCATCGATATTGGCACCCCCTTCCAGATAACGCTGGTAGGGCTCGGGCACGTATTGCTGGGCGGCGACGCTGAGCGAAAGGCCGACGCGACGGCCCTCGTCGATGCCGTCGACCCGCGCGGTCAGCGTTGCCGCGGGCTCGCCGCCGACGGTCAGCGAGCCGTTCGCCATGAAGGCCGACAGCGGCCCGGAACCATTCACGGTCAGTTCCACCGGTGGCCGACCCGGAATGTCCAGCAGCGTTGCGACGAGCCCGCCGGCCGGCTCGCTGGCATCGATGTCGACCGCCAGCTGGTTCTGGTCCGGCGCGTAGTCCACGTTGAGGGCAATCTGCCCCGGCTGGTCCAGCCGCTCGATATCGGCGTTGACGGAGAGCGACGTCGGATCGGCCGCGAGCTGCAGGCTTGCCTGCGCCCTCAGACGCGCTCGTTGGCCCGCGATCGCTTCGCCGAGGACAAATTCCTCGATCGCCAAATTGTCGATGTCGGCGGTGATGGACGGCAGGGAGAAGCCGCCGGAATCGTCGGCGGATTCCGGCTGTCCCTCGGGCAGGCGCTCGAGGACGATCTGGCCGGCCGTAAGGTTCTCGATCGACAGGTTCGACCGCACCAGCGCAAAGGGCGACCAGTCCATGGCGAGATCGCGGGCCGTCAGGAAGGTGCCTTGCGGGTCGCTGACCGTGACGCTCTCGATGCGGATGCTTCCGGTCAGCGCGCCGGAAAGCCCCTCGATCTCAACCTCCATCGTGTCGGTCGACAGGAAGTTCTCGAGCTGGTTGGCAACGAAGTTTTGCGCCATGGCCGCGCGCATCGGCACGAGCGTCAGGAGCGCGGCGGCGAGGCAGGCGACGAAGCCGAGGGCGAGGCGGCGAAGATCCGGCATCAGAAGGCCTGTCCTATGCCGGCATAGATCTGGTAGCTCGCGTCGCGCGGGCCTGGATCGAGTGGAATGGCGACGTCCAGCCGGATCGGCCCGAAGCTCGTCAGATAGCGGGCACCGACGCCGGCGCCGATCTTGAAGTCGGAAAATTCGGGCACGAGGTCCTCGCCGACGGTGCCGAAATCGACGAACGGCACGATCTGGATGTTCTCCGTGACGCCGATGCGCGCTTCGGCCGACGCCTCGAAGAGCGACAGGCCGCCGGTCGGGGTGTCGACGAAATCCTCGTTGAAGCCGGGCGGCGCGAAGGACGGGAAGTACGGGCCGACGGACTGGAATTCATAGCCGCGCACCGAGCCGCCGCCGCCGGCGTAGAACCGCCGGTCGTTCGGGATGTCCAGGAGATCGGCCCCGAAGATGGTGCCGTAGCCGACCCTTCCGGCGAGGATGAAGCGGTCGCTGTCGGAGAGGGAAAGGTAGCTGCGCCCCTCCAGCCGGGTCTTGGCGAAGGGTGTGTCGGTGTTGAAGCCGTAGGTCGGCTCGAGCAGGGCGCTGGCGTAGAAACCTTCCGTGGGGTTCAGTTCGTTGTCGCGATTGTCGAACGTGTAGGCGATCGGCAGCGACGCGAGCAGATAGTCGCGCGTGCCGAGATAGTCGGTGATCTCCTCGTATTCCCCGCGCAGGATCACCGAGAGGGTCTGGTTCGGATCGATCTCGTACTCGACGCCGCTGGTCGCCGCGAAGCTCTGCCGATCATAGGCGAGGGGCTGCTCGCTCTTCAGTTCGAGCGACCCGACATAGACCGAGTCGGGCCCCAGGACGCCCGGCTTCCTGAAGACCAGCGCGGCGGCATAATCCGCGCCCTCCGTCTCGCGTGCCTGACCGGAAAGGGCGGTCGCGCCGATGCGCGAGATCGAGGCATCGAGCCGGATGGATTCGGCGCGGCCGAACAGGTTGCGATAGCCGATATAGCCGGAGGCGCCGGCGCCCTCGGTGTTGGAGTAGGTCGCGCCGACGCCGTAGAAGCCGAACTTGCGTTCCGCCACCTCGATCTGCACGGGCAGGGTGCCGTCCGCGGCCTGCGCACGGGCCTCCCTGACGGTGACGCTGGAGAAGACGTCGAGCTTCAGCAGCCGGTCGCGCGCCTCGGCAAGTTCCTCGGGCGAGAACACCTCGTCCGCCTTGATGCCGGCCATGTAGGCGATGAAGCCGGGATCGACGTCCTCTGCCCCCTCTACATAGGTTCTTCCGAACGGCACCGGATTTCCCGGCGCGAGAGCCACGTCGTATTCGAGCCGATCGATGGCCGCGTCGGCGATGATGTCGCGATCGGTGACGGCGACGAAGGGACGGCCCTGCTCGCGCAGTTCGCGGAACAGCCGCGCCTCGGCGTCCAGAACCGCAGCGGAGCCTGCGTCGCCGCCGGGCACGAGGCCGTATTCGGAGGGATCGACGGGAATGCCCTGGGCGGAAACCGCCACCCGGCCAAGCTGGTATTTCGGTCCTGGACGGATGCGCACCTGGACCGGCACCGGTCGCCGGTCGAAGGTCGCATCCGGCGGCAGGTCGGCGACGTGTTGCCCTTCGATGAGGATGTCGACGAGCCCGTCATAACGGGCGTTCTCGAAAAGCGCCGCCACCAGGCGCTTGCGGTCGTTCCTCGCCTTCGCGATGAGGCCGAGCGACCCCGACACCGGTTCTCCCTCGTCGGCTACCAGACCGGAGGCCGCGCGCAGATTGTCGGCCAACGAGCCGTCGTCGTCCGGCACCGGCGCGACGGCGAAGTCGACGGTATAGTTGATCGGGTTGATGACCTCGAACTCGGCTTCCTCGTCCTCAAAGAACCGGAAGCCGAATAGTTCGAACGCGGCGGCCGGACGCGCACCGGCGGCAACCAGGAAAGAAGCGGTCGCAAGCACCGCCAGCTTCGCGAAGGATCGAACGCTATACTGCAATAATCGCTTCCCGCTGCCGTGCGAACTCGGTGGGGGGCACCAGGATCGACCTGCGGCGTCGCGCCACCGCGACGGCGACCTCGTTCGTGCGGTCGGGATCCTCCCCCCTAAGCCTCTTAGCATGGCCGGAAATCGTGAAATAACAACTGCAAGGCGGTGCCCGGCGTCGTTAGGGAGGCCGCGAAGGTGATTCCGTCCGCAGCTTGTGCCGCATGGGTCACAGCTTCCGCAGGGTCGGGCGCCTGAGGCGAGACATTCGGTCGCGCCGCTCGAACTGCAGCGTGGCTAGCGCCGGGCGCCGGGCGCTGCCCCTCCGCGGCACACTGGAGCGCTCGAATGGAATGGTTCTGAAAAGCCTTGAAGCCGTTCGGCAGAGAGGGCACTCTCGCCACCGGATCGCGCCGGTCAAGGCGCGACAGGAAGGTCAACCGGCCCGCCGCGTCGTGCGACACGCGGGTCGTGGTTCCGGGGGAGGGGCCCATGAGCGACATCACGATGACCGTGAACGGACGTGAGGTGAAGGGGACGGTCGAGGACCGGACGCTTCTCGTCCAGTATCTGCGGGAGAATCTCGGCCTGACCGGCACCCATGTCGGCTGTGACACCTCGCAATGCGGGGCCTGCGTCGTCCATGTCGACGGCAAGGCGGTGAAGGCCTGCACCATGCTGGCCGTCCAGGCCTCGGGTTCGGACGTCCTGACCATCGAGGGCCTCGCCAACGGCGCCGAGCTGCACCCGGTGCAGGCCGCCTTTCGCGAGCACCATGGCCTGCAATGCGGCTTCTGCACGCCCGGCATGATCATGACCGCCGTCGACATCATCGCGCGGCACGGCAGCGATCTCGACGAGCACACGGTCCGCGAGGAGCTCGACGGCAATATCTGCCGCTGCACCGGCTACCACAACATCGTCAAGGCGATCCTGGCCGCCGCCGGCGCCGGCGAGCCGCAGCGCGTGGCCGCCGAATAGGCGGACCGGGCGAAGTGACGTCGCGATCATGAGCGGCCGGATCGCCGGAGGAGGCGACCCCTAGCCGGTTTTCGGACACTGGGAGGTTTCGGAATGGGTATCGAAGGTATCGGCGCACGGGTTCTGCGCAAGGAGGACAAGCGGTTCATCACCGGCCACGGCCGCTATGTCGACGACATGGTCGTGCCCGGCATGAAATACGCCGCCTTCGTCCGCTCGCCGCACGCCCACGCCGCGATCGCCGGCATCGACGTGTCGGCGGCCGAGGCGATGCCGGGCGTCATCGGTGTCCTCGTCGGCGAACAGCTGCAGGCGGACGGCATCGGCAATCTCATCTGCGGCTGGGGGGTTTCCTCCAAGGACGGCTCGCCGATGAAGATGGGCGCCTGGCCGGCCCTCGCCGTCGGCACGGTCCGCCATGTCGGGCAGGCCGTCGCGGTGGTGGTGGCGGAGACCCGGCTTCAGGCCCGCGACGCCGCGGATGCCGTGGCGGTGGACTACCAGGAGCTTCCCGCCGTCGTTCGGGCGCCCGACGCGCTGAGGGAGGGGGCTCCGCAGCTCCATCCCGAGGCGCCGGGCAATGTGGTCTTCGACTGGGAGATCGGCGACCGCGCCGCGACCGACGCCGCCTTCGAGGGCGCGGCGCACGTGACGAAGCTGCATATCGTCAACAATCGGCTCATCCCCAACCCGATGGAGCCGCGCGCCGCGCTCGGCCACTACGACATGGCCGACGATCACTACACGTGCTGGACGACGTCGCAGAACCCGCATGTAGCCCGGCTGGTCATGAGCGCCTTCTACAACGTCGCGCCCGAGCACAAGCTGCGTGTCATCGCGCCGGATGTCGGGGGCGGCTTCGGCTCGAAGATCTACATCTATCCGGAGGAGATCGTCTGCCTCTGGGCGTCGAAGCGCACGGGCGTGCCGGTCAAGTGGACGTCGGAGCGTTCGGAAGCGTTCGTGACCGATGCGCATGGCCGTGACCACGTCACCGAGGTCGAGATGGCCTTCGACGCGGAGCATCGGATCCTCGGCCTGAAGGTCGACACCATCGCCAATCTCGGCGCCTACATGTCGCTGTTCTCCTCCGCGACCCCGACCTATCTCTATGCGACGCTGCTCTCGGGCCAGTACGACATCCCGGCGATCCATGCCAATGTCCGCGCCGTCTACACCAACACGGTGCCGGTCGACGCCTATCGCGGCGCCGGGCGACCGGAGGCGACCTACGTCGTCGAGCGGACCATGGAGACGGCGGCCCGGGAGCTCGGCGTCTCGCCTGCCGAGCTGCGGCGGAAGAATTTCATCCGCTCCTTCCCGCACCAGACGCCGGTGATCATGAACTACGATGCCGGCGATTTCGAAGCCAGCCTCGAGGCGGGCATGCAGGCGGCCGACGTCTCCGGCTTCGAGGGTCGCCGCGCCGAGGCCAGGAGTCGCGGCAAGCTGCGCGGCCTCGGCATGAGCTGCTACATCGAGGCCTGCGGCATCGCACCGTCGAAGGCCGTGGGCTCCCTCGGCGCCGGCGTCGGCCTCTGGGAGTCCGCCGAGGTCCGGGTCAACCCGGTCGGCACGATCGAGATCCTCACCGGCTCGCACAGCCATGGCCAGGGCCACGAGACGACCTTCGCCCAGCTCGTCTCCGAGCGCTTCGGCCTGCCGGTGGACAACGTCCAGGTCATCCACGGCGACACCGACAAGGTGCAGTTCGGGATGGGCACCTATGGCTCGCGCTCCGGCGCGGTCGGCATGTCGGCGATCGTCAAGGCGCTCGACAAGGTCGAGGCCAAGGCGAAGAAGATCGCCGCCCACGTGCTGGAGGCGGACGAGGGCGACATCGTCATCGAGAACGGCGAGGTGAAGGTCGCGGGCACTGACAAGAAGCTCGCCTGGCACGAGGTCTGCCTCGGCGCCTATACCGGTCACAATCTGCCGGACGGCATGGAGCCGGGCCTGAAGGAAGGCGCGTTCTACGATCCGACCAACTTCACCTTCCCGGCCGGCTGCTACATCTGCGAGGTCGAGGTCGACCCCGAGACCGGTACGACCGAGATCGTCCAGTTCGTGGCCGCCGACGATTTCGGCCGGGTGATCAACCCGATGATCGTCGAGGGGCAGGTGCATGGCGGGCTCGCCCAGGGCATCGGCCAGGCGCTGCTCGAAGGCACGCATTACGACGAGACCGGGCAGTTGGTGACGGCTTCCTACATGGACTACGCCATGCCCCGCGCCTGGGACCTGCCGATGTTCAAGGTCTCGACGTCGGAGACCCTCTCCCCCGGCAACCCGCTGGGCATGAAGGGCTGCGGCGAGGCCGGCGCGATCGGTTCGCCCCCGGCGGTGATCAACGCCATCACCGACGCGATCGGCAACAACGACCTGACCATGCCGGCGACGCCGGAGAAGGTCTGGCACGCGCTTCGCGCCGTCGCCTGACCGAAACGACGACTGCCGGCGGCGCAGCGCCGCCGGGGGTGGCTGCCGCCGCCCGCCGCCTTCACCTCTTGCGCCGCGCGGTCAGGCAACATGCCGACCCGGCGCCGAACGGAGCTTGACGATGTACGAGACCACCTACCATCGCCCGACGTCGCTGGAATCGGCCGTGGCGCTCATCGGCGAGAGCGGCGGCGAGAGCAAGTTCCTCTCCGGCGGCCAGACGCTGATCCCGACCATGAAGCAGCGCCTGGCCGCCCCGTCGGCGCTGGTCGATCTGCGGCACGTGCCGGAGTTGCAGGGCATCGACGTCAACGGCCGGTCGATCCGGATCGGCGGCGCCACGACCCATGCCGAGGTTGCCCGGCATGAGGGCATCAAGGCCGTGTGCCCGGGCTTCAGCGAACTCGCCGGCCTGATCGGCGATCCGGCGGTGCGCCATCTCGGCACGCTCGGCGGATCGGTCGCCAACAACGATCCGGCCGCCGATTATCCGGCCGCGATGCTGGCGCTTGGCGCCACGATCCACACCAACCGGCGGGAGATCGCGGCGCAGGACTTCTTCGCCGGCCTCTTCGAGACGGCGCTCGAGGAGGACGAGATCGTCGTCGCGGCGTCTTTCGAGGCGCCCGATCGCTGTGGCTACGAGAAGTTCCGCAACCCCGCCTCGCGCTATGCGATGTGCGGCGTGTTCGTCGCCCGGCGCGGAAGCGAAGTGAAGGTCGGGGTGACCGGGGCTGGCTCCGACGGCGTCTTCCGCTGGGAAGCGGCCGAGCAGGCGCTGTCGGCGAATTTCGGCGGCGCGGCGCTGGAGGGGCTCGCCGTCGATGCCGGCATGATGATGTCCGACCTGCACGGCACGTCGGCCTACCGCGCCAATCTCGTCAAGGTCGTCACCAAGCGCGCCGTCGCCAAGGCCGCCGCCCACTGAAGGCTTCGTACGCCGCGCCTCCGGCCGTCCTCGGCCGGCGGGCGGCGACGCCTGGCGAAACGCCCTTGCCGAGCCTCCGGCTGGTGCGCCATTTGCCGCAGGCGGCAGACGGCGCTGGCAGAACGTTTCAGGAACGTTATGCTGGCCCGATGGCCAAGACGACCCTTATCGACAAGCTCGCGATCCTATCCGACGCCGCCAAATACGACGCCTCCTGCGCATCCAGCGGTTCGACCCGCCGCGACTCGGCGAAATCCGGCGGCATCGGCTCGACCGAAGGCTCCGGCATCTGCCACGCCTATGCCCCGGACGGGCGGTGCATCTCGCTGCTCAAGATCCTGATGACGAATTTCTGCGTCTACGACTGTGCCTATTGCGTCAACAGGTCGTCGTCCAACGTCGCGCGCGCCCGCTTCACGGTCGAGGAGGTGGTGCAGCTGACGATGTCGTTCTACCGGCGCAACTACATCGAGGGGCTTTTCCTGTCATCGGGCATCATTCGCAGCTCCGACTATACGATGGAGGAGATGGTCCGGATCGCCCGCAAGCTGCGGCTGGAGGAGAACTTCGCCGGCTACATCCACCTGAAGACGATTCCGGATGCATCGCCGGCGCTGATCGAGGAGGCGGGTCTCTTCGCCGACCGTCTGTCGATCAATATCGAGTTGCCCACCGACGCGACGCTGGAAACATTCGCGCCCGAGAAGAAGCCGCGCGACATCCGCCGCGCCATGGGGCACCTGCGCGCCAAGATCGAGGAGCACAAGGGCGAGAAGCGCGATCGGGCAAAGCCGGCCCGCTTTTCGCCGGGCGGCCAGTCGACGCAGATGATCGTCGGCGCCGACAATTCCGATGACGATCACGTTCTGGCCCGCTCGGAGAACCTTTACGGGAACTACCGCCTGAAGCGGGTCTACTACTCCGCCTTCTCCCCGATCCCGGATGCGTCGAGCCGGCTGCCGCTGGCCAGGCCGCCGCTGATGCGCGAGCACCGGCTCTACCAGGCCGACTGGTTGATGCGGTTCTACGGCTTCGATCGCGGCGAGATCGTCGCCGGCGGCGAGGCCGGCATGCTGGACCTCGCCATCGACCCGAAGCTCGCCTGGGCGCTGAAGCACCGCGAGCGCTTCCCCGTCGACGTCAACCGGGCCGACAGGGAGACGCTGCTGCGGGTGCCGGGACTGGGCACGCGCGCCGTCGACCGGATCCTCTCGACGCGCCGGCATCGCACGCTGCGGCTCGACGATGTGGCGCGGCTCTGCCAGTCG
>DASYHY010000255.1:0-8182 GCA_036252795.1 Aurantimonas sp. | reverse complement strand
TCGGCCCGAGGGACGGCCTCACTTACCCGCGGCGCGGCCTGAGCAGGAGCGGCGCGGCGGCAGCCCCCGCAGCGCCTCAGGGCAACGGGATGATCTCGTGCTCGAGCCGGTCGCCCCTGGCGACGCCGTAGCGGGAGGCCGCTCCGCCGTTCAGCTCGAGGACGTAGCGGACCGGGCCGCCGGACGGGATCGTGTCCAGCGACAGCGGCTGGGCGTTGGTCTTGATGCTGATGACCGCGCCCGCCTCGTCGAGGAACAGCATGTCGAGGGGTATCAGCGTGTTCTTCATCCACATCGACACCGGCCGCGACTCGCCGAAATCGAACAGCATCCCCTGCCCCTGCGGCATCGACTCCCGGTTCATCAGGCCGGTGGCGCGGGTTTCGGGCGTGGTGGCCAGTTCCACTTCGATCGCATGGCGACCCGATTCCGTGACGAGCGTGGCGCTGGAGAGGTCGCCGCCCGCAACGGCGAGATACGCCGCGCCCAGGAAAGTGGCGACAGCGACGGCGCCGGCGAGAAGAGGCTTGCGGAACATCGAGAACCTTTGATGGTCAGTGCGACGACGGCTGAACCGCGCCGGTCGCGGGATGGACCTCGGCCGCCATCAGGCCCTTGGAGCCGTCGCCGAACCGCACCAGCACCTCCTGACCCGGCCGCAACTCGGTCATGCCGAACCGGCGAAGCGTCTCCATGTGCACGAAGATGTCCTCGGTCCCCTCGCCCCGCGTCAGGAAGCCATAGCCCTTGGTACGGTTGAACCACTTCACGACGACCGGGACGAGCTCGCTGTCCGGCGACACGGTGACGTGGGTGCGTGGCGGCGGCAGCTGCGAGGGATGCACGGCGGTCGACTGATCCATCGAAAGGATCCGGAACGCCTGCAGCCCCCTTTCGCCCTTCTGGACCTCGCAGACCAGCCGCGCGCCTTCCAGCGCTGTAGTGAAGCCGTCGCGGCGCAGGCAGGTGACGTGCAGCAGGATATCGGGCCCCTGCCCGTCCGGCACGATGAAGCCAAAGCCCTTGGAGACATCGAACCACTTGATGTGGCCGGAAACGACGGTGACCCCCAGGTCGCTGCCGCTCGCGGGATCATCTTCGCTACGCATGTATGCAGAGATTCTCTCGGGCATTCGGGAGTCCTGCGCTTACACCAAACCGAATCGCGGCAGCCGAGCTTAGCATTAACCGCGCCGATCTGGGCAAGGTCCCGACAGTATTCATATTGATCGACGCCGCAAAACCGCCGCTTGATCGACAGGCGACAACGAGGCTTGCCGCCGCCCCGCGGCGGGCTTGGCGCGGCGCGCCGTCACCCTATCCTTCGGGCCTCTTCCCAACCGGAGCCTACTCCATGCGCTATCTGCACACGATGGTCCGCGTCAGCGACGTCGACCAGTCCCTCGATTTCTACTGCAACAAGCTCGGGCTCGTGGAGACCCGGCGCATCGAAAGCGAGCAGGGACGCTTCACGCTGATCTTCCTGGCTGCGCCGGGCGACCAGCCGGGCGCCGGCGAGAAGGCGGCGCCGCTTCTGGAACTCACCTACAACTGGGATCCGGAAGAGTATTCGGGCGGCAGGAATTTCGGTCATCTCGCCTACGAGGTGGACGACATCTACGCGACCTGCCAGGCGCTGATGGACAAGGGCGTCACGATCAACCGGCCGCCGCGCGATGGTCGCATGGCGTTCGTCAAGTCGCCGGACAACATCTCCTTCGAGCTGCTGCAGAAGGGCGATTCCAAGGAGCCGGCTGAGCCCTGGTCGTCGATGCCGAATACCGGCACCTGGTAGGCGGCGGGCATCATCCTGCCGCCGCATTCTGGTCATAGGAGATCAAATAAGCTTTACTATGAGCGCGTCGCATCCGCCATGCATTCGCGCGACGTCCGGAGGGGACCGGGCGCCGGATTGCCACGATAGGGATGCGGCAAGACAGAGCAGGCCAAGTCCTGCCGCGAGAGGGTGGTGTCCATTGACGATGCAACAGACGGGCGCCTGCGCCGCGACGCTTCGCACTCGGCTGCTGGCGGCAGCGCTGTTCTCAACTCTCCCGATGATGGCTTCCTGCGTTTCGGCCGTCGACGACACATCCGCTTTCGGCTTCGCCGGTCCGGCTGCCGAACCGGGCGCGGATACCGGGAACGTGCTTCTCGCCGCCGATCCGGCCGCGGATACGCAGGATACTCCCGATCAGCAGACAGAAGTTTCCGGACAGGCGGTTCCGGCCGCGAACGATGATGGCGACGTCGCCACCGCGCAGCCGCAGGAAGCCGCTGCCCCGGCGAATGCTGCGCTCACCCGTTCCGCCGCTGTCGACGGCAAGGCCATAGCCGCCTATGCGGGCGGCTCGGTCACCGAAGGTGACCGCTCGGCGTCGCTCTCGCAGCGCCAGCCGGAGACCTCGCTGTTTTCCTCGCTCTTTGCCCGCAGCAGCGCGAAGCCACCCATCCCGAATGCCGACAGGAGCAAGGGTCGGCGGGTCGTGCTGCAACGCGAAGGAGCCCCTGTCTCGGACGGCGGCGACGCCCTGCCCGGGGTCGATCCCTCCTCCCTCTTCGAGATCGGCCAGCGCACCTCCGCCGACGAGGAGGATCTCATGGAGGACTCGGTGATGAGCTACCAGGTCGCGTCGCTGAGCGGCCTCGCCCGTCTGAGCCCCAACGGCCTGCGCGTCCAGCGCGAGGGCGTCGAGACGGCTTGCTTCCCCTCGCAGCTGGTCGCACTGCTGCGTTCGATCGAACGGCGATTCGGCAAGAAGGTCGTCGTCACCTCCGGCTATCGCAGCCCCAGCCACAATCGCCGGGTCAACGGCGCCACGCGCTCGCAGCACATGGGCTGCAAGGCCGCCGACATCGTCATCCCGGACGCGGACCGCTTCGCCGTGGCCCAGTACGTACGGTCGCTGCCGGGTCGTGGCGGCGTCGGCACCTACTGCAATTCCGCCGCCATCCACGTCGATGTCGGGCCGAAGCGCGACTGGAACTGGCGCTGCCGCCGCCGCGACTAAAGCGGACCGGGCGCGCATCGCGGATAATCTTCCCGCGATTTCAACCATCTGCGGTCGCCTGACCCGGGCCACGCAAAAATCTGGCCGGCAAACTTGCGATCCCCGGCGAACGCCTCTATACACCGCGTCGCTGCGCCCATCGTCTATCGGTTAGGACGCCACCCTTTCACGGTGGAGAGAGGGGTTCGATTCCCCTTGGGCGTACCATTTGCCTGCAGCCCTGCTGGCCCTCCGGGTATATCCGCCCATGCCGCCTCGTGCCGGGCCTGCTCGTGAGACATCATGTGCAATGGGCGGTGGGAATGGCGCTTGTATCCGTCACGAAAGTGCCAAGGCGTCCGGCCGTATGTCCGGCGCGTGCCTGAAGACCTGCGCGGAAGCTTTCCGTTCTCACGCGTTCAAAAATCCCTTCGGACGTCAGTCGAGCGACAGGCTCGCGAGGCGGCGCTCGACCTCGACCGGCTGTGGGATCTCCGACCTATATTTCATGCGCTTCATGGCGGCTTGCCGCACGGCGGAACTGTCCTATCTCGAACTCTTCCGGCTCCGCGAGTCGCGTCAGCGCGGCCTTGGGAATGCCCATCCGGACACGGTTGAGGGTCCCTGGCAGCAGTTGAGGAGAGCGTAATGCACCGGCATCGCGCTCCCTGCCAGTGAGGTCCCTGTAAGTGCTCTATCCTCCGGTATCCCATCAATGTCCGGTGACGCAGGATCCACGGTCGGGTGGACTGGAAGGACCCTGACGCATTGTATCGAAAAGTGGGTCGGCAATTGCGACGTTGCGAAGCAGGCGGTCCCAGACCATCACCTGAGCGACATGTGTAAGACCGTGGCGATGTTCGAATCACAGACTGGTGTCGTGCCATTGGCCTGAACACCCGCAAGCTCGTCCTGGCTTTCAGGGACGCCTTGAGCTCGCGGTCTGATTACAAAGCCGCCACTATCGACAAGAAGGTGAGCTACATCACGAGCCTTCTGTCGACTGCATCGTCAAGCCGAACGAGGTCAACCCGTCACTGCCCTGGCCGTTCCTCCAGAACATCCGCGCAAGCAATTCCGTCAGCGAAAGTGCAACGCCGCAGGCGGCGCGAAGGAGCAAACCCTCAACAGCGCGCGACGAGGCGACGCCGGTCCGCCATGGGCTATATCCGGCCGAGGCAGCATCCTCGAGCGCGAAACGCCCAGCGTCGCTGAAGCCATCGGCGTCAGTTTGCCTGCTGGCACTGGTTGGCAAAGGTCAGGATTGGCCACCGGCCCTGACGCACTGCCTTTTGCGGGATCCAGCCGGTGTAGTTGGCGACCTTGGCCTGGCACCACAGGCCGTCCGAAGCCGTGGTGCATTGGTCGACGACGACGCAGGTGTTGGCGGGAATGGTTGAGACGATGGGCGCGTCGGGGCGCGCTTCCGCCCGCGCGTTGACGCGCACGAGGACGGAGGCCTTCGCCGTCTCGCCAGGCGCAGCAGGCTCGGGCGTCGCGAAATCCGCCGGGCTCGCGCAGCTCGCGGTGTAGCCGTAATAGACGCAGTCGTTGTTGCCCGTGGGCTGTGCGGCAGCAGCGGCGCGGACGTTGACCCGCTCGAAGATCAGCGCCTTGCCGGTCTCGGTGTCGCCGCTCATGCGGGTCTGGTTGCCGCCCATGCGGGCCAGAACCTCGTCCCCCGTCCCGAGCAACGCCAGCTGGTTGTCGATGATCCGCCATGCGCCGATGCCGGAAAGGTCGCCGCCGCAGTTCTCCGCCGCCAGCTCGTAGTTCGGCCCCGTCTTGTTCCCCGTGAGCGACAGCCGGCAGGCACCCCCATCCGAGAAGGCCGGATCGAGCGTCTGCCAGTTGCCGGAAAAAGCCGCCACGAAGTCGCTTTCGCTCTGCGCCAGCGCCCCCGACTGTGCGCCCAGCGCAAGAACGAGCGACAGCCCGGCAATCTTTAGAATCGTCATCTTTCCCCCTCGATGCCCCTCAGCGTCATTCACCCGCCGCGGTATGTTCCCGCCCATCGTGACCTCGCCCGGTCCGGGAATCCCCTCCGGCCGGACGAGTTGATCTTCCGTTCCGTTAACGCGCCGTTTCCACGGTGCTCCGCGCCATCGTCTCGCCGCCTGCGCTCAGCACCAGTTCCACCGACAGCGCGTCTCCCGCCGCCATCGACAGTCCGACGCTGGCGACATCGACGCTCTCGCCCTGCTCGAGCGTGAAGGATCCCCCCTGGGATGTCGAGGTGCGTCCGGCGCTGCCGGAGCGCTCGATGGTCATCTTGGCGTCCACCGTTACCGCGGCGAGCGCCACGGCCCGCCCGGTCAGCCGCACGCCGTCCTTCGTCGGCTCCACCGTGATCGCTGCGATGGCGCCGGGCTCGGCCGCACGGCTCATGCCGCCGGCTCCGAGCAACAGGCCGGCGGCGACGAGGGCTGCATAAGGTGATGCCTGGAACATCGCCGCACGCTCAGCGCGCGGTCTGCGTCACGGTCACGGCACCGCGCGAGGTGACCGAACCGAATGAGCTTTGCGTGACGGAGACCGTCCCGCCCACCGCCGTCGTGAAGACCTGCGCGGCCGCCGCCGAATTCATGTTGTTGCCGTTCTGGGTATACACCACCGACGTCCCCGCGGGCGAAGCGGAGACATCGAGCTCGGCGTTGTTTCGGTCGCCGTTCTGGACGAGAAGCGCGCTCCCTTCGCCGGTAACGACACTGCCGTTGTTGTTGCTTCCGTACTGGAGGATCGCGCCGTCGATGTTCTGCTGTCCGACGATCAGGGCGGGCGACATATCGAGCCCGCCATTGACCTCGAGCCTGGCAGTGTTGTCGAAGCCGTTCTGCCAGACGAGCCCAACACCGCCATTTTCCGACGCGATGGAAGCCGTGTTCCGCCCGTTACCCGACGGCGCGTCCAGCGTGTTGTTCTGGTAGAGGTAGACCCTGCCGCCGGCACCGCTGATATCGATCTCGGCGTCGTTGTTGCCGCCGAGCTGCTGCGCCTCGTCGATCAGCTCGATCTGGAGGCTGTTCGGATCCAGCAGCCCCGAGTCGAGTTTGAGGCCCTTGATCTCGCTCCCGGTCGCCCGGGACTGATCGACCGAGATCGTATTGCCAATACCTTCCTGTCGGATCGTCAGGGTGTTCTGGTCGGCCAAAGCCGGAAGCGTGGCAGCCGCGGACGCCGCACCGGAGAGAAGGAGTCCAAGAAGGAAGGGACGCATGCCGGAACCTTTCCGAATGCGAGGTCCCTGCCTTAGCGGGACCTCTGGGTGATGCTGACATTGTTCCCCATCCCGGTCTGGGAGAAGGAGGCGAAGTTGTTGCCGCCGAACTGCTGGACGGCTGCCTGGTTGCCGACACCCGAGATCGAGCCGACGATCGTGTTGTGGTCGCCCTGCTGCAGCATGGCGAAGAGATTGCTCGAGCCGATCACGTCGAGGCCGACCGAGTTGCCCTGTCCGCGCTGCGTCAGGGTTCCCGGCATCAGGCCGGAGCTCAACGCTGCGCCGGTGAAGGAAGATCCCGCCGGACCGCCATTGCGATCGCCCGAGAGGCTCACGCGGATCTGGTTCGTCGCGGTCGCGTTCAGCGGTGCTTCCTGCAGGATACTGAGGCTGTTGCCGCTGCCGGCGACCGTCAGCTCCGTGGAGTTCAGCGGGTTCGGATCCGACAGGATCACCAGGGAATTCTCGGCCGCGGCCGGGAAGGCCGCCAAGAGGGCCGCGACTGTGAGGCATGCGCGCATTCGCGTCATTTGACTGCTCCGGGTTGCTCTTGCCCGGACTATGGCGCATGCGACTTAAGGTCATTTTCCGCGGATCTCTCGCATTTTATACAACTGTCACTTTCTTCCCCGTGAGCCTCGAATGGAACCTCCGGCCTTACTGCCGGATCGCGACACCGTTGCCTCGACCCCGCTGCGAGAACGACGCGACATTGTCTCTTCCGGCCTGTGTGACGACCGCCTGGTTCCCCGTTCCCGAGATCATGCCGTAGATCCGGTTGTCCTGATCCTGCTGCGAGACCGCAAAGGCGTTCAGGTCTCCGGTCAGGATGACGTCCACCGTGTTGAGCACGCCGGTCTGCACGATGTCGCCGGGCTTCAGATCCTCGGCAAGGCTCGCCGCCAGCCGGTCCCCGCTGAAGCCGGTGACCTGGAGGGCATTGTTGCTGTTGCCGTTGACCGAGACGATCGCCAGATTGCCTGCGCCGTTCTGCTTCAGGCCGACCCGGTTGCGTTCGCCGATGAAGTCGGTCGCCGCCGCGTTCTCCTCGCCGTTCTGGACGAAGGTGAGGCTGTTGTCGTCGCCGATCTGACGGACCGCGATCTCGTTCCCGTCTCCGGTCACGATGCCCGTCGCGCCGTTGCCGTCGCCTTCCTGCGAGAAGCCGTAGAGGTTCCGGGCGCTGTCGTCGGAGGTGACATAGCTGACGCTGTTGTCGTCGCCGATCTGCGAGACGAGCGCCTGGTAGACGACCGCCGCATCCCGAAGGAGCCGGAAACCCTCGGTGGCCCCGTTGCCACCATTGTCGCTGCCGCCGAGCGTCAGGCTGATCCTGTTGCCGGAGATCGCGACGCCGCTGTTGTTCTGCAGGATCTGTGCGACCTGGTTGCGCGACCCGCTCTGCAGCAGATCCAGGCGGTTGAGCATGCCGTTCTGCTCGACGCTGAGGACGGAATTATCGAGGCCGTTGGACTGCTCGATCTCCGCCTGGTTCTGCGAACCGACCTGCCGGACCGTTCCGATCTGCTGGCCGGACCGGGTCTGGTAGAGGCTTGCAGTGTTGCCGAAGCCTTCCTGCACGGCGGTGACGATGGTGTTGTCACCGGCAGTGCCGTCACCCGCCTGCGTGATGGTCACGAGGTTCGTCACCCCCTCGTCCGGCTGGCTTTCGGTATTCGTCTGTATCACCTGCCCGACAGATTGCGTGCCGGCGAGGGAAGACTGGCGCAGCACCAGCCGGTTCGAGGCGGCGCCGGACCGGCCGAAGCTTGCCAGCGCCTGCTGCTGGATCGCCTCGATCGCGGTCATCGCGAGGCCGTACAGGGGCGTGTCCTGAATGATGTCGATGACGTTGCGGTTGCCCACCTGGCCGGTGCCGGTCGCGACGAGCCCGAGACTCGGCCGCACGCCCTCCCGCGTGTTGGTGGCGACGGAATTGCCCGATCCGGTCTGCCTGATGGTGATCAGATTG
>DASYHY010000254.1:0-7569 GCA_036252795.1 Aurantimonas sp. | reverse complement strand
GAGGCAGCCGGCTTCCTTGTCCATCTCGTACTTGATCGGATGGCCGCCCAGCGGCACCTCGATGATGACGTTGATGTCCTCCGGCGGGTTCTCGCCACGGGCGATCGCGTCGATGCGCATGATCTGTCCTTCTGTCTGCTGAGGGAAAAGCCGTGCGGGTGCTTACCGGCTCGCGTCTTGCAGCGCAACAACGGCGGCGAAAAGCGGGTATTGCTTCCCTCAGTGCCAGGTAAAGGCGATCTTCGCGAGGCGGCGTCCGTCGAAGTTCTCGGCGCCTTCCGCGATGTCGGCTCCTCCGAGGCTGCGGTAGAAGGACACCGCCCTGTCGTTTTCGGCGAGCGCCCACACGACGAGGCCCTTGAAGCCGCGATCGACGAGCAGGCTGCGGGCCGCGGTGAACAGCCGCCCGCCGAAGCCGAGGCCCTGGTACTCGGGCATCAGGTAGATCTCGTAGATCTCTCCACCCGCCTTGAACGCCTCTGTCCGGTTGCGGCCGATCGTGGCGTAGCCGACGGTCTTCCCGCCGAAATCCACGACGAGGATGCCGGCGCCGCTGCGCAATGTCCGCGTCCACCACCCGGCGTCGCGGCGGCCGATCATCTGGGCGAGGCAGCGATGCGGAATGATCCCGCGATAGGCACCGAGCCATGATGCCTCGTGGACCGCGGCAAGCGCGTCGGCGTCACGAAGCTCCGCAAATCGGATCTCGGCAGCAACAGTGGTCATTCGGCGTTAACCATGTTCCGCGCACTTCCGATCCATCGTCGTTGACGAAAACTGAACGAACTATTCCGCGGCCACAATCAAGATCGCGTGACGCCCCGTCCAGCCGCTCCGGACGTTCTCCCCGGATATCAAGGGCCTCCCCTCCGGCTCCGCAGGCTCGCTAAGAAATATTTACCGGCGGCGAAAAATTACCAATTTCGCCTGTTCTTCCTGAGGCGCTACTAGATCAGGAAAATCGGTCAGTGCGGGCACCTCTGACTCAAGGGCTTTTGGCCACCAAGGGAGGTCTCCATGCAGCACGGAACGCGCCATCTTTTCATCCCCGGTCCCACCAACGTCCCCGATCGGGTCCGCCGGGCGATGAACGTGCCGATGGAGGATCAGCGGGCGCCCGATTTCCCGTCTTTGACACTGCCGCTGTTCCGCGACCTCAAGACCGCCTTTCGCAACGAGAAGGGCCGCGTCTTCATGTATCCCTCGTCGGGGACGGGCGCCTGGGAGGCGGCGATCCAGAACACGCTGGCGCGCGGCGACAAGGTCCTGATGTCGCGGTTCGGCCAGTTCTCGCATCTGTGGTGCGAGATGGCCGAGCGGCTGGGTCTCGACGCAACGATCTTCGAGGTCGAGTGGGGCGCCGGGGTTCCGCTCGAGGATTACGAGCGGGCGATCGCCGAGGATCGCGATCACGCAATCCGCGCCGTCTTCGTCACCCACAACGAGACCGCCACCGGCGTCACCTCTGACGTCGCGGGCGTACGCAAGCTGCTCGACGAACATTCGCACCCGGCGATGATCTTCGTCGACGGCGTCTCCTCCATCGCCTCGATCGACTTCCGCCAGGACGAGTGGGGCGTGGACCTCGCCGTCGCCGGCTCGCAGAAGGGCTTCATGCTGCCCGCCGGCCTGTCGTTCCTTTCAGTGTCGGAGAAGGCGCTCGCGGCGAACAGGGACAACCGGCCGAAGATGGAGCGCAGCTATTTCTCCTTCGCCGACATGCTCGCCAACAACGACAAGGGCTACTTCCCCTACACGCCCCCGACGCAGTTCTTCCACGGTCTGCGGGCCGCGCTGGACATGCTGTTCGAGGAGGGGCTGGAGAACGTCTTCGCGCGTCACCACCGGCTCGCCGAGGGCGTGCGCTGCGGCGTCGCCGGCATGGGGCTCCAGCTGCAGGCGGTGGCGCCCCGCTGGCATTCCGACACGGTCACGGCGATCCGCGTGCCGGAAGGCGTCGACGCCAACGCGGTGCTGAAGATCGCCTATGAGCGCTACAACACCTCCTTCGGCTCCGGCCTCGCCCGGCTCTCCGGGAAGGTGTTCCGCATCGGCCATCTGGGCGATCTCAACGAGGTGATGTGCCTCGGCGCCCTCGCCTCCGCCGAAATGGCGCTGGCGGACGCCGGTGCGCGTATCGAACTCGGCTCGGGCGTCGCGGCGGCGCAGGCCTATTATCGCGAGCAGCGCGCCGCCGACACGGAGCGGCGCGAAGCCGCCGAGTAGATCCCAGGTTCGCCGCGGCCGGCGTCAGCCGAATTCCGCGAGCAGGGCCGGGATCTCGCCGAGCCGCTCGACCTGCCGGAACCGCTGCTCGCCCACCGGCGGCTCAGCGCGCTCGACGACCCACGTCAGCGCATGCGGGACGTAGACACCGATGCTGCCGGCGGCGATTGCCGGCAGCACGTCCGATTTCAGCGAATTGCCGATCATCATCGCCCGGTGCGGCCCGTCGCCGTGACGGTCGAACACGCGCTGGTAGGTCGCGGCATTCTTGTCGCTGACGATCTCGACCGCGTCGAAATAGTCGCCGAGACCGGAGGCGGCGAGCTTGCGCTCCTGGTCGAACAGGTCGCCCTTGGTCACCAGCACCAGCCGATAGGCACCGGCGAGATCGGCAAGCGTCGCCTCGGCGTCGGGCAGCGGCTCGACCGGATGCGCCATCATCTCCCGCCCCGCGTCGAGGATCTGCCGGATGGTCTGGGGACCCGCCCTGTCGCCGGTGACGTCGAGCGCCGTCTCGATCATCGATAGGACGAAGCCCTTGATGCCGAACCCGTAGCGGGCAAGGTTGCGCCGTTCCGCCTCGAGCAGCCGCTCGGAGACGTGCGCGCCGTCGGCATGGGGCGCCAGGATCTCGCGGAACCGCGCTTCGGTCAGCTGGAAGAACTGCTCGTTCTGCCAGAGCGTGTCGTCGGCGTCGAAGCCGATCGTGGTCGGACGGTCCGTTCCCATGGCGCCTGGCTCCGCCTCCGCCCGTCATACCGGGACGGAGCAGATAGACGCACTCTCATCGGACATTCAAGCGGCGGTGCCGCTCAGGAAGTCCGCGGCTCGCCGAACACCCGCGCCAGGAATTCCTCCAGCCAGCGGCGCACCGGGGCGTCGTAGACCGCCCTGCCGTCGAAATGCTGGCGCCGTCCCTGCGCCCCGGCGAGCTTCAGGCGCTCGTGCCCGCGGGTCGTCCAGCGATGCATCATCGCCAGGGTCAGCTCGGCGTGGAACTGCACCCCGTAGGCCGCCTTGCCATAGCTGAAGGCTTGATTCGGATACCAGTCGCCCTCGGCCAGGCGACGCCCGCCGGCGGGCAACTCGAAACCTTCGCGATGCCATTGATAGACCATGCTCGGCCAATGCGGCATCAGGAGCCGGCCCTCGGTGGTCGGCCGCAACGGATAATAGCCGACTTCGGCGAGACCCTCGGGATGCGGCCCGACCGAGGCGCCGAGATGCTTGGCGAGCATCTGGGCACCGAGACAGATGCCGAGAAACGGCGTCTCCTCACGCAGCGGCACGTCCATCCACTCGACTTCCCGGACCAGATGCGGATCGGCGTCGTTGGCGCTCGGCGGGCCGCCGAAGACGATGGCGCCCCGATGCGCTTCCAGCGTGTCGGGGAGCGTGTCGCCGATCACCGGCCGCCTGATGTCGAGCCGGACTCCGTGCGCCTCGAGCACCTGGCCGACGCGGCCGGGAGTGGAACTCTCCTGATGCAGCACGACCAGGATCGGCCGCGTGTCGGCACCGTCGAGCCGGTAATGGTGCTTCGCTGCGCTCAGCTCGAGAGCGCTCGGAATGGCGGTGTCGTTCTCGTGGAAGGCCATGTGTCAGTCGGGATCACCGCTCCTGCTCGCCACCTCCCGCTTCGCCAGCATCCTGTCACGGGTCGAGACCCCGAGAAGGTCGGAGACCCGCCAGATCACGTTGTCCTCGAGCTCGTGAACCGATCCGTCGGCATAGGTCACCTCCCACAGAAGCTCGACGAACCGGACCCGGCGCTCCTCGTCCAGCTCGTTCTTGAGCACCGAGGTAAATCGGAAGAGGTCCACGGCGTCGTAGTCCGCCGCCTCGCCGGCCTCGGCAATCCGCCTGGTTTCGCCGGCGCCGAGCCCGAATTCCTCCGACAGCACGGCATGCAGGCGCTCGCGTTCCTCCGGCGTCACGACCCCGTCGGCATCGATGACGTGGAAGAGCAGCGCCGCAGCGGCGATGCGCGGATCGTCGGCGCCGCGATCGTCAGGCGTATCGCCATCGATCCCGATCGACCGCATGAAGTCGCGAAAGACGTCGAACATCATTCCTCGCTGCTGCGTCGGCTATCGACGGCGGATGTGAGGGCGCGCGGCGGCACGTGCAAGCCGATCGCGGGCCGGCGCCGCGAACGGACCGTCACCGCGGACCCTCGCACGGATGCCGTCACCCGAAGCGGGCCTCCTTGCGCTCCTCGATCGTCGAGGGCGTTTCCCGCTCCGGCGGCTTCGGCTCGCCGCTGGCGGTCATCGCCGGCGTAGCGGCGACCGCTGCCGCGTTCTTGCGCACGCCGTTGGAGGCTTTTTCCGGCCCCGCATCGGCCGACTGCCCCGCCGAAATCGGCTCGGCCGCCGGCTCGTGCGCCCCGGCGGGCGCACCGGAAGACCCGTTCGCCGTGTCCGCCGCCGCGTCGGGCGGACTGACGGGCACCGGCATCACGGCCGGCCGAACCGGCTCCTCGATCGCGCCGATGGTCCGGGCCTGGTCCTCGGCGCGGGCCTCGATCAGCGGACTGTCCTCGCCGCCGATGCGCTCCACCGGCACCTTCCACTGGAACGCGTCCAGTCGGCCGGTGACCGGGGAAATCGGCGCCCAGTTCTCGGAGACGTAGCCGTCGGCCGTCCATAGGGGATCGCGCGGCGCCCGGATGGCGCGGGCGAGCCATTCGCGCACCCGACCGACCTCCCCCGTATCCTCCTCCTCGATATCGGCCAGGAGGAGATAGACGTTCTCGCGCGGCCCTGCCTCGACCGCCGCCATCGCGGATCGGCGGGCAAGATCGAGATCCCCCGCGTCGAGCGCGGCACGGGCGAGGCAGAGTTCCGCCTCGACATGGCCGGGCCGCATGCCGTGCAACTTCTGCGCCCGCTTCAGGCGGTCCGCCGGCGAGTCGCCCGGCCTTGCGTGGACATAGGCCTCGGCGATCTCCGGATGCGGGTTGTTGACCCAGCCTGTCTCGAGGATCTTCGAGCCGCGGCGGAGGTCGCCGAGCCTGAACAGCGCCTGCGCCGCCACGAGACCGGCGGGCACGAGATCCGGCGCCAGCTTGTGGGCCTCGACGCCGGCGCTGCGCGCCGTCGCCGGATCGCCTTCGGCGGCGGCCCTCGCCTTGGCCGTCAACAGCACCGCCCGCAGGCGCTTGGACTCGTCGCGGTCGATCAGTCGCGTGTTCTTCTGCGCCGTCAGGATCTCCAGCGCGCCGTCCCAATCGCCGGCAAGCGACTTCGATTCCAGCACCGCGCCGCCCGCCCAGGGCACGTGCGGCGCGATCCGCACCGCCCGCTCCGCGTAATGGCGCGCCGCCGCCTCGTCGCCGACCCGCTCGGCTTCCAGGAAAAGTCCGCGCAGCGCCAGCAACCGGGTCTGCGGGTCGCGCTCCATGTGCTCGAAGGTGGCGCGGGCGCGGGCGTGGTCGCCTTCGATCATCGCGGTCTGGGCGTCGAGGAACCGGATCAGCGGCTCCTTGCGGCTGTCGAGGAGCTTGTTGCTGCGCTTCGTCATCCGCCGCGCCAGCGCAGCGTCGCCGGCGCCCGCCGCGATGATGCCCGTCGACAGAGCGTCATAGCCGCGATCGCGGCGCCGCGTCTGCCACCAGTGTCCGATCGCGCCGGGCGTCCTGAAGAAGGCGCTGATCAGCCAGACGAGCAGGAGCACCGCGACGATCAGCAGGCCGAGCGCGATGATGAAGACCATCAGGCTCGTCTCGACTTGCTGCCCCTGCCACACGAAGCTGACCTGGCCGGGATTGTCCGCCAGCCAGGCGAAGCCGATACCGGCTGCCAGCACGACGAGAAGAAAGGCGAGGATTCGCAGCATGTCCGTTCCTTAGCCCTGATTGCCTTCGGCGGCCGGCGCAACCGCCGGCGCTTCCTGAACGGCGGCGCTCGGCGCCTCCGCCAGCGCTTCCGCGATGACACGGTTGGCGGTCAGACGCGCCGCGACGTCCTCGGCGAAGGCGGCGCTCGCCTCCTTCGCCGGCTGCGGCAGCTCCTGCCACTCCGCCTG
Source organism: Aurantimonas sp. (assembly GCA_036252795.1). Classification (GTDB taxonomy): domain Bacteria; phylum Pseudomonadota; class Alphaproteobacteria; order Rhizobiales; family Rhizobiaceae; genus Aurantimonas. The sequence goes on along the minus strand of DASYHY010000254.1, from coordinate 1,314 downwards.
CCAGGCGGCGAGATCGCCGCTGCTGATCGCCGCGTCGAGCCGCGACAACGCTGCCGCCGCTCCCGGCTCGTCGGCAGGTGCCGGGCCCGCGGGCCGGACCTGGACGAGCGAGCGCAGGCCGGAGAGCAGCTGGTCGCCGACCGGCCCCTCCTGCGGGATCGGACGCAGCGCCTGCGCGATCCGGTCTTCGACGGCGGGCCAAGCGGCGGCAAGTGTCGCGACCGAGGGGACGCCGTCGGCTGCGAATTCGCGCAGCGCCTCCGTCGCCTCGCCCGATGGCGTCGCCTCGGCATAGGTTTCGAGTTCGCCCATGAACGGGCCGCCCCGGTCGATGGCGGATTTCAGGTTCGCCGCGGCGAGCGCCGCATCCGCACGGCGGTTGCGCTGTTCCATCGCGGCGAGCCGCTCGTCGAACCCTGCAAGCGCGCCGTCGAGACGGGCGCTCGCCTGCTCGACGGCATCCTGCGAAGCGGCAGCGGTGTCGCGCGCCTCGGCTGCGGTTTCCTCGGCGGCCGTCGCTGTCTGGCTGGCGGTATCGGCGGTTTCCTGGGCGGCGGTGGCCGCCTGTTGCGCGGCGTTCGCCGTCTCCTGAGCCCCCGACGCGGCTTCCTGCGCGGCGGTCGCGGTATCCTGGGCCGAAGCGGCAGCTTCCTGCGCGCCCGTCGCCGTCTCCTGCGCCGCGTTTGCAGCCTGCTGGGCGGAACTGGCGGCCTCGCCAGCCTGCTGCGTGCCGGCGGCGGTGGACTGTTCCAGCCCGCCGATGCGTGTGCCCAGCGCATCGAGCTGGTCGACCGTCACCAGGCCTTCGACGGGGGGCGCTGCTGCCGCACCATCCATCTGCTGGCGAAGCGTCGCCACCTCGCTGTTCAGTGCCTGGAACTCCTCGGGCCCGACCACGGCCACCTGCGCATCCGGTTCGGCCTGGCCGACGGGCGGCAGCACGCCGGCCGCCTGCAGCGCCGCGGCGCCGCCAAGCGCGACGAGCGCTCCCACCACACCCGCTGCGAGGGCCGTGCCGAAGCCGCCGCCTTTCCTGTCACGGTCGGCCGGACGGTCGGATATCGCCGTCTGGGAGGATTTGGCGCCGGTACCGCTGCCGGAAGTCCCAGTGCCCGAGGAGCTCGAACCGGCGGCTCCGGCGCTGGTCGCGCCGGCGCTCGACGGGCCGGCTGACGAGACCGGGACGGGCTGCCTGGCTCCGCCGGACGGGGTGCCCGCGCTGGCACCGGCCAGCTTGCCGGAACCGCTGCCGGATGGCGCGGTCGCGGCAGAAGGCTTGGACGCGCTGGAAGCCGATCCCGGCGCGGAGGCCCC
>DASYHY010000253.1:0-4288 GCA_036252795.1 Aurantimonas sp. | reverse complement strand
TGGCCGCCGGCCGCGGCGATCTCCAGCGCCCGCTTGGCGACGGTCTGCCCCTTGATCTCCGCGAGGTCCGGCAGATTGGCCGGCAGGGCCCGGATCGCCGGCTCGGGACGCGCAACCAGTTGGGTGCCGCGGAAATGGTTGGCGATCTGGATCAGGCTGCGCGCCGCGACGATGTCCATGTCGCCGCTCGCCCAAGCGGCCTCGGCGCCGCATTCGGCGGGGCAGATCAGCCCGAGCCCCAGCGCGTTGGCTCCCATGGCGGCAGGCAGGACGCCGGCGACGGCCGTGGTCATGCCGTCGAGGGAGAGCTCCCCCAGGACGAGATAGCCCGTCAGCGCATCCGACGGGATGGCGCCGAGGGCGGCCATCAGGCCGAGCGCGATCGGCAGGTCGTAGTGGCTGCCTTCCTTGGGGAGGTCGGCGGGCGCCAGATTGACGGTGACCTTCTTCGGCGGCATCGACAGGCCGGAGGCGTGCAGCGCCGCCTGCACCCGCTCGCGGCTCTCGGCCACGGCCTTGTCGGGCAGGCCGACGATCTGGATCCCCACCTTGCCGGGGGCGACCATCACCTGCACGTCCACGGGGACCGCGTCGATCCCCTGGAAGGCGACGGTCTTGATGCGCGAGACCATGCCGACACGCTCCTGTCGTCCGCTGCCCGGTTGCAGCACATCTCCAACATGCCCCAAGGTAAGCACGATTGGCAGAATGAAACAAGAACGGGAGCGGAACAAAAACACGCCGAATCGGTGGCGCCGATTCGGGACGGGGAGATGTGAAGAATTCTTGAACGCGCCGTGCGCTGGACGGCAGGAGCTTCAACGCAAATGGCGCGGGTGTCGCCACCCGCGCCTTTATGTTCACAGGACGAAAGCCGTCAGTCGATCCGGTAGAGCGGAACCACCGGCTCGGCACGGGCGGGGCCGCGCATGTCGCGGCGATCGTCGCGCCGGTCTTCCCGGTAGTCGCGCCTGTCGCTGCGCCGGTCGTCGCGGAAGTCGCGACGGTCGTCCCGGCGATCCTCGCGGAAGCCCCGGCGGTCGTCCCGGCGATCCTCGCGGAAGTCCCGGCGATCCTCCCGTCGACTCTCGCGGAAGTCCCGCCGGTCGTGGCGGCGCTCGACGCGCCGGGGGCCGCGATCGTCGAAGCGGTCGCGGTCGCGGTAGAAGGAGCGGCCGCGATAGTGGTTGTCCCAGTAGCTGCCGACCGAGAAGCTGATCACCGGCGCCTGGATCCGTTCCACGTAGCGCGGTCCGGTGTAGCGGCGCTCGCCGGCGTCGGCGAGATAGTTGGACGACATCCAGCCGCGCTGGCCGTCATAGCCGACGTCGCACCAGGAGCGGGTATCGAGGCAGCCGAAGACGCGGACGCGCTCGCCGGCGCCGACGACGTTGACGGCCGGATAGGCGGTCGAGGGGCCGGCCCGCAGGTTGACGTCGGTGACGGCGACGGCGCGCGACTGGGCCTGCGCCTGTGCCGGGATGGTGAAGGCGCCGGCAAGCGCCAGCGCGGCGAAGAGCATCTTGTTCATCTGCTGCTTTCCTCGAATTGAACGGAAACCCTTCCGGTTTCTTCGAGGACTAAGCCACAGCCGAGCCGTACGGTTCCGGAACGGGACTGTTAGCTGCCGTTCAGCTTCGCGGTCTCCGGGCGCCGCGCCTCGATCGCATTCCAGAGCAGGCCGGCGATGTCCGGCCCGCCGAAGCGCTTGATCTCGCGGATTCCCGTCGGGGAGGTCACGTTGATCTCGGTCAGGAGGTCGCCGATCACGTCGATGCCGACGAAGATCAGGCCGCGCTCCTTCAGCGCCGGCCCGATGCGCTCGCAGATCTCGCGCTCGCGAGCGGTCAGCTCCGTCGCCTCGGCGCGCCCGCCGACATGCATGTTCGAACGGGCGTCCGTCTCGGACGGGACGCGGTTGATCGCCCCGGCATATTCGCCGTCGATCAGGATGATGCGCTTGTCGCCCTTGCGCACGTCCTTCAGGTAGCGCTGGACGATGAACGGTTCGCGGAACAGGAGGCCGAAGGTCTCCAGGAACGAGGTGAGGTTGCGGTCTCCCTCGGTGATGTGGAATACGCCGGCGCCGCCATTGCCGTAGAGCGGCTTCAAGACGATCTCGCCGAACTCCGCCCGGAACGCCGCGACCTCCTCCGCATCCTTGGTGATCAGCGTCTCCGGCATCAGGTCGGCGAATTCGGTGACGAAGATCTTCTCCGGCGCGTTGCGGACCGAGGCCGGGTCGTTGACCACCAGCGTCTTCGGATGGACGCGGTCGAGAATGTGCGTGGAGGTGATGTAGGCCATGTCGAAGGGCGGGTCCTGGCGCAGCAGCACGACGTCCATGCCGGCGAGGTCGAACTTCTGCGTCGGCCCGAGGGTGAAGTGGTTGCCCTCCTCTTCGCGCACCTCCAGCGTCTCGCCGCGCGCCGTGGCGACGCCGTCGCGCAGCGACAGCCGGTCGGGCGTGTAGTGGAACAGCCTGTGGCCGCGCCGCTGCGCCTCCAGGCACAGCGCGAAGGTGGAGTCGCCCTTGATCGAGATCGAGGAGACGTGGTCCATCTGGACGGCGACGTTGAGCGCCATGGGGCTGTCCTTGACTAGGGGGAGGGCTTTGCCGCCGCTGTGGTAGCGCCCCCGCGCCCGCCAGGCAACGGTGAGGCGCGCATGTCAGACTGCGGGCGCCACCACCCAGCGGCGGCCGGTGGTCTCCAGTCCGAAGAAGCGGGGCGAGCGGGCGAAGGCGGCAAGGCCGGCCAGCGCCGCCAGCGGCTCGGTCACCACGTAGAGAGGAATGTCGCGCAGCAGCGCGCTGTGCGGCGCCTTGTCCTCGAACGCGGCGCGGATCTGGTCGGCCTTCAGGATCGGGATGATGCGCTGGAAGATGCCGCCGGCGATGAACACGCCGCCGCGGGCCATGAAGATCAGGGCGATGTCGCCGGCGACCCGGCCGAGATAGACCGCGAACAGGTCGACGGCTTCGATCGCGGCCGCGTCCTTCCGGTTGACGGCCGCCTCGGTGATCTCGGCGGGGGTCGTGTGCACCGGCTCGGTGCCGTTCACGGCGGCAACGGCCTGGTAGAGATTGACGAGGCCGCGCCCGCAGAGCACCTGCTCGCCGGAGACGCGGCCCTCGATCGTCTTCAGATGCGGCCAGATCGCCATGTCCCGCGGGGTGCGGGGGCCGAGATCGATATGGCCGCCCTCTCCGGCGACCGGGATCCACATGTTGCGGGCCCGCACCAGCCCGCCGACCCCGAGTCCCGTGCCGGGTCCGAGGACGGCGCGGCTCGCCCCTTCGTGGACGACGCCGCCGCCGATCGGGGTGCGCGCCGACTCCGGCAGCGAGGAGATCGCCAGCGCCTGCGCCTCGAAATCGTTCAGGACGATGACCTCGCAGAGCCCGAGGCCGGTCAGCATCTGGCGCGGCCGCACCACCCATGGGCAGTTGGTGAGGTCGATCTCGTCGCCATCGACCGGCCCCGCCACCGCGAGCACCGCCGATTGCGGCTGCACCGAGGTCTTGTCCAGCACCGAGGACTGGATCGCCTCGTCGATTGTCTCGAAGTCCGCCGTCTGGACGACCGGGAACATCTTCGGCTCGGCGAAGGCGTCGACGAGGATGGCAAAGCGGGCGTTGGTGCCGCCGATATCGCCGATCAGGATCGGAAATTTCAGCGCCTCGTTGCCGCCGCGTCGGTCCGCCATGGTGCCCGCCTGATTGGGTTGAAGACGGCTCGTCCCATAGCGCTTCCCAGCGCGCGAAGCAAAACCGCCCACCCTTTCGGAAATTCGTCCCCGGCCGGCTGCTGGAAGCGCCGACGAGGCGCGGAGACCGGCGGGTCGGCGCGCCTTTATCGCCTAGCGGATCTCGGCGAGCGCGTCGCGACAAGCCTTCTCGCAGTCCCGGCACGCGGCCGCACAGATCCGGCAGTGCTCGTGCTTCTCCGCGTGCGACTGGCATTCCTCGCCGCAGGCACGGCAGGCTTCCGCACAGGCACCGACGACGGCGCGCAGCACATCGTGGCTTTCGCCTGTCTGGCGCGTAGCGATGGAGCCGGTCACCGCGCAGATATCTGCGCAGTCCAGGTTCAGGCGGATGCACTGGGCCATCATCTGGACCGAGTCCTCGCCGAGGCAGGCATCCGCGCAGGACGTACATGTCTGGGCGCACGCGTAGCACGCTTCGATGCAGCGGATCAGGCTCTCGGACGTGCCGCCTTCGACGCGCGGGTGTGTTCGGATCATCTCGCGGACTTGCATGGTTGTCTCCTTCAGCCGGAGGTCG
>DASYHY010000252.1:0-1971 GCA_036252795.1 Aurantimonas sp. | reverse complement strand
GCTGAGGCTCGCCCCCGGCGCCGTGCCGGCACGCTCTGCCGTCAACGAGCCGGGCGTTCGCGCCGCAACCGGCCCACGCCGCGGCCGGGTGGCGATCCTGCGCGGCTGCGCCCAGTCGGTGCTCGACCCGAAGATCAACGAGGCGACCGTGCGGCTGCTGGGGCGGCTCGGCGTCGAGGTGGTGGTGCCGAGGGGAGAGGGCTGCTGCGGCGCGCTCGTCCACCACATGGGCCGAGACGACGATGCGCTCGACTTCGCCCGCCGCAATGTCGACGTCTGGAGCCGCGAGATCGACGCGGGCGGTCTCGACGCGATCATCGTCACCACCTCGGGCTGCGGCACGACGATCAAGAATTACGGCCACATGCTGCGGCTCGACCCGTCCTATGCCGCGAAGGCGGCGCTGGTGTCGTCGCTGGCGAAGGACGTCACCGAGTACCTGGCCGGGCTCGATCTGCCCTTGCCGGTCCACGCGACCGATCTCGTCGTCGCCTACCACTCGGCCTGTTCCATGCAGCATGGCCAGAAGATCACCATGGCGCCGAAGGTGCTGCTCGCCCAGGCCGGCTTCACGGTCCGCGACGTGCCGGAAGGCCACCTCTGCTGCGGCTCGGCCGGCACCTACAACATCCTGCAGCCGGAGATCGCCGCGACGCTGCGCGACCGCAAGGTGCGGAACATCGAGAGCCTGTCGCCGCAGGCCGTCGCCACCGGCAACATTGGCTGCATGACCCAGATCGGGTCGGCGACGGCCATCCCGATCATCCACACGGTGGAACTGCTGGACTGGGCGTTCGGCGGCGAGAAGCCGGCGAGCCTCGCGGGCGTCGAGCCGCGGCCCCAGGCTGCCGCCGTCGCCGCGGAATAGGGCTCGCCAAGCGAAAAGGCCCGCCGTCGCCGGCGGGCCTCAGGCCGGGAAACGTCGGCGGAAGCGTCAGCCGCCGAAGATGGCGGTCAGGATATTGGTCTGGACCGGACCGAGATCGGCATAGAGCCCCTTCGACCCCTGGCCGCTCGGGCCGATGACGACGACCTTGGTGCCCTTCGGCACCCGCGAATACAGGTGCTCGACGTCCTCGTTCATCATCCGGATGCAGCCCGACGACATGTTCTGGCCGATGGTCCAGGGCTGGTTGGTGCCGTGGATGCGGAACAGCGAGTCGTTGCCGCCGCGATAGAGATACATTGCCCGCGCGCCGAGCGGATTGGCGGGGCCTCCCTCCATGTAGGCCGGCAGGATGCGCCCCTTGGCGCGCTCGCGCTTGATCATCGCGGCCGGCGGCGTCCAGCCCGGCCACTCGGCCTTGCGTCCGACCTTCATCGTGCCGGACCAGCCGAAGCCTTCCTTGCCGACGCCGACGCCATAGCGCGTCGCCATGCCCGCCCCTTCGACGAAGTAGAGATACTTGCGCTGCGAATCGACGATAATCGTGCCGGGTGCCTCGTTCGTCTGGATCCGGACCTGCTTGCGCATGAAGGCCGGCGCGGGCAGCCGCTGCTGCACGGCCCGGGTCTGCGTCGCGCGCTGGGCGCGCTCCGCGTCGACGAGGTGCCAGGTGCCCGTCGCGTAGTCATAGCGGCGTTCCTGCGCAGTCCCGGCCTCGACGCCGAACAGCAGCGCCAGTGCCGCGACGAGGCCGATCGATCCCTTGCCTGATGTCATGCCGTTTTCCTCTCGCCGGCGGACGCCCGATCTGGAGCAGGTTCCGCATCAACACAATTCTGCCATGTTTGGATTATGGACGCGCCGGATTGGTTGCCGGCGAAGCGTCCGCGCCGCGGATTCAGCCGCAGTGTTGCCCTCAGAGCACGACCACCCTGGTGCCGATTTTCACCCGCTCGTAGAGCTCGATGACATCCTGGTTGCGCATCCGGATGCAGCCGGAGGAGACCGACTGGCCGATCGTCCAGGGCTGGTTGGTGCCGTGGATCCGGTACAGCGTCGAGCCGAGATAGAGCGCCCGCGCCCCC
>DASYHY010000251.1:0-2597 GCA_036252795.1 Aurantimonas sp. | reverse complement strand
TTGGCGAGATTGGCGACGCGGCAGTCGAACAGCACCGGCTTGTCGATCGCCAGCATCTCCTCGATCGCGCCGTCGAGATCGCCCGGCTTCTCGCAGCGTATGCCGTGGCCGCCATAGGCTTCCGCGAGCTTGACGAAGTCCGGCAGCGCCTCGGTATAGGAATGGGACAGGCGGTTGCCGTGCAGCAGCTGCTGCCACTGCCGGACCATGCCCATATACTGGTTGTTCAGGATGAAGATCTTGACGTTGGCGCCGTGCTGAACGGCCGTCGACATCTCCTGCATGTTCATCAGCACCGAGGCGTCCCCGGCGATGCAGACCGACAGCGCGTCGGGATGGGCGATCTGCGCCCCGATCGCGGCCGGCAGCCCGTAGCCCATCGTGCCGAGGCCGCCGGAGGTCAGCCACCGGTTCGGCGCCTCGAAACCGTAGAACTGCGCCGCCCACATCTGGTGCTGTCCGACCTCGGTGGAGACGTAGGTCTCGCGGTCCCTGGTCGCCGCGTAGAGGCGCTGGACCGCGTATTGCGGCATGATGACGTCGTCGTTCGGCCGGTAGGCGAGGCATTGGCGGGCCCGCCATTCCTCGATCTCGCGCCACCACGCATCCAGCGACGGCGCGTCGACCGCGGCCCCTTGCGCCTTCCAGGCGCCGATCAGGTCGCGCAGGACATGGCCGACGTCGCCGATGATCGGCACGTCGACGCGGACGACCTTGTTGATCGAGGACGGGTCGATGTCGACGTGGATCTTCTTGGAGTTCGGCGAGAAGGCGTCGAGCCGTCCGGTGATGCGGTCGTCGAAGCGGGCGCCGATGCACAGCATGACGTCGCAGCCATGCATCGCCAGATTGGCCTCGTACGTGCCGTGCATGCCCAGCATGCCCATCCAGTTCTTGCCGGAGGCGGGATAGGCGCCGAGCCCCATCAGCGTCGAGGTGATCGGGAAGCCGGTGAGGTCGACGAACTCGCGCAGCAGCTGCGACGCCTCGGGACCGGAATTGATCACCCCGCCGCCGGTATAGATGATCGGCCGGCGGGCACCCGCCAGCAGCGCCACGGCCGCCTCGATGCGCTCGCGCTCGGGATCCAGCCGCGGCCGGTAGCTCTCGTGCTTCGGCTGCGCCGGCGGCGGGGTATAGGTGCCGGTGGCGAACTGAACGTCCTTGGGGATGTCGACGACGACCGGGCCGGGCCGACCGGTGGTAGCAACGTGGAACGCCTCGTGCAGGATGCGCGCCAGGTCGTTGACGTCCTTCACCAGCCAGTTGTGCTTGGTGCAGGGCCGCGTGATGCCGACCGTGTCGCACTCCTGGAAGGCGTCGGAGCCGATGAGCGTCGTCGGAACCTGGCCGGTGATGCAGACCAGCGGGATCGAATCCATCAGCGCGTCCTGCAGCGCGGTGACCGCATTGGTCGCCCCGGGACCCGACGTCACCAGCATGACGCCCGGCTTGCCGGTGGAACGGGCATAGCCCTCGGCCGCGTGTCCGGCGCCCTGCTCATGGCGCACGAGGATGTGGCGGATGTCCTCCTGCTGGAAGATCTCGTCGTAGATCGGCAGGACGGCGCCGCCCGGATAGCCGAAGAGGTCAGTGACGCCGTTATCCTTCAGCGCCCGAACCACCATTTCGGCCCCGGTCATCTCGAATGTCTGGCCAGTCGCGTTCATCGTCGTGATCTTCCGTCTCTTGTTCCGGATCGCTTGCCGATCCCTCCCGGCTCCAGGTCGGCCGGATTTCGGGCAATAAAAAAGGGCCTCGAAGGGCCCTTGTTCGCGCACACGTGGCTTTCGCCGGGCGGTTTCAGGCCGCCGCGCGTGTGCGCACTCCTACTACGAGAATGGTCGTGTTGATCATGGGCGAAAGCTATTCGCCCGGAGCGCCCGCGTCAATGCCTGTTTCACGGCCGGCGGCGAACGAGATGTCGCCACCCCATTCAGGCGGCCGCCTCGACGTTGATCCGCCGGTACGCCGCCTCCGCAAGGGCGTAGATGCCGAAGGCGATCAGCCCCAGTCCCGTCAGCGAAAGGAGCACCCAGCCGAACGACCAGCCCTCTATCGCTCCAAGGGCGGTCTCGAGCCCCGGCGTGGAGCCGCTCCGATAGGATGCGGCGCCGGTGGCGAGCAGGCCCGCAAGGATGAAGAAGGTAATGCCGCGGGCAATGAGGCCGAACTGGCAGACCGGCTTCAGCCAGTGCCGATCGGCGGGGAAGTTCATGTACTTCTCGAAGCCGGCCTTGGCGCCCTTGACGATGTGCGCCGCGCCCGCCGCCGCCATCCCGGCGGCGATCGCGTAGGTGAGCCACACGCCGAAGCCGGCGTCGTAGGCGGCGGCGACGATGCCGTTGCGGCCCCCCTCTCCCGCGCTCAGCCCGGCCAGGAGGTTTACCGCGTACACCGCGAGCGCGCCGTAGGCGAAGGCGCTGATCGTCAGCCCCGTCCGGATGAAGAGGCCTTTGGCTCCCGTGCCGTGCCCGTCGATATCGAAGATCACCTGGAAGAGGCGCCAGGCGGCGAACGATCCCAGCGCCAGCACCAGCGCCACGAGCAGGACCGTTCCGAAACCGGAGCCCGCCATCTGGTCGATGGCGTCTCTC
>DASYHY010000250.1:0-14480 GCA_036252795.1 Aurantimonas sp. | reverse complement strand
GCCCGCCCCGCCGGGAGGGTTGCGGACCAGCGTTGGCTCACGCGGCGCGTTGCCTCCCGCGCCCGGCGCGACTAGATGTCCGGGGCGAAGCGACCGCGCAGCGAAAAGGCAGACATGGCCGGCTCCCCAACCAGCACAGAGAAGTCGAAGCGGCCGACAGCTCGGCAAGCGTCGCCCGCCGGCGTGGCGCGATGAGTCTCGCGGGCAAGCAGGTCCTGCTCGTCATCGGTGGCGGCATCGCCGCCTACAAGTCGCTGGACCTGATCCGGCGGCTGCGCGAGCGGGGCGCGGCGGTCCGGCCGGTGATGACCAAGGCGGCGCGCGAGTTCGTGACGCCGCTGGCCGTGGGGGCGCTTTCCGCGTCGAAGGTGTTCGGCGACATCTTCGACCGCGAGGACGAGCACGATGTCGGCCATATCCGCCTGGCGCGCGAGGCCGACCTGATCCTCGTCGCTCCCGCCACGGCGAACCTGATGGCGCGGGCGGCAAACGGGCACGCCGACGATCTGGCGACGGCGATCCTCCTGGCCGCAAGGGCGCCGATCCTGATGGCGCCCGCGATGAACCCCGCCATGTGGGCGCATCCGGCAACGCGGCGAAACCTCGACCTGCTCGCAGCCGACGGCGTCCATCGGATCGGTCCGAACGCCGGCGAGATGGCCGAGGCGGGCGAGGCCGGCATCGGGCGCATGGCCGAGCCGCACGAGATCGCCGGCGCGGCGGAGGCGCTGCTCGCGGGCCGGCCGCAGCTCCTTGCCGGCAGGCGCATCGTCGTCACCTCCGGGCCGACGCACGAGCCGATCGATCCGGTACGCTACATCGCCAATCGCTCGTCCGGGCGGCAGGGTCACGCGATCGCCGCGGCGCTCGCGGAACTGGGCGCCGAAGTGACGCTGGTGAGCGGGCCGGTGACCATCCCGGACCCCCGGGGTGTCGTGGTGCGCCGCGTCGAGACGGCCCGTGAGATGCTAGGCGCGGTGCGTGCGGCGCTGCCTGCGGACGCCGCGATTTTCGTTGCCGCGGTCGCCGACTGGCGCGCGAGCGACACGGCGGAGCGCAAGCTAAAGAAGGGCGCGGACACGCCGCCCGTCCTTGCCCTTGCGGAGAATCCCGACATCCTGGCGACCATCGGCCATGGCACGGAGCGGCCGCGCCTCGTCGTCGGGTTCGCCGCCGAGACCGACGACCTCCTGGCTAACGCCCGGCGCAAGCTAGACAGGAAGGGCGCGGACGCCATCGTCGCCAACGACGTGTCAAGCGAGCACGCGGTGATGGGCGGCGCGGAGAACACCGTCCACATCGTTACGCGGGACGGCGTCGAAGACTGGCCGAGGCTCGACAAAAGCGAGGTGGGGCGGCGGCTGGCGGCCTGGATCGCCGAGCGCCTGCGGACAGGCGGCGGGGCATGAGCGACAGGAACGACCCGCCGGTGATCGGCGTCTGCCGGCTGCCGCACGGCGCCGAAGCCATGCTTCCCGCCTTCGCCACGGCCGGCGCTGCCGGGGCCGACATCCGCGCCGCGCTGGCGAAGCCACTGACGCTGATGCCGGGCAGCCGCGCGGTGGTGCCGACCGGCCTCGCTCTCGAGATTCCAACAGGCTACGAGGTGCAGGTCCGCCCGCGCTCCGGCCTCGCCGCCAGTCACGGCGTCACGGTGCTCAACGCGCCCGGAACGATCGACAGCGACTATCGCGGCGAGGTGAAGGTGATCCTCGTCAATCTCGGTGCCGAGCCCCTGACGATCGGGAACGGGGACCGGATCGCGCAGCTGGTCGTGGCACCGGTGGTGGCAGCGCGTTTCGAACTGCGCGAGATGCTGGACGAGACCGGGCGCGGCGCCGGCGGCTTCGGGTCGACGGGACGCGGCTGAGGCGAAAGGCCAGTCAGCCGCGCGCGGCCGCGATCGTCGGCTGATCGCCAGCGAAACGCAGGCGCCGGCGTGCCTCGCGCGCCATGCCGGTGATCGTCGAGCGGTTGCGGCCCCCCTCCTTCGATCGATACAGATTGGCGTCGGCGATGGCATAGACGGTGTCGAATTTCTGCGGCGCGGTGATGAAGGCGCCGCCGACACTGACCGAGAGACGCGCCTGTCTGCCGCGCTCGCCGACGCTCAGCCGATTGATCGCCAGGCGCAGCCGCTCCGCGATGGCCCGGCCTTCCTCGATGCTGCCGCAAGGCAGCGACAGCGCGAACTCCTCGCCACCCAGACGACCCACCGCGTCGCTGGAGCGGACCGACTGCCGCAACGCCGCCGCGATCACCTGCAGCGCGCGATCTCCCACCGGGTGCCCGAGGCGATCGTTGATGCGCTTGAAATGGTCGGCATCGACGATGATGATCATCAGACCGCTCGGGCTCGCGTTGCTGGCGAGCGCGCGCATGTGGGACCGAACGGCAAGGTCGAAGCCGTGCCGGTTGAGCAGGCCGGTCAGCCGGTCCGTCTTCACCGCGCGCTCGAGCCCGTCGTTGCGCACGTGCAGATCCGAGAGCCTCAGCGCCAGGTAGCCCAGATAGGGACCCGCAGCCAGAAGCGGTGCGGCCACGGCGAACCGCAACGCGTCCATCATGATGAACTCGCCATAGGGGCGAAACATGTAGAAGGCGGCTGCGCCCGACAGAAGCGTCGTCGCCATGATGAGGGCGGCGAACTCGGCGCAGACGGTCTTGAAGTCGGTAGGCTGGCGCTGCACGGACTGGCCTCTCCGGATAACTGCCTGACGGCACGTCGGGCCATAGTCGGCCAGCCGCCCGTAATGGGCCTTTAACAACTTCGCTCAAGCTTGAACGGTCTCGTCCCGATCGTTGCGGCTGACATACGAAAAGAGGATGGTTTTCCCCCGAACCGCGCGGTTTTTGCGCGCTGCGACCTCACAAACCGCGCGCATCTGTCCTAACTTGGCCCGGACAAGAACTCGCGGCCCGACGGCGCGCGACGAGGGAAGGAGGCGAACATGGACAAACCAGCCAACGAAGGCACGGCTCGCACGCATGGCCGGGGGCGCATCTACGATTCCATCGTCGACACGATCGGCGACACGCCGATCGTTCGGCTGCGCAAGCTCGCCAGCGAGAAGAGCGTGAAGGCGAACCTTCTTGCCAAGCTCGAGTTCTTCAACCCGATCGCCAGCGTCAAGGACCGCATCGGCGTCGCGATGCTGGAGAAGCTCGAGGCGGACGGCGCGATCACCCCGGGGGAGACGACGCTGGTGGAGCCGACCTCCGGCAATACCGGCATCGCCCTCGCCTTCGCCGCCGCCGCCAAGGGCTATCATTTGATCCTCACCATGCCGGAGACGATGTCGGTGGAGCGCCGCAAGATGCTGCGCCTGCTCGGCGCGGAACTGGTCCTGACCGAGGGCCCGAAAGGCATGAAGGGAGCCATCGCCAAGGCCGAGGAACTGGTCGCCGGCATTCCCAACGCAGTGATGCCGCAGCAGTTCGAGAACCCGGCCAACCCGCAGATCCACCGCAACACCACGGCGGAGGAAATCTGGAACGACACCAAGGGCGAGATCGACGTGCTTGTATCGGGCATCGGGACCGGCGGCACGATCACCGGCGCCGGCCAGGTGCTGAAGGCGCGCAAGCCCGGGCTGCTTGTCGTCGCCGTCGAGCCGGAGGCCTCACACGTCCTGTCGGGCGGCGAGCCTGGCCCGCACAAGATCCAGGGCATCGGGGCGGGCTTCGCTCCGGCGATCCTCGACCGCGAGGTCTATGACGAAGTCGTCCAGGTGACGAACGAGGAATCGTTCGAGCTCGCCCGGCTGGTCGCCCGCCTCGAGGGCGTGCCGGTCGGCATCTCCTCGGGCGCGGCGCTCTCGGCCGCGATCAAGGTGGGGCAGCGCCCCGGGATGGAGGGCAAGAACATCGTCGTGATCATCCCCTCCTTCGCCGAGCGCTATCTCTCGACGGCGCTGTTCGAGGGCCTCGCCGACGAGGACGAGCCGACGGCGCCCCGCCGGGGCGCGCCGTCGATCTGAACCATCGACGCGGAGCGCGGGCAGCCTGACCCGCGCTACGGCCGGCTCCCATGGACCTGCTCGCGGCACTCGAACGGCTCATGCTGATGGACGAACGGGACTGGCGGCGTCATGCCAATCCGTGGAGCGTCTGGACGCGAGTCGCCGCCTTCCCGCTGCTCGTGCTGGCGATCTGGAGCCGCGTCTGGATCGGCTGGTGGGCGCTGACCACGACCGCAGCGGTGATCGCCTTCCTCTATCTCAACCCCCGCCTGTTCCCGCCGCCGCGCCAACCCGACAACTGGGCGTCCAAGGCGACGTTCGGCGAACGGATCTATCTTGCCCGGAAGGCCGTCCCGATCCCTCGTCAACACGCTCGGGCGGCTGCGGTGCTGGTCGCCGCGAGCATGATCGGCACGATCCTGCTGGTCTACGGGCTGGTAACCCTGCAGATCACCGCGGTGCTGGTCGGCACGCTCCTGGCTGCGGGGGCCAAGCTCTGGTTCGTCGACAGGATGGTCTGGCTGTTCGAGGACATGTGCCACGCCGCGCCGCGTTATCGCGACTGGCTGGTGCCGGATCGTGTATCGGAGAGGACGCAAGATACTGATGCGGGTCCCGGGGCGGACGCGGGATGACATCGGCAGAGACCGGCCTACTCCCGATACGACGGGGGCAAGCGACGGCTTCCGCGCCGGCTGGCTTCGTTCCAAGCGGAAAATCCGCGCGGCGAGGATGTCGCACGCACGGTTCCCGGGCGATCGTTGGTTCCTGAACGGACAGGAAGCCGGATGGAAGAGTGCGCCGATCGGCACCGGCCGGCCGGGAGGCAGAGCCTCACCGGCGCCGACCGCCGATCAATCCACCGTCAGCCGAAGGCCGGACGTGGCGCAGGGGCACCGGGACGCGGTGCGCCGGGACGCAGCTTGCGCTTCGGACCGGGCAGAAGACCTTCGCGCTGCGCCTGCTTGCGGGCGAGCTTGCGCGAGCGACGGATCGCTTCCTGCTTCTCGCGGGCGCGACGTTCCGACGGCTTCTCGTAGGCGCGACGCGCCTTCATCTCGCGGAACACGCCTTCGCGCTGCAGCTTCTTCTTCAGGGCCCGGAGGGCCTGATCGACATTGTTGTCTCTGACGTCGACTTTCAAAACAGCTCCTTCGTTCAAAAACGGCAAAGCCCGCCGAGGCGGGTCATGGCCTTCTACACTGGGTCGAACGACCCTTGTCGGATCAGGCGGCCGGCTTCTTGGCGCGCGGGGCGGGCTTCTTCGCCGCCTTCGGTGCTGCCTTCGCCTTGGTCGCCGTCTTCGCCTTCGCTGCCGGCTTCGCCTTGACGGGCACCGGCGGCTCGGCGGCGTCCCGCTCCAGCCGAAGCTGCTTGAGGCGGGCCGTCTTCTCTTCGCGAGCCTGCGTTTCCGCGGCTATGATCCCGACCGCCGAACCCTTCACGGGACGGTCCGGGGGACCGGAAAGGACGGCTTCGGCACGTTCGCGCGCCCTTCGGGAGTTGTCCATAGCATGGACCTTCTTGTTCGTCTTGTGTCGAAGCGCAATGCGCTTCGACCAGGTTCTAACGGCTGAGGCGACCGGCGGATCCCGTCGGTCGCCCGGCCGGTACTAGAGGCGCTGGACGTTGATCGCCTTGGGACCCTTGCCGCGGGTGTCCGGCTCGGTGTCGAAGCTGATCTTGTCACCCTCGTTCAGCGAGGAAATGCCTGCGCGCTCGAGCGCGGAAACGTGAAGGAACACGTCCTTCGCGCCGCCGTCGGGCGTCACGAATCCGAAACCCTTCGCCTCGTTGAAGAATTTGACGGTGCCAGTCTGACTCATGGGATGACCTTCTGTCGCTTGCCGCCCGCTCCCGGACGCGGCTGAAGACGCCGCGTTGCGAACGTCCTCCAGGTTGCTTGTAGACGCGGCAAGCCGCGGCCTAAGTTCGGAAGTTCACAAGGATTCGGCGCAAGGGTCGGTTCCATGGGCCCGGCGGATGTGATCCCCGGGCGACCCGCTTGCGGCGGTCGGAACGTCTGCCAAACTCCGGGTCTGCAAAATACCCGAAGCTCCATTATGAGCCGCGGGGGCCTCGGGCGCAAGGGGATCGCTGCGGGCGGCGCCCGGCGCCCGCCTTCTCGCCGGGATCCGGCGCCGCCCCGACCTGCCGTTCCTGTCGGTCAGCGCCGCGAGATCCGCATCGGCAACCCGCCCTGCGGCTGCACGGTGATGCGCTGCACCACCTCGGGCGGTGCGCTCCCGGCATAGTCGAAGCGCAGCCCCCGCATCAGGGCGGCCAGGGCGATCACCCCTTCGTGCAGCGCAAAGCCCGCGCCGATGCAGACCCGCGGCCCGATCCCGAAGGGCAGATACTGGAAGCGGTCGATCGCCTCGCGATTGCCGGGCAGGAAGCGGCTCGGGATGAAGTGGTCGGGCCGGTCCCACAGCATCTCGTGGCGGTGGATGAGCCACGGCATCACCAGCACCGTGGAGCCGGCCGGGATGTCGATGCCGCCGGTGCTGTCGGCTGCCAGCGCGGTGCGGTTCAGCGAGGGGGCCGGCGGATAGAGCCGCAGCGCCTCCTCGAAGGCGGCGCGCGTGTGGACCAGCCTGTCAGCCCACTGACTGGGATCGGGCAGGGTCGGCAGCAGCGTGTCGAGCTCCGCCTCGACCGAAGCGCGCTCTTCCGGTGCCTGGCTGAGGAGGTAGAGCGTCCAGGCGAGGGAACGGGCCGTGGTCTCGTGGCCGGCGCCGATGAAGGTGATGATGTTGTCCTCGATCTCGCCGGAAGACAGGCCGTCGGCCTTGATCAGCAGCGACAGGAGGTCGTTCGGCGCGCCGTCCGGATCGCGCTCGATCTGCGTCCGGCGGCGGGCGATCGTGTCGGCGATCAGGCCGCGAAAATAGAGCATCGACTTGCGCCCCTTCAGCCGCCTCAGACGGGGCAGGAAGGCCGGCGCGCCCAGCAGGTCGAGCGGGTCGATCCGCCCCATCGAGCCGAGAAAGTTCTGGGTCGAGCGGGCGAAGGCCTCCGGCTCGCTGGCGATATCGTCGGAGAAGAGAGTCGCCTGCAGGATGTCGAAGGTCAGCAGCGTCATCTCGTGCGAGACGTCCGCGACCGCGCCCTCCAGCCCCTGGAGACGCTCAGCGGCGGCATCGGACCGCGCCTGCATGGCGTCGGTGAAGCCGGCGATGTGGCGCGGCGTGAAGACCGGCGCGATCGCCTTGCGGGTCCGCCGCCAGAGTTGCCCTTCCGCGGTCAGCAGCCCATCGCGCAGGAGCGGGCGCAGGATGCGCTGGCGCAGCGGCTGCATGACGTAGTTGCGGGCGTTGTCGACGAGACAATGGCGCACGCCGGCGGGATCGTTGACGACGATGTTCGGCACGCCGAGCCACTGACCGCGGATGTAGGGCTCCTTGAAGGCGCGGGTTCCCCAGATCTCGATCGGGTTGCGCGTCGCAGTCCGCAGGAAGCCGGCAAAGCCGAGCGGCGTCGCATGCGGCACCGGGGCGGGGGCGCGAAACGCACGAGGCGACGGTTCGACGGGGCTGTCCATGGCGCTGGCTCCTTGCGTGTCTGGCGCATATGGGTGTCGCGCCAGCCGGCGTCGAGAAACGCCGAGGTCCAGGGATCGCCCCGCCGGCCCTTCGCCTTTCAAAAGGGCCTGCAACGCCTTATATACGGCGCACGCGAGAGGCGATTCGTCGCGGCCTGCCGCACCCGCCCCGAACCCAAGGAACATCATGTCCGCAGCGAACGAAACGAACCCCGGCCCCGGAACCGAGTACGGTGCCGATTCGATCAAGGTGCTCAAGGGGTTGGATGCCGTTCGCAAGCGTCCCGGCATGTATATCGGTGACACCGACGACGGCTCCGGCCTGCACCACATGGTCTACGAGGTGCTGGACAACTCCATCGACGAGGCGCTGGCAGGCCATGCGACCGGCGTGACCGTCACGCTCAATCCGGACGGCTCCTGCACGGTTACCGACAATGGCCGCGGCATTCCGACCGACATCCACACCGGCGAGGGCGTGTCGGCAGCCGAGGTCATCATGACCCAGCTGCATGCCGGCGGGAAGTTCGACCAGAACTCATACAAGGTCTCCGGCGGTCTCCACGGCGTCGGGATCTCGGTGGTGAACGCGCTGTCGGTCTGGCTGAAGATGACGATCAAGCGCCAGGGCAAGATCCACGAGATGGCGTTCACCGAAGGCGTGCCCGATGCGCCGCTGCAGGCGATCGGGGATTCCGGCGGCGAGACCGGCACGACCATCACCTTCCTGCCCTCCCCCGCGACCTTCACCGGCGTCACTGAGTTCGACTACGCGACGCTGGAGCACCGGCTGCGCGAACTCGCCTTCCTCAATTCCGGCGTCCGCATCGTCCTGTCCGACCGGCGCCATGCCGACGAGAAGCGCACCGAACTGTTCTACGAGGGCGGGCTCAAGGCCTTCGTCGAGTATCTCGACCGCGCCCGCAAGCCGCTGATCAGCGAGCCGATCGTCCTGTCGGGCGAGAAGGACGGCATCACCGTCGAGGCGGCGCTTTGGTGGAACGACAGCTACAACGAGAACGTCCTCTGCTTCACCAACAACATTCCGCAACGCGACGGCGGCACCCACATGGCCGGGTTCCGCGGCGCGCTGACGCGGCAGGTCACCGGCTATGCCGAGACCTCCGGGGTGCTCAAGAAGGAGAAGGTCACGCTGACCGGCGACGACAGCCGGGAAGGGCTGTCCTGCGTCCTGTCGGTGAAGGTGCCGGACCCGAAATTCTCGTCCCAGACCAAGGACAAGCTGGTCTCCTCCGAGGTGCGGCCTGTGGTCGAGAGCCTCGTCAACGAGACGCTGTCGAGCTGGTTCGAGGAACACCCGCAGGAAGCCAAGATCGTCATCGGCAAGGTGGTCGAGGCCGCCTCGGCAAGAGAGGCGGCGCGCAAGGCGCGCGAGCTGACGCGCCGCAAGGGCGCGCTCGACATCACCTCGCTGCCGGGCAAGCTCGCCGACTGCCAGGAGCGCGATCCCGCGAAGTCGGAGATCTTCATCGTCGAGGGTGATTCCGCCGGCGGCTCGGCCAAGGGTGCGCGCTCGCGCCAGAACCAGGCGATCCTGCCGCTGCGTGGCAAGATCCTCAATGTGGAGCGGGCCCGCTTCGATCGCATGCTCGGCTCCGACCAGATCGGCACGCTGATCACCGCGCTCGGCACCTCGATCGGCAAGGACGAGTTCAACGCCGACAAGCTGCGCTACCACAAGATCATCATCATGACGGACGCCGACGTCGACGGCGCCCATATCCGCACGCTGCTGCTGACCTTCTTCTTCCGCCAGATGCCGGAGCTGATCGAGCGCGGCCACGTCTTCATCGCCCAGCCGCCGCTCTACAAGGTGACGCGCGGCAAGCAGAGCCAGTATCTGAAGGACGAGAAGGCGCTGGAGAACTACCTCATCGAAGGCGGTCTCGACGATGCCTCGCTGACGCTCGATACCGGCGAGGTCCGCGCCGGCCGCGACCTTCGCGCCGTGGTCGACGACGCGCTGCATCTTCGCCAGGTGATGGCGGGGCTGCATTCGCGCTACGACCGCAGCGCCGTCGAGCAGGCGGCGATCTGCGGCGGGCTCACGCCCGCGGTCGCAGAGGACCCGGAGCGCGCGCCGGCGATGGCCACCCGCATCGCCGAACGGCTCGACATCATCGCGGACGAGACCGAGCGCGGCTGGGCCGGCGAGGCCGTCGACGGCGGCTACCGCTTCACCCGGACGGTGCGCGGCGTGACCGAGGCCCAGACCGTCGACGCCGCCCTCATCCATTCCGGCGATGCGTTGCAACTGAACCGCCTCGCGGGCCGTCTCGCCGAGGTCTACGGGGGCGTTCCGGTGCTTCGCCGCAAGGACACCGAGCGGCCCCTCGCCGGCCCGCTGGAGCTCCTGCTGGCGGTGTTCGAGGTCGGCCGCAAGGGCATCTCGACGCAGCGCTACAAGGGGCTGGGCGAGATGAACCCCGAGCAGCTGTGGGAAACCACGCTGGATCCCGAGGCCCGCACGCTGGTGCGGGTGAAGATCAACGACGCCACCGACGCCGACCAGCTGTTCTCGCGGCTGATGGGCGACGAGGTGGAGCCGCGGCGCGAGTTCATCCAGGACAACGCCTTGTCGGTCGCCAATCTCGACATCTGATCGCCGCGTCGCCGGGCTTCGGCAAGGCAACCGCAGGGTCTCCGCGCCAGGCGAGGGCCCGGCGCGGAGGATGCTCCGTCAGCTTCTGACGAAGGCGAGGAGGTCGGGGTTCACGATCTCCGCATGGGTGGTGCAGAGGCCGTGCGGCAGCCCCTCGTAGACCTTGAGGGTGCCGGTCTTCAGGAGCTTCACCGACAGGAGCGCTGAATCGGCGATCGGGACGATCTGGTCGTCGTCCCCGTGCATCACCAGCGTCGGAACCTCGATCGCCTTCAGGTCCTCCGTAAAGTCGGTCTCCGAGAACGCCTTGATGCCGTCGTAATGGGCCTTGGCGCCGCCCATCATGCCCTGCCGCACCCAGTTGTCGACGACCGGCTGCGACACCTTGGCCCCGTCGCGGTTGAAGCCGTAGAACGGGCCGCTCGCGACTTCGGTGTAGAACTCCGCCCGATTGGCGGCGAGCGCCTGGCGGAACCCGTCGAAGACCTCGATCGGCAGGCCGCCGGGATTGGCCTCGGTCCTGACCATGATCGGCGGGACGGCACCGATCAGGACGAGCTTCGCGACGCGCCCCTCACCATGCCGAGCGGCATAGCGGGCGACCTGGCCGCCACCGGTCGAGTGGCCGACATGCACAGCGTTGCGCAGGTCGAGATGGTCCGCCACCGTCGCCGTGTCGGCGGCGTAGTGGTCCATGTCGTGGCCGTCTCCCACCTGGCTGGAACGGCCGTGGCCGCGGCGGTCATGGGCGACGACGCGGTAGCCCTCGCCGAGGAAGTACAGCATCTGCGCGTCCCAGTCGTCGGCGCTCAGCGGCCAGCCGTGATGGAACACGATCGGCTGGGCATCCTTCGGCCCCCAGTCCTTGAAGAAGATCTCCACGCCGTCGCTCGTCGTCACCATGCCCATGCAGGTCGTCCCTTCGGGTTGAGGCCGGGAGCGCTGGCGTCTCCTGATGCGGCCTTGGGAAAGCGACAGCCGCACGCAGCGGCCCGACATCAGGGGAGCCCCTCTCTCAGGTCGCACGGCCGGCGCCGTCCGGACGATATCGTGCGCCGGTCGACAGTTTTCGACAGGCCGCCCCGGCTCTTTTCAGCGCGGAGCCCCGGGGGCAGCTTCGCGACGTTATGGCACTCCAGGCCGATGGAGCCGCCGGCGGTCCCATGCGTTACGGCCCGACAGAAACGGAGCCTTTTTCATGAGCGAGATGACACTTTCCGATGTCGCGGAGGCCATGCGCGACATCGACTTCGCCATGCTGTCCACCCGCACCGAAGGCGGCGAGATCGCCGCGCGGCCGATGAGCAACAACCGCGACGTCACCTATGATGGCGATTCCTTCTTCTTCACCTACGAGGCGGCGCGCACGGTCTCCGACATCGAGCGCGACCCGAAGGTCGGCGTCGCCTTCCAGGGCAAGGCGGGTCTGCTCGGCAAGCCGCCGCTGTTCATTTCCGTCGAGGGCACGGCGGAGATCATCCGCGACAAGGCGCAGTTCGAGGCGCACTGGAATGCCGACCTCGACTACTGGTTCGAGAACGGCATCGACACGCCCGGCGTCGTGCTCATCCGGGTCCATGCCGACCGCCTGCACTATTGGAACGGTCGGGACGAGGGCGACCTGACGCCCTGACCCTGTGGAGCCTTGAGGCAGGCATCGGGCGGCGCCACGAGAGCGCCGCCGCCCGGATCAGCCGAAGACCAGCGTTCCCGCGATCGTCAGGAGCGACAGGGCGATCACCCACTGGGCGAGCCGGCCGGACATGATGCTGGCCCGCTTCTCGGTCGCGAGGTTCTTCAGCGTATCGTTGTTCAGCCGGATGCCGTTCTCGATCAGGTCGGGCATCTGCTTGGCCAGCACCTCGAGACCCATCGCGAGGTCCGGCGCGCGGCGGAGAAGCCGCAGCATCGCATCGACGCCCTCGCGCGCCTCGCGCAGCTTCGCCGCCGGTCCGAGTTCGTGGAGAATGTAGTCCGACACGACGGGCTCGGCCGCCACCCACATGTTGAATTTCGGATCGAACGTCCGCGCCACGCCTTCGACGACCACCATCGTCTTCTGCAGCAGCACCAGTTCCGGCCGGGCGCGCATGTCGAAGAGCTCTGTCACCTCGAAGAGCAGAGACAGGAGGTGGCCCATGGAAATCGTCTCGGCGGGCTGGCCGTAGATCGGCTCGCCGATCGCCCGCAGCGCCTGGGCGAAGCTCGCGACGTCCTGCGTCCGCGGCACGTAGCCGGCCTCGAAATGCAGCTCCGCCACGCGGCGATAGTCGCGCCGGATGAAGCCGTAGAGGATCTCCGCGAGAAAGCGCTTCGACTCGTCGCTCAGCCGCCCGACGATGCCGAGGTCCACCGCCACCACCGTTCCGTCCGGCGCGACGAAGAGGTTTCCCTGGTGCATGTCGGCGTGGAAGAAGCCGTCCCGCATCGCCTGGCGCAGGAACGACTGGACCACCGTCACGCCGAGCTGCTTCAGATCGTGGCCCGCCGCCGCGATCGCCGGCACGTTGCTCATCTTGATGCCGTCGATCCACTCCATGGTGACGACGTCGCGACCCGTCCGCTCCCAGTCGATGGCCGGGACCCGGAAGCCGCGATCCTGCGCCGTGTTCTCCGCCATCTCCGACGCCGCCGCGGCCTCCAGCCGCAGATCCATCTCGATCCGGGTCGACTGGGCGAGCGTCTCGACGATCGCCACCGGCCGCAGCCGGCGGGCCGTCGGCACGTAGCGCTCCAGGAACCGCGCGATGAAGGCGAAGCTGTCGAGTTCGCGGCGGAAGCGGATGCGGATCCCCGGCCGGACGACCTTCACGGCGGCGAAGCGCTCGCTGCCGTCGTCGTTGCGGATGCGGGCCTTGTAGACCTGCGCCACGGAAGCGGCGCCGACGACCTCGCCGAGGTCGACGAACAGGGCCTCGAGCGGTCGTCCCAGCGTCGTCTCGATCTCGGCGATCGCCTGTTCCCGCGGAAAGGGCGGCACGTTGTCCTGCAACGTCCCCAGTTCGCGCGCGGCATCGACGCCGACGAGGTCCGGCCGGGTCGCCAGGAACTGCCCGAGCTTGACGTAGGAGGGGCCGAGCCGGTGAAGGGCGCGCGACAGATTGTCCGAGCGGGGGCGCTGCTCCGTCGATCCGCGGGCGATCAGCCGGGCCACTCGATGCAGCATCGCCGGCCCCGGCGGCAGGCCTTCCGCCGGGAAGGAGGCGATCACGCCCTCGCGGGCGAGGACGTAGACGGCCCGAATGAGCGCAATCGTGCCAGAGACGGGTTGGGCCAAAGGTCGCTAGATCCCGTCAGAGTTTCCAGCCGGAATGGATGGCGGCGATGCCTCCGGACAGGTTGCGATAGGTGACCCGCTCGAAACCGGCGGCGCGGATCGCGCTGGCGAAGTTCTCCTGATTGGGGAAGCGACGGATGGATTCCACCAGATACTCGTAGGATTCGCGGTCGCGGGCGACGATCTCGCCGATGCGCGGGATCGCCCGGAACGACCAGGCCTCGTACACCTTGTCCAGCACCGGCATGTCGACCTCGGAGAATTCCAGGCAGAGGAAGCGGCCGCCCGGCTTGAGGACGCGGTATGCCTCGGACAGGGCCTTGTCGATCCGAGGCACGTTGCGGATGCCGAAGGCGATCGTGTAGGCGTCGAAGCTCGCGTCCGGCAGCGACAGCGATTCGGCGTTGCCCTCGACGAAGACGAGATTGTCCTGCAGCCCGCGCTTGACCGCCCGCTCGGCGCCCACGCCCAGCATCGAGGCGTTGATGTCGAGGACGGTGCCGGACGCCTTGCGGCGCGAGGCTTCGACGATGCGGAAGGCGACGTCGCCGGTACCGCCGGCCACGTCGATGAAGCGCCACCCCTCATGCCGCGGCGGGGAGAGCCACGACACCATCGCCGTCTTCCACACCCGGTGCAAGCCGCCGGACATCAGGTCGTTCATCAGGTCGTAGCGCTCGGCGACGCGATGGAACACCTCGTTGACGCGCGCCTGCTTCTCCTCGCGGCCCGTGACGGTGGAAAAGCCGTAGGCGGTCTCCATCGCTTCGGCTCCGGTGGCACGGGTTCGCGACATGGGAGGCACCTTCGTTGCGTCGCATCGGCAGGATGCGGGATAGTGGGCAGGACTCGCTTCGGCACTTGCCGGCCGGCGCGACCGAGCGAGATGTCGTCCGCACCCGACGGGCGCGTCCATCGAGCAGGGACTTAATCGAAAATGCCGGAATTGCCAGAGGTCGAGACCGTCCGCCGCGGCCTCGTCGACGTGATGGAGGGCGCCCGCATCGATCAGGTGGTCCTGTCGCGGCCGGATCTGCGCTTTCCGCTCCCCGAGCGGTTCGCCGAACGGCTGGC
>DASYHY010000249.1:0-3227 GCA_036252795.1 Aurantimonas sp. | reverse complement strand
GCGGCCTGCGAGCGGGCCACCGCGAAGCTTGCGGATATCACGTCGGCCGGCGAGATGCCTGCCTTGGTCGAGCATCTGAGGGCGAGCGGCCAACTGACCGCCGCCTTCCTCCTGCGTTCGGCGGCAAGCGGCCACATCGACCTGCTCGCGGCGGCGCTGGCGCGCCTGTCCGGGAACTCCGAGCGGCGGGTTGGGGCCGTTCTGGCGGGCGCTCGGCAGAAGGCCATAACGGCGCTCGTCGTCGAGGGCGGACTGCCGCCATCGATGGGGCCGCTCTTCTGGGGCGCCATCACGGTCTGGCGCGAGATTGCCTCGGGAGAGCGTCAGGTGCGGGCCGAGGAGGTGCCGCAGATGATCATTCGGCGTGCGACGGCGAATCGCCATGGCGTCGCGGCGCTCGCAGATTCGGACGAGGTGAATCGGTTCCTGCAGCGCCTCGCCCGGGAAGCAGCCCTCGACTCCGCGCGCGAACGAGCTCGCCTTCTCGCTGCCTGATCAATACCGGAACTGTTCGGCGAGAATCCGCTCATCCCAGGAATGCTCGAGGTCGAACAGGATCTGGCCGGTGTCGGTGGTGGATTCGCAGATCGTGATCTTGCGTACCGACTTCACCTCGGTCGCATCGGCGACGGCATTGACCGGCCGCTTTTCCGGTTCCAGCACGGTGATGTCCACCGTCTGGTGGTTGGGCAGCAGCGCGCCGCGCCAGCGCCGGGGCCGGAACGGACTGACGGGCGTCAGGGCCAGCAGCGGCGCTTCCACAGGAATGATCGGCCCCTGCGCCGAAAGGTTGTAGGCCGTGGAGCCGATTGGGGTCGCCACCATGACACCGTCACAGACCAGTTCCTCCAGCCTGACTTTCCCGTCGATGGCGATCTGCAGCTTCGCGGCCTGATAGGACTGGCGGAACAGCGCCACCTCGTTGATTGCCAGCGCGTTGTGGCTCTTACCGTCGGCATCGACCGCCGTCATCGTCAGCGGATGGATGACGTTCTCGGTGGCGGCCGCCAGGCGCTCGCGCAGACCGTCCTCCCGATACTCGTTCATCAGGAAGCCGATCGTGCCCTTGTTCATGCCGTAGATCGGGATGCCCGTTCCCATGAACTGGTGCAGGGTATGCAGCATGAAGCCGTCGCCGCCGAGCGCGACGATCACGTCGGCATTGTCCGGCCGGTCGTTGCCGTAGAGCGCGCTGAGCCGCCGCCCGGCCTCCTTGGCAGCCGGCGTGCTGCTGACGAGGAAACTGATCGAATGGGGTTCACGCGGCATGGGAAGGCCTGGCCCGGCTGGCGACGCGGGCCGGTGCCGCGACTGGGGAGGCGTCAGCTAGCGCGCCCGCGCGCCGGCGCCAAGCGTCGCTCGCCTGCGCCGATGCCGCCACGGGGCCACGGGGAAAAACCCGCTGCACTCGTCGCGCTTCTGTGCTAGATCGCGCCTCGCGCCGGATTAGCTCAGCGGTAGAGCAGCGGTTTTGTAAACCGAAGGTCGGGGGTTCAATCCCCTCATCCGGCACCAGTCCGGCGGCTCTGCGGATTATGGTCACGGGCAGTTTCGCCGACGATTCACGCGCGACGTCCGGGTTGCGGCGCGGGCATGTCAGCCCAGATGCCGTCGCGCCGCATAGAGCGCGATGGCGGCAGCGTTGGAGACGTTCAGCGATTTGATCGTACCGGGCATGTCGAGCCGCGCCAGCCGGTCTACCGTCGCGCGCGTCTTCTGCCGCAGACCCTTGCCCTCGGCTCCCAATACGATCGCGATGCGCTCCCCGGACAAGGCGGCCTCGAAGGGCTCGGGTCCCTCCGAATCGAGGCCGATGGTCTGGAAGCCTTGCGCCGACAGCTCGGCCAGTGCCTCGGCGAGATTGACCACTTCCAGATGGGGAACGTGTTCGAGGGCGCCGGACGCGGCCTTCGCCAGCACGCCGGACTCCTGCGGCGAGTGGCGCGCCGTCGTCACCAGCGCGTCTGCCGCGAAGGCCGCGGCCGAGCGGATGACCGCGCCGACATTGTGCGGGTCGGTGACCTGGTCGAGCACCAGGACGAGATGCGCGCCGGAGAGCCCCGCGAGTCGGCCCGGAACCAGCGGGTCGGCCTCCAGCATGACGCCCTGGTGCACCGCGTCGGTGCCGAGTTCGGTGTCGAGCAGCTTCGGCTCGACGATCTCGACGGGGCAGCCGATCGCGTCCGGATCGAGTTCGAGCCGGGCGAGGGCGTTCCGCGTCGCCAGAAGCCGGTGCAGCACCCGCTTCGGGTTCTGAAGCGCTGCGGCCACGCTGTGCAGGCCGTAGAGGCGGATTCGTCCGGGGGCAGGCGGCTTGCCCGGCCGCGCCTGGCGCGCCGGCGCAGCGGGCGGAAGGCCGCCCTCGGCGCGCTTGCGATCGCGATGCGCGCGCCGCAGCTTGGCGTAGTGGGAATCCTTGGGGCTCGCGCTGTCGTCACTCATCACCGTTACCTATCGAAGGTGGGCCGGGCGCGAAAGGGCCCCTCGGTGGCGTTGACAGATCGGCTCGGGACTTTCATAAGGCCGCTCGGATGCGCGTCGGGCTGCTGGTCGGCTCGATGTGTCCGGCAGGGACCGTGCTCAGACCGGTCCATGCGGTGCCGGAGGGGTGTCCGAGTGGTTAAAGGAGACGGACTGTAAATCCGTTCGCTTAGCGTACGCTGGTTCGAATCCAGCCCCCTCCACCATCGCCGTCTTCGCAGTGCAGGCGCGGGTATAGCTCAATGGTAGAGCAGCAGCCTTCCAAGCTGAATATGCGGGTTCGATTCCCGCTACCCGCTCCAGTCCATCATCCTGCAACATGACCTTCTGCTGATCGAGCGTCTGCATCACGTCGCTTCGAGTGGCTGGAGAATGGCGCCCGACCGGGTTCGCCGGCTGCGTGCGGCGCACCACGCTTGTCATCGCCGGCCGCACTCGCTATGTCGCGCCGGAACTCAGACCTTCCGGAGTTGGGAGCAGGCATGGCCAAGGGTAAATTCGAGCGCAACAAGCCGCATGTGAACATCGGGACGATTGGTCACGTTGATCATGGCAAGACGTCTCTGACGGCGGCGATCACGAAGTATTTCGGCGAGTACCGCGCATACGACCAGATCGACGCGGCGCCGGAGGAGAAGGCGCGCGGCATCACGATCTCGACGGCGCATGTCGAGTACGAGACGGCGAACCGTCACTACGCGCATGTGGACTGCCCGGGCCATGCCGACTACGTGAAGAACATGATC
>DASYHY010000248.1:0-24252 GCA_036252795.1 Aurantimonas sp. | reverse complement strand
GGCATTCGCGGCGGCTCCAGGCTGGGGAGGGCCTGCAAGGCGTTCCCTCCAGCGCTCAATATGGCCCCGCGCGGCGCGTGTTGCACGGGGTGTGCCGTCAGAACACGCCGGGGATGATCCGCGCCGTCTTTTGCCGGTAATTTCGGTAGGCGTCGCCGAAGGTTTCCTCCATCATCCGCTCCTCGGGGCCGATGCGGAAGAAGAAGAGCGTGCCGAAGCCGACAAGCCCGGCGAGCCCCGCGACGACGTTCGGAACGAGCAGCGCCTGCGCGAGGGCCATGGTCCAGAAGGCCGTGTACATGGGGTGGCGTAGCCGCCGGTAGATGCCGGAGGTCACCAATTCGTGCTTCTCGCGGATATCCAGCGAGACCGACCACATCTTTCCGAGCGCCTTGTGCGTCTTGCGGAACAGGACCAGCGCCAGGACCATCACCGCGGCGCCGAGGCCGATCTGCCACCAGGACGGATCCGTGCGGGCGAATTCCGGCCAGCCCGTCGCCACCGACACGCCCGGCAGGAGCCCCAGCCCGGTGAACGAGATCGCCATGCGCAGCGTCTCGGCGGTGCCGCGGCGGGTCCGCTCCACCCGCCGGCGCTTGGCGCGCCGCTCGAACGGGTAGCGGATGACGTACCAGCCGACGACCATCAGCACCCAGAGGATACTGCCGGCGAGCGCGGGGGTCATCGCGCACCCCCCGGCGCCGCAAGCGGCGCCGCCGGGTCAGGCGAGCCGGGCCCGGCATCGGCGAGCGGCGGCAGCGCCACCGTGCCGGCGGCGGCGAAGTCGGCGAGGGGACGCGGGCCGAGCAGCAGCATGTGGAACGAATAGGCGCAGCGCCGCTCCACGGCCAGCACGAACTGCCGGTGGAGCCGGAAGAAGTCGCGCTTGATCCGCCGGTAGGTCTCCGGCCTCACCAGATGCCTGAAGCGAACCCGCACCACGATCGGGGTCCGGCCTTCGGTGATGCCGAGCGAGGTCGCCGGGTTGGACTTGTAGAAATTGATCGGATCGGACAGGCCCTGACAGTCGGTCCACGGCAGCCGATGCTCGACGACGAGCCGGCGAACCGCGCTGCGCTGGTCTCCGGCAGCCGGGTGGAGGGCCGTCTTCATCAGGCTGGAGCCGACGGTCAGGACATGCAGCCGGTCCGCCGGCAGTCCCTCGCGAAGCGCCCGATCGACGGCCAGAACGGCGAGACTGACGCCGAGACTGTGGCCGGCGACGACGATCTCGGCAGCATCGCTCTCCTCGCTGCGCCGGCGGATTTCCGCCGACTGCCGCTCAATCCGCGCGAGGAGGGCGGGGTTGCGGCCGCGGCAGAAGTCGCGCGCCATCACCCAGTCGTCCAACGCCGTCAGGAGATGCCATCGCCGGTTCACCCACCACAGCAGCGCGCCGGCTAGCGCGATCCCGGCGACCAGACCCATGAGGATGCCCCATGGTCCGGGTGCCATGGCGGAAAACCAGGTGAGGACGAAGAGAGCCGGCACCAGCGCCAACAGCACCATCACGAGCGGAAAGGCGTAGAAGAGGCCGTAGCGCCAGCTGGTCCGCAGATAACGGAATACGGTGCCGGTCACCAGAAAGTCGCCGAGGGCGACGAGGCCGGTGGCGAAGCGGGTGACGACCGGTCGAGCCGCATAGGCGCGGATCAGATCGCTCCAGTCGCAGACGACGACGTCGGTGCGGGTCGTGTGGCCATGGGTCGAAAGGCTCGCCTGGAAGGCCGCGAACGGCGCGGATGCAGAATCGCGAATGCCAGGTTCGCTCAGCGCCAGCTCGGCATTCCAGACGGATGCCGAGCGCATCGCCGCCCGACGGAAGCGCTCGACCTGCGCCTCGACAGGCAAGGGCTCGAAACCCGGAAACAGGAATACGAGCCGCTTCTCGATCATTCGTCCCCCATCCTGCCACGGCAGCAATCGGGCCTCATTCCTCTCGAAACCCGCGTCGGCGGCGCCCGCACATGCGCTGCCCTAACCCAGCGCATGCGGCGTGAGAAGATAATCGTGCCAGATTTCGGGCCGCGCGCCGCGATTAGTCGGCCGGTGAGGCGCGGCTGCCCACCCGTCAACGAGCCGAAGGACGGGTCTCCCGGCCCGCCGGATCAGGCGGCGGCTTCGCGGGCGGCGCCGATCCGCCGCATCGCGGCGGCGGCGATGGAGAAGGAGTTCAGCCGCGCGGCATGGTCGTGGATCTGGCCGGTCAGGATGACCTCGTCGAGCTGGTAAAGCTCGATCAGCCGGGCGAGCTCGGCTTCCACCGTGGCCGGCGAGCCGGTCGCCGACACCGACAGCGCATCGTCCACCATCGCCTTCGCCATCGGATCGACCCGGTCGTCGAAATCCGCCACCGGTCGCGGCAGCGGCCCCGCCTGGCCGGTGCGCAGGTTTACGAAGGCCTGCTGCATCGAGGACTTCAGCACGCGGGCTTCCTCGTCGCTGGCGGCGCCGAAGACGTTGACCGCCAGCATGAAATGCGGCTGCGGCCAGCGCTCGGACGGGCGATAGGTCTCGCGATAGACGTCGACCGCCTGGTCGAGGGCGGCTGGTGCGAAATGCGAGGCAAAGGCATAGGGAAGACCAAGATGAGCCGCCAGCTGCGCGCCGTAGAGACTGGAGCCGAGAATCCACACCGGCACCCGCGTGCCGGCGCCGGGAATCGCGCGGATCTTCTGGCCGGCGGCGGCGGGCTCGAAATAGCTGATCAGCTCGACCACGTCCTGCGGGAAGTTGTCGGAACTGTCGAGGCTGCGGCGCAGCGCCCGCGCCGTCAGCATGTCGGTGCCCGGCGCCCGGCCGAGCCCGAGATCGACCCGGTCCGGATACAGCGTCGCCAGCGTGCCGAACTGCTCCGCGATGACCAGCGGCGCGTGGTTCGGCAGCATCACGCCGCCCGCGCCGATGCGGATGTTCGCGGTCTTGCTGGCGACATGGCCGAGCGCCACGGCTGTCGCGGCGCTCGCGATGCCGGTCATGTTGTGGTGCTCGGCCATCCAGAAGCGCTCGTAGCCAAGGCCTTCGGCATGGCGCGCGAGCTCACCCGAATTGCGCAGCGCGTCCGCAGCCGTGCCGCCTTCCGGGATCGGAGAGAGATCGAGAACGCTGTAGGGAACCATGGCGGAGCCTTCGGACCGATTGAACTTTGATATCAGATGGCGACGATCCGGCCCCTTGGCAAAGGGATTGAACACAGATCCTTTCGTGGGTGAACAATCAGGCTTGCATTCGAACAGCGGCGGGCGTGCCGAAGCCGGGCGCCCCCTCGATCATCGAGCCGAACAGCCACGCGATGATGATCGCCTGGATGCGCCGGTCCGGCGAGAGGTCGGTGAAGCCCCGCCGGATCGCCCGGATGGCGCCGCTCTCGTTCACGGTCTGCAGGACGAGGATCGCGCGGAAGATGATGAACAGGAGGGCGAGCGCGGTGACGAGGCCGTTGATGGTGGCGCCGGCCACCGTGCCGATTGCCTGGTCCCAGACCGTCAGCGCCAGCGCCCCGGTCGCGAGATACGCCACCAGCATGGCGAGCTTCGCCGAACGCCGCATGACCACATCCGCATGACGCTCATCCCGATGGCCTATGACGTCGTCCATGCCGGCCTGATCGGCATGGCGCTGATCTATGGCGGGTTCTGGGCGATCCTGGCGGTGGCATGGCTGGCGCTGGTGATCGCGGCCATGGCCTTCAACAAGGGCCGCCCGAAGGCGACCGCCGGCGTGGCTGTGCCGGCGGAATAGGCCGAGGCTGGCGCCTGAAACGAAAAGGGCCTGGCGGAGCGATCCGTCGGGCCCTCTCGTCTGATGGCATCCTATACTTTCGCCAGCGGGCGGAGCTCTACCGCCCGTCGCGCTTGGCGAGCGTGCGCAGGCGCAGGGCGTTCAGCCGGATGAAGCCGGCGGCGTCCTTCTGGTCGTAGGCGCCGTGATCGTCCTCGAAGGTGACGAGGGCGTCGGAATAGAGTGATTTCGGCGAAGCCCGGCCCTCGACGATGACGTTGCCCTTGTAGAGCTTGAGCGTCACCGTGCCCTCGACATGCTCCTGGCTCTTGTCGATCGCCGCCTGCAGCATCTCGCGCTCGGGCGAGAACCAGAAGCCGTTATAGATGAGCTCCGCGTAGCGCGGCATCAGCTCGTCCTTCAGATGGCCGGCGCCGCGGTCGAGCGTGATCGATTCCATGGCGCGGTGGGCGGCGAGCAGGATGGTGCCGCCCGGCGTCTCGTAGATGCCGCGCGACTTCATGCCGACGAAGCGGTTCTCGACGAGGTCAAGCCGGCCGATGCCGTTGTCGCGGCCGAGATCGTTCAGCGCGGCCAGAAGTTCGTGCGGCTTCATCGTCCGGCCGTCGATCGAGACCGGGTCCCCCTTCTCGAAGCCGATGGTGATCGTCGTCGCCCGGTCCGGCGCGTCCTCGGGGCTGACGGTGCGCTGGAAGACGTAGGGCGGCGGCGCGACGTCCGGGTCCTCGAGCACCTTGCCCTCGGAGGAGGAGTGCAGGAGGTTGGCGTCGACCGAGAAGGGCGCCTCGCCGCGCTTGTCCTTGGAGACGAGGATCTGGTTCTTCTCGGCGAAGTCGACGAGGTCGGTGCGGGACTTGAACTCCCATTCGCGCCAGGGCGCGATGACCTTGATGTCAGGGTCGAGCGCATAGGCGGAGAGCTCGAAGCGGACCTGGTCGTTGCCCTTGCCGGTGGCGCCGTGGGCGATGGCGTCGGCGCCGGTCTCGCGGGCGATCTCGACGAGGCGCTTGGAGATCAGCGGCCGGGCGATCGAGGTGCCGAGCAGATAGGTGCCCTCGTAGACCGCGTTGGCGCGGAACATCGGAAACACGAAGTCGCGGCAGAACTCCTCGCGGACGTCGTCGATGTAGATCTCCTTGACGCCCATCATCTCAGCCTTCTTGCGGGCCGGCTCCAGCTCCTCGCCCTGGCCGAGATCGGCGGTGAAGGTGACCACCTCGGCGCCGTATTCCGTCTGCAGCCATTTGAGGATGATCGAGGTGTCGAGCCCGCCCGAATAGGCGAGGACGACCTTCTTGACGTCGCGATGCTGAACCATGTGAACTTTTCTTTCGTGCCGTTTGCATCGCCTCTAGCGCAAAGCTGCGCCGGAGGGAAACCGGCTCGCGCAACCGCTCTCCGGGGCCTGCGAAAGACGCTGGCCATCGCGCCGGGGGAGGCATAAAGCTGCTGACGGTTCGCCCGTGCGGGCGAGCCCTCCCGCTCCCGCCGCCCGGAAGGCGGCCAGCCGGCAAGAGCCGCCATGACCTTCCTGCCCGACCTGCCGACCCTCGCCGCCTTCTCGATCGCCTGCTTCGTGCTGACGATCACGCCGGGGCCGGACATGACGCTGTTCCTCGGCCGGACGCTGGCGGGCGGGCGGACGGCGGGGATCGCGGCCTATCTCGGCGCCTCGACCGGCTCGCTCATTCACACGACGCTGGCGGCGGTCGGTCTCTCCGCGCTGATCGCCGCTTCGCCGGAAGCCTTCATGGTGCTGAAGATCGTCGGCGCCGGCTACCTGATCTTCCTCGCCGTCCAGGCAATCCGCTCGGGCTCGACGTTCCGGGTCGACGCGGCGGGCGAGACCTTCAGGCCGTCGCTGAAGGCCAGCTGGCTGACCGGCATCGGCATCAACCTGTCCAATCCGAAGATCATCCTGTTCTTCGTGACCTTCCTGCCGCAATTTGTGAAGGCGGGCGATCCGGACGCGGCGGCCAAGCTGTTCTTCCTGGGGGTCTATTTCATCCTCTTCGCAACGCCGTTCTGCCTCGCGATGATCGTTGCGGCGGACAAGCTCGCGGCGGTTCTGAAGCGGCGCCCGAAGATCACGCGGGCGATCGACTGGATCTTCGCCAGCGTGTTCTCGGCCTTCGCCGTGAAGATCCTGACGACACAGGGACAGTAAGGCGGGCAGCCTCAGGCGTAGGCGTAGGGCCCGCCGCGTTCCAGCGCCGTCTTATAGGCAGGCCGCTCGTGGATGCGCTCGAGGAATTCGCGCAGGCGCGGCCGGTTCTCGTAGCCGAAACGCTGCGCCGCCGCCTCGACCGGAAAGCTCATCATGATGTCGGCGACGGAGATATCGGGGCCGGCGAACCAGCCGGTGGCGCCGAGGGAATTCTCCCAGTGATCGAGATGCAGCTCGAGCTGCGGGCGCACCAGAACCGCGTCGACCTTTCGCATCGACGCCTTCAGCATCGGTCGCATGAAGAAGGGTGCCCGTCCGGGGATCATCTGCAGCACGAGCATCAGGAACAGCGGCGGCATTGCCGACCCCTCCGCATAATGCAGGAAGTGCCGCGCCTGCCAGTAATCCTCGCTGTCCGGCGGCGGCATCAGCCGCCCGTCGCCGTGGCGGGCGAGGATGTACTCGACGATCGCCCCGGTCTCGGCGATCGTGCGCTCGCCGTCGACGAGGACCGGCGACTTGCCGAGCGGGTGGACCTGCCGCAGCGCCTTCGGCGCCTGCAGGCTCTTCGTGCGCTCGTAGCGCTTGATCTCATAGGGAACGCCCAGTTCCTCCAGCAGCCAGAGGACACGCTGCGAGCGGGAATTGTTCAGATGATGGATGGTGATCATCGGCTACCAACTGCCGCGCAAGGCGCTTTCCGCAAGAGCCGAGGGCCCGCCTCGGGCTCGTCGACCGCCCCGTCTAGAGCCCCGCCGCCTCGCGAAGCGCGGCGTTGATGCGGTCCTGCCAGCCGGGCCCGTCCTCCTGGAAATGCTCGAGCACGTCCCGGTCGATCCGCAGCGAGACCATCTCGCGGGCGGCCGGAATCGCGCCGGGCGTCTCGCGCACGCGGCCCGTCGCAGCGGGAGCCGCCGGCTTAAACATGGCCTCGGCGGCCTCGCGGGGGTCGGTGGGGCGTCGGGCCATGGGGATTTATCCTTCGGGATTGGAAGCGGAAACCGGCCGCGAAGCCCTGCCGCCGCGGCGCCACGCCCCGGCCCGGCGGCCGGCGATGATCCAGTAGACGAGGCAGAAGCAGAGCGAGGCGACGAGGATGGCGGTCTGGACGCTCATATGCGGCACGTCCCGTCCATAGGCCGCGAACAGCACCCCCATGCCACCGAGCAGCCCGGCGGCCAGATGCAGCAGAAGCGAGGAGAGCGCGAAGATCTCCGTCGCCACCACGAACAGCGCGAAGGGCAGCAGCACCGCGGAGCCGATCTGCGCCGACTGGGCGGCGAAGGCCACCGAGGCGTGGAACAGGAAGACCGGGTCGCCGGCTCCGCCCGGCGGGACGTCGAGAAACGGCCAGAGCATGGCGACGGCCGCGGTGAGGCAGGCGGCGATGAAGCCGATCGGGATCACGAAGAGAAAGCGCAGGACGGTGCTCATCGACGAGGGATACCTTCCGCATCCGCGAAGCGCGAGCCATGGCCCGCCGATTTGCCCGCGGCCTGGCGGCCGTTTGCGTCAGCCGCCGGCCAGTTCGCTGGCGCGGGCCGATTCCATGGCGAGCCTGTCGCCCTTCTTCATGCGCTCCGATTCCGACTTCAGCTGGCCGCAGGCGGCGAAGATGTCGCGGCCGCGCGGCGTGCGGATCGGGGAGGCGTAGCCAGCCTGGTTCACGTAGTCCGCGAAGCGTTCGATCTGGTCCCAGTCGGAACATTCGTGGCTGCTGCCCGGCCAGGGGTTGAACGGGATCAGGTTGATCTTCGCCGGAATGCCGTGAAGCAGCCGGACGAGTTCCCTGGCGTCCGCCAGCGAGTCGTTGACGCCCTTCAGCATCACGTACTCGAAGGTAATCCGGCGGGCATTCGAAAGACCCGGATAGGCGCGGCAGGCATCCAGCAGCGCCTTCAGCGGGTACTTCTTGTTGATCGGCACCAGCTCGTCGCGCAGCTCGTCGTTCACCGCATGGAGCGAGATGGCCAGCATCACGCCCATCTCGTGGCCGGCCTTCTCGATCATCGGCACGACGCCGGACGTGGACAGCGTGATCCGCCGCCTCGACAGCGACAGGCCCTCGCCGTCGGAAGCGACGGCCAGCGCCTGGCGGACATTGTCGTAATTGTAGAGCGGTTCGCCCATGCCCATCATGACGACGTTCGTCACCAGCCGTCCCTCGGACGGAACGATCGCGCCGGCCGGCGTCGCGGCATCCGGAAAGTCGCCCAGCCGGTCGCGGGCCAGCAGGACCTGCCCGACGATCTCGTCCGGCAGGAGGTTGCGGACCAGGCGCTGGGTGCCGGTATGGCAGAAGCTGCAGGTCAGCGTGCAGCCCACCTGGCTGGAGACGCAGAGCGTTCCGCGACCTTCCTCGGGAATGTACACGGTCTCGATCTCGACCGGCCTTCCGGCGCCGCGGGTCGGGAAGCGGAACAGCCATTTGCGCGTGCCGTCGACGGAGATCTGCTCCTCGACGATCTCCGGCCGCGCGATTGTGTAGGCGGCGTCCAGCGCCTGCCGCAGGCTGCCGGCGATGTTCGCCATCTGGCCGAAATCGGCGACACCGCGCACGTAGAGCCAGTGCCAGAGCTGCGCGACGCGCATCCGGATCTGCTTCTGCGGAACGTCCAGCGAGCGGAGCGCCTCGGCCAGACCCTCGCGATCCATGCCGATCAGCGAGGGCTTCTCGCCAGCCGGCATCGTCGCGGCAGGCACGCGTGGCCGCGTATCGGGCGAAGCAAGGTCGAGCGAAAGAGCCATAGGGTTCCTCGGCCGGGCTGCCGGCCAGTGTCATGCCATCGGGATTATCCCGTCACATGACGCTTCCGGGCCCGTTTCGCAAGGTTTGGGGTGTTTCACGCAGCAAAACGCCGGGCTTGGGGCCCGGCGTCGCGTTCAGTGCAAAGGCCGGCGTTGGGCGGCTGTCAGCGGCACTCGTTGATCGAGTTGAGGGCGGCCGTGACGCCGGAGAGGGAATAGGTGTAGCTGGTGGCGGTCCCGCGCTGCGACGTCGCGTCGACCTTCATGCTGCGGCCGGCCTTCAGGGCAGCGACGAGCTGCGGCTCCTCGGCGGCGTTCTCCATCCAGGCGGACTCGCCCTTGACGAACATCGTGTAGTCCTTGCCGTCGACATCGACGGTGACCTTCGAGCCTTCCTGGAGCGGGTAGCCCATCACCACCTGCGGCTCGTAGGAGACGCCCTGACCCGGCTTCTGCGACACCAGGAAGAAGATGTCGCCGTGATTGACGCTGGCGGGGCTCATCTGCGTCGGCGTCGACAGGATGTAGCAGACCTTGCCGCCGGTATCGTCGTAGGAATAGGTTCCCCACGCGTTGAACTGGTTGATGCGGGTCGGGGTCTGCGCAGCGCCGGCGGCGCTCGAGAAGATCAGAATGGCCGCCGTGGCCGTCAGGACGTTCTTGAGTTGCATGGTTCCCCGCTCGTTCTGTGCGTGCGTCATTGGCGTTGGCCGCGGCTCATGCCGGGATCGGCACCGGCCGCGATGGCGAATGTCCCGGCAGTCTAGGCCGCAGCCCGTTTATCGATGGTTAACGAAAGCCCAACATCCGCAGGACAATTCGCGGGCTTCCGCATGCTGCGCAGCCGTGACGACCGTCAGTAGCCCGACTGAATGAGGGATGAAATCGGGCGACAGTTTGGCAGCCGGACGGCGCGGCAAATTACCTTATCGTAAGGTCCGGCGGCCGGCGCCGGCTAAGATTGAATCTCGCCCAGCGTCTCGCGCGCCTTCACGTAGTGCTCCGGCTTGATGTTCCGGCTTACCGCCTGGAAGGCCGCCCACATGACCGCGATGTCGTCGGTGAAGCCGATCCCGAACAGGAAGTCGGGGACGATGTCCATCGGCAGCACGAAATAGGCGAGCGCCGCCAGCAGGATGCCGCGGCTGGCGGCGGGCGTGCGGGTGTCCAGTGCGCAATGATAGGCGGCGACCACGTCCTCCATGAAGGGGATGTAGCGAAGCGCCCGTCGCGCCGTGTCGAAGAAGGAGGCGCGAACCCGCTCCTCCTGGCGCGCCTGCTCGTCCTCGTCTCCCGGCTGCAGGATCTCGTCGATCCTCAGTATGTCGCGGGCCATTCTCATCCTCCGCCATCCGTTGCCAGCTAGATGGATCGCGAAAGCGGCGGGCTCAAGCCCCGCCTGTGTCCGGTTCAGCCGTACTGGCTGACGCAGTGGCGCGCCCCGACGGCGGCGCGGGCGTCATCGAGGCGGTGCGGCGGATCGAGCGGAAACGCCTCCTCGAGGAGATACGGGCCGCCCCCAACGGAGTCGCGCGCCGAGAACAGGCCGAACCGCGCGACGCGAATGGGCGGGGTGCGGAAACCGCCGTTCCTGGCCAGGAAGCGGGCGACGTCTTCCGGCTTCGGCTGGCGCAGCCGTGCAAGTGTTACATGCGGCATGAACTTGCGCTGGTCCGCGGGAAGGCCGAGCCGGCGGCAGATCCGGTCGATCTCGCCCTGCAGGTCCGACAGTTCGGGGGAGGATTCGACCTCGGCATGGATCGAGCGGGGCTTCTTGTTGCCGAAGGCGGCGATGCCGCGCAGCGCAATGGAGAAGCCGGGCCGCTCCACCCGGTCCAGCGCCGCGACGATCTCGTCGGCGAGCCGCGCCTCCACGTCGCCGATGAAACGCAGCGTCAGATGGTAGTTCTCGGGGTCGATCCAGCGCGCCGACGGCAGGCCGCCGCGGAGCAGGGACAAGGGGAAGGCAAGGGCCTGCGGGATCTCGAGGGCAGTGAACAGTCTCGGCATCGGATCATCCTTCCGTGCGTCGTTGCCTTCAATCAGGAGACTTTCATCCCGAAAGCCATGTTTCAAGGACAGGGCAGCCTTGCAGCGACCGGATCGCCGTTGTCGGTGGCGCAATGCACAATTATCTTCGACAACGAACGGGGAGGTTCGGTCCGGGAGGACGAAACAAGGCTGCGTCCATGACGAACCTCGCTTTGCCCGCCAGCGTCGAACCGGCGCCGGCGGCCCGCAACGGTGCCTCGATCGTATCGATCCGGCACCTCTACCGCGAACAGAGCGACCTGCTGCTCGACCACCTGAAGCGTCTCGACGGCGAGGCGCGGCGGCTGCGTTTCGGCAATTCCGTGAACGATCCCTTCCTCGAGCGCTACGCGGCGCTGGCGCTCGGCGACGACGCGCTGGTCAAGGGCCTGTTCGTCGACGGCGTGCTGCGCGGCGTCGCGGAGCTTCGCTACCTGACCGGTCCGCGCGACGAGGCGGAAGGTGCCTTCTCGATCGAGCCGGCCTTCCAGGGTCACGGCTTCGGCGACCGGCTGTTCGGCCGTCTGATCGCAGCGGCCCGCAATCGCGGCGTGCGGCGGCTGTTTCTCACCTGCCTGCGCGAAAACCGCCGGATGCAGGCGATTGCCGCCAAGCACGGTGCCGATCTCAGCTTCGTCGCCGGCGACGTGACGGCGGAAATTCGCCGCCCCCATGCCGACGCGGCCAGCATCGGCCGGGAATGGGCCGACGAGAGCGAGGCCTTTGTCTTCGCGATGATCGACTGGCGGCGCAGCGGCCTGGCGGCCCTGACCCGGCCGCTGCAGCGCCTGGCCGAAAGCTTCAGCCCGTCGTCCCTCGCCGGGCGATGATCCGATCGAGGCTCATGGTGATCGTCGGCAGCATCCGCTCCACGATGACCGCGATGCCTTCGCGATTGGGGTGCATGGCGTCTTCGAGGTTCAGCGACCTGTCGCCGGCCACGCCGTCGAGGAAGAACGGGTAGAGCGGCACGTCGTATTCTTCCGCAAGGCGCGGATAGATCGCCTCGAACGCTGTCCCGTAGTCGTCGCCCATGTTCGGTGGCGCCAGCATGCCGGCGAGGATCACCGCTTGGTCGCGTTCGGCAAGCGTTGCCAGGATACGGTCGAGATTGTCCGCGGCGATCTGCGGCGAGACGCCGCGCAGCGCGTCGTTCGCGCCGAGTTCGACGATGACGAGGTCGGCGCCCGGCGGCACCGACCATTCCAGCCGGGCGAGGCCGCCCGTCGTGGTATCGCCCGAGACGCCCGCATTGGCGACGGCGACATCGTAGCCGGCCGATCGCAGGGCGACCTGGAGCTGTTCGGGAAAGGCTTCGCCGGGGCCGACGCCGTAGCCGGCGGACAGGCTGTCGCCGAAGGCGACGATCTCGATCGTCTCCGCACCCGGAGCCGGTTCGGGCTGCTGTGCGCCGGCGGCGATGGGCAGGCTCAGCCATGACAACAGCGTGAGGGCCAGAAGGATCGGTTGGAAGCGCTGCATTGCACACCCCATATAGCGCGAGCCCCGGAGGCGGCCCTGTACGGCCGGATATAGGAACGAGCGATCTTGGCGGAACCGGCAGTACGATTACGAAACGTTCATCTGACGCTGGGCACCGGCCGCAGCGCCGTCCACGTCTTGAAGGGCGTCGATCTCTCGGTCGATCGCGGGGAATCGGTCGGTATCGTCGGACCGTCCGGCTCCGGTAAGTCGACGCTGCTGATGGTGCTGGCGGGGCTGGAGCAGGCGGACCGGGGCGAGGTCGAGATCGCCGGCCAGTCGCTCATCGGGTTGAGCGAGGACCAGCTGGCCGCCTTTCGCGGCCGCAATGTCGGCATCGTCTTCCAGTCGTTCCACCTCATCCCGAACATGACCGCACTCGAGAACGTCGCCGTGCCGCTGGAGCTTGCCGGCCATAGCGATGCGTTCGAGCGGGCGGAGCGGGAGCTTGCCCAGGTCGGCCTCGCCGACCGGGTGACGCATTATCCGGGCGAGCTTTCCGGCGGCGAGCAGCAACGCGTCGCCATGGCGCGGGCGCTGGCGCCGGAGCCGGCGATCCTGATCGCCGACGAGCCCACCGGCAATCTCGACCAGGAGACCGGGCGGCAGGTGGCGGACCTTCTCTTCGCCGTGCGCGAGAAGCGCGCCATGACGCTCGTGCTGGTCACCCACGATCCGAGCCTGGCACATCGCTGCGAACGGGAGATCGCGGTCCGCTCCGGCGAGATCCACGACGACCGAAGCC
This sequence comes from Aurantimonas sp., assembly GCA_036252795.1. GTDB lineage: Bacteria > Pseudomonadota > Alphaproteobacteria > Rhizobiales > Rhizobiaceae > Aurantimonas. The sequence continues at coordinate 11,338 of DASYHY010000248.1, read as the reverse complement.
GCTCCGGGAGCGGACCGCATGAGAGGGAAGAAGCGCTGGAAAGCCAGTCCGCATGACGATGGTGGACGCCGTCCCGGCCGCCCGTGCGCGGCCGGCGCCGATCGGCCGGAAAGGCCGCCTGGCGCTGGCCTTCCGCTTTGCCCTGCGCGAGATGCGCGGCGGATTGTCGGGCTTCTACATCTTCCTCGCCTGCATCACGCTCGGCGTCGCGGCCATCGCCGCGGTCAATTCCGTGGCCACGATGATGACCACCGGGATCGCCGAGCAGGGCCGCACGATCCTCGGCGGGGACCTGCGGTTCGAGCTGACACAGCGGGAGGCGAACCCGCAGGAGGCGCAGTATCTCGACGGGCTGGGTACGGCGGCCCGGTCGGCGGACCTACGCTCGATGGTGCGGCTCCCCGACGGCAGCGACCAGTCGCTGACCGAGGTGAAGGCCGTCGACGGCCTCTATCCGCTCTACGGCTCGCTCGACGTGACCCCCGACGCGCCGCTCGAAACGCTGCTTGCCTCGCGGGAGGGGCAGTTCGGCGCCATCGCGGCGCCCGAACTGTTCGCCCGCCTGGGGGTCGAGCCGGGAGCGCTGGTGCGCCTCGGGGACGCCCTGATCGAGCTGCGCGGCGTGCTCGACCGCGAGCCGGACGTCCTGTCCGACGGGTTCAACTTCGCGCCGCGGCTGATGCTGTCGCTGGACGGGCTCGCAGCGACCGGGCTGGTGCAGCCCGGCAGCCTTGTCGAGTACCAGTACAAGGTGAGGCTGAGGCCGGACCTGGCCGGCGACGCCGAAGCGGTGATGGAAGACGCCAACGAGCGCTTTCCCCATTCCGGCTTCAGCATCCGGACATCCGCCGAGGCGGCGCCGTCTCTGCAGCGCAACATCGAGCGCTTCTCGCAATTCCTGACGCTGGTCGGTCTGACCGCCCTGATCGTCGGAGGCGTCGGGGTCGCCAACGCGGTCAACGCCTATCTGGATTCCAAGCGCCCGGTGATCGCCACGTTCAAGAGCCTCGGCGCGGGGGGCAGCTTCGTCGTCGCCGTCTATCTCATCCAGATCATGACGCTGGCGGTGCTCGGCATCGTTGCGGGGCTGCTGCTGGGGGCGGCCGCGCCTTTCGTGACCGCGCAGTTCCTCGAGGCCGTCATTCCCATCGCCGCGAACGCCTCGGTCTATCCGCTCGATCTGGCGCTGGCGGCACTGTTCGGCGCGCTGACCGCTCTTGCCTTCGCGCTGCTGCCGCTCGGCCGGACCCGCGACGTCGCAGCGACGGCGCTGTTCCGCGACGCCGGCACGGCCGGGTTCGCCCGCATGCGCTGGGCCTATCTGGGCGCGGCGCTGGGCCTCGCGCTGGCCATCGGCGCGCTGGCGCTGGTGATGGCGGGCGACCGGCGGGTGGCGCTGATTTTCCTCGTGGGCACGGCAGCCTCGTTCCTGATCCTCAGGATGGTGGGCATCGGCATCGAGTGGCTGGCGGCACGGGCACCGCGCGTGCGCTCGACGCCGCTGCGGCTCGCGCTCGGCAACATCCACCGGCCGGGCTCGCTGACCGGGTCGGTCGTCCTGTCGCTGGGGCTCGGCCTGACGCTGCTGGTGACGCTCGCCACGATCGATTACGATTTGCGCCAGGAAATCGGCAGCGGGATCGCCTCGCGGGCGCCCGACTTCTTCTTCGTGGATATCCAGAACGGCGAGGTCGACGCCTTCCGCGACACGATCGAGGCGCTGGCGCCGGGGTCGGCGCTGGAAGCGGCGCCGATGCTGCGCGGGCGGATCACGCGCCTCAACGATCAGGACGTCGCGACGATGGAGATCCCGCCGGAAGGCGGCTGGGTGCTGCGCGGCGACCGGGGGATCACCTATGCATCGACGCTGCCGGAGAACTCGACCGTCGTCGGCGGCGAATGGTGGCCCGACGACTATCAGGGCGAGCCGCTGGTTTCCTTCTCGGCCGAGGAGGGCGGCGAACTCGGCCTGTCGGTTGGCGATACGCTGACGGTCAACGTGCTCGGCCGGAGCATCACCGCGCGCATCGCCAATTTCCGCAGCGTCGAATGGGAATCGCTGTCGATCAACTTCGTCATGGTCTTCTCGCCCAACGCCTTCGCCGGCGCGCCGCATTCCTGGCTGGCGACGCTCGCCATGCCGCAGGGCGGGGAGGCGGCGGAGAGGGCCGTGCTCAACGGCGTCACCAACGCGTTTCCGGCGGTCACGACGGTGCGGGTGAAGGAGGCGCTGGATGCGGTGAACGGCCTCGTCGCGCAGCTGGCGCTCGCCATCCGCGTCGCGGCGGCGGTGGCGCTCGTCGCCTCGGTGCTGGTTCTGTCGGGCGCGCTGGCCGCCGGCAACAGGGGACGCGTCCACGACGCGGTGGTGCTGAAGACGCTGGGGGCGACGCGCATCACGCTGATCCGCGCTTTCGCCACGGAATACATGCTGCTCGGCCTGGCCACGGGCGTGTTCGCCATCGCGGCAGGCGCGCTTGCCGCCTGGTTCGTGGTCGCGCAGATCATGGAGCTGCCTTACGTCTTCGACTGGACCGTCGCGCTGACGACGCTGGTGGTCTCGCTGGTGCTCACCGTCGGCTTCGGCCTTGCCGGGACGTGGCGCGTGCTGGGCCAGAAGGCGGCGCCGGTGCTGCGGAACCTGTAGCGCGCGACAACGGGCAGGATGATCGTAAGACACGTTTAGTAAAGCGCTGCCGCCCTGCACCGGACGGCATCCGATAACGCAGAATTAATCCCGTTCCGCCTCTATTTCGCGGCACTGCGACATCGGCGTCTTGTGCAAAAGCGCGCCGATCCGCATATTATCCTCAGGATCGCTGGGCGTCCCGCCAGCGGCGCCTCGTCGCGTCGAGCCCTCGGGCAAGACCGGTGGACACCGGACGGGACACGCAGAAAGGAATTCTTTCCAATGGCTGACTATCGGAATCCCGGGGTACGGACCGTACCTTCGGCCGGTGCAAGGGCGGACATCGACCAGGGCCTCCGCACCTACATGCTCAAGGTGTACAACCTGATGGCAGCCGGCCTCGCCCTCACGGGCGTTGCCGCTTACGCTCTCTACACGTTTTCCGTCACGGGCGAGCCGACCGCCTACCAGGTGCGTCCGGACCTCTATCTGACGGATCTCGGCTACACCGTCTTCGTGTCGCCGCTGAAGTGGGTGCTCATGCTGGCGCCGCTGGCGATGGTGTTCTTCCTGTCCTTCCGCGTCCACAAGATGAGCGTGTCCGCGGCGCAGACGACCTTCTGGGTCTACGCGACGATGGTGGGCCTGTCGCTCGCGACGATCTTCCTCGTCTACACGCAGGAGTCGATCACCCAGGTGTTCTTCATCACCGCCGCCTCGTTCGGCGCGCTGTCGCTCTGGGGATACACGACCAAGAAGGACATCTCGGGCTGGGGCTCGTTCCTGTTAATGGGCGTGATCGGCATCGTCATCGCGATGGTCGTGAACATCTTCCTCGCCTCGCCGGCGCTGCAGTTCGCGATCTCGGTCATCGGCGTCCTGGTCTTCGCGGGCCTCACCGCCTACGACACGCAGCAGATCAAGGAAATGTACTACGAGGGCGACGGTTCGGCCGTCATGGGCCGGAAGGCCGTGATGGGCGCGCTCCGCCTCTATCTCGACTTCCTGAACATGTTCCTCTTCCTGCTCCAGCTCTTCGGCAATCGCGAATAGAACCGGCGGCAGATATTGACGGAGAAGGGCGGCCCGGCGGGTCGCCCTTTTCTTTGGCCGCTTCTTCTGCGACACCGGCTGGAGGCTGTACGGGAGCGGGAGCCGCCCGCGCCGCCAGCCGCTTCGTCCGGCCCTTGCGGCCGGCAGATCCACCTCCTTCGAAGCCGTTGCCGATGAGCGCCTACACGATCCGCCCCGCCCGTCTCGAAGATGTTCCGGCCTTGCGCGACATCTACGAGGAAGCCGTTCTCCACGGCACCGCCACCTACGAGCTGGTTCCTCCCGACGCGGCCGAGATGGCGGCGCGCTTCGAGGCGATCACCAGCGTCGGCTATCCCTACATCCTGGCCGAGGATCACCATGGGGCGGTGCTCGGCTACGCCTATGCCGGCGCGTTCCGGCACCGGCCGGCCTATCGCTGGGCGGTCGAGAACTCGATCTACCTCTTGCCCGAGGCGAGGGGACGCGGCATCGGCCGGGAACTGCTGACGCGGCTCGTCGAGCTCTGCAGCGAAAGCGGCTTTCGCCAGATGATCGCGGTGATCGGCGGCGCCGACAACGAGGCCTCGATCCGGGTGCATCGCAGTGCCGGCTTTCGCATGATCGGGACGTTCGAGGGATCCGGCTTCAAGTTCGGCCGCTGGATCGACACCGTGCTGATGCAGATGCATCTCGGCGAAGGCAACACGTCCCTGCCGGACGAGACGGTCTTTCCGGGAACGCTCTACGGCGACTGATGCTGGCCGGCGCCGAAGGCTCAGGCCTTGTCGGCGAGAGCCATAACCTTGTCGAAGGCCTGCAGCACGTTGGCCAGGTCATGGCCGCGCTTCATCACCAGCCCGCCGGCCGCGACGACCTGATAGGCGCCCTGCCTGCGGGCGAGCTTCGGGTTCTTCTCGATGCGGTAGAGCGGCATCTCGCTGGTGCGTCGGAAGACCGAGAACACGGCCCGGTCCTTCAGCATGTCGATCGCGTAGTCGCGCCATTCGCCGGCGGCCACCATGCGTCCGTATATCCTGAGGATCTGCGACAGCTCGCGTCGGTCGAAGGCAACGACGGGGTTCTGGGAACGGTTGTCGGGGAAGCGGAGCAGCGCCGCGGTTTCGCCGGTCGTTCCGAAATCCTGCAAGATGATCCCCTCGTGCGATCTACGCGCGGCGCCCAGAAAGCGCGCCTGATCCTGCCAAGATAAGGGCCGGCGCGGGCGATGCAACCGAAAGCGTGGGGCCGGTGCGCGGCCCCGTCGAGCAGCGGGACGTCATTTCCCCCCTATGGCGGGCCGCTACTCGCCGGGAAATTCCAGCTGCGCGGCGGCGAGGATTTCGCCCGGCGCGCCGTCGGCTGTCACTGACTGGAGGATCGCGGCGCAGCCGGCCTTCCTCGTATCGGGTCCGAAAAGCGTCACCAGCGGCAGGTCGATCTCCATCGTCTCGCCCGTCCACATGCCCAGAATCCGCCAATCCTTCACCGCGTGGGTGTTGGCCATCGTATGGCCCCTGTTCTCGCCGCGATCGATGGCGACCGGGGCGTCGTCGACGAAGGTGACCAGCATCAGCACCGGGGTCTGTCCGCCGGCGTCCGCCACCGAGCCGCTGGCGGTGATGTGCAGCCGGTCGGCCACGACCGACAGGTCGACTTTCGCGGCCGCGGCATGATCCGGCAGCTTGCCGTTCGCGATGAGGTGGCGCAGCTTGCCCTCGTGCGAGCCGACCACCGCCGCCCGGCCGTTCACCACCGCCTGCGGGGTGTAGATCGTCGTCGTGTCGAAGGATTTGGCGTAGGCTCGCTGGCGCTCCGTGTTGGCGGCCGAGCCGAACGTGTCGCGCCACCCGATATAATCCCAGTAGTCGACGTGATAGGCGAGCGCGAGGATGCCTGGCTCGTCGGCGAGCCTCGCCAGAAGCCGCTCGGCCGGCGGGCAGGACGAGCAGCCCTGGCTGGTGAACATCTCGATGACGTGGGTCACCTGCTTGATGACAGGCTCGCCCGCGGCGGCCTGCCGGGCGGGCGTGATTGCGAGCAGCATCGCGGCAAGCAGCGGAAGAGCGATCCGCCGGACGGCGCTCCGGCTCACGATGGCCATGAAAGGGATTTGATCGTGCGTCCCGGGTCCGGGTGCACGGAACGCTCGTTGGCTGTCTTCATGAGCGCGAACCTACTGAGGGAGGCGAACACCCACCAGTCAATTGCGGGTGAGAGTGCGGCACGCCGCCGGTGCTGAGGACCGGCGGCGCGGGGAGCGCCGCCGCCGTCATCATCAGGCGGCGAGGCGCCGCAGCACGTAGTGGAGGATGCCGCCGTTGCGGTAGTATTCCAGCTCATCCAGCGTATCGATCCGCGCCTGGATCCGAACGCTGTCGACCGTGCCGTCGGCCCGCTCGATCTTCGCCTCCAGCACCTCGCGCGGCTTGAGGGTCGCGAGGCCCTCGATCGTCACCTTTTCGTCGCCCTTGATGCCGAGCGACTTCCAGGAAGTGCCTTCCTCGGCGAAGACGAAGGGCACGACCCCCATGCCGACGAGGTTCGAGCGGTGAATGCGCTCGAAGCTCTCGGCGATGACAGCGCGCACGCCGAGGAGGTTGGTGCCCTTGGCCGCCCAGTCGCGCGACGAGCCGGTGCCGTACTCCTTGCCGGCGAAGACGACCAGCGGCACGCCTTCCTCCTGGTACTTCATCGCCGCGTCGTAGATCGGCATCACCTCCCCGTCGGGGAAATGCTTCGTCATGCCGCCCTCGATGCCGTCCAGCATCTGGTTCTTGATGCGGATGTTGGCGAAGGTGCCGCGCATCATCACCTGGTGGTTGCCGCGGCGGGCGCCGTAGGAGTTGAAGTCGACCGGTCGGACCTGATGGCTGACGAGATAGTCGCCGGCCGGCCCGCTGGCCTTGATCGACCCCGCCGGCGAGATGTGGTCGGTGGTGATCGAGTCGAGGAACAGGCTGAGGATGCGGGCGCCTTGGACGTCGGTGACCGCCTCCGGCTCCATCGTCATGCCCTCGAAATAGGGCGGGTTCTGCACGTAGGTCGAGCGGTCGTCCCAGTCATAGGTGAGGCCGCCGGACACCTCGATCGTCTGCCAGTGCGCGTCGCCCTTGAAGACGTCGGCATAGCGCTCCTCGAACATCTGGCGGGTGACGGTCTCCCGGACGATCTCGGCGATCTCCTGGGTGGTCGGCCAGATGTCCTTGAGGAAGACGTCGTTGCCGTCGCGATCCTTGCCGAGCGGCTCCTTCGTGATGTCGACGAACATCGAGCCGGCGATGGCGTAGGCCACGACCAGCGGCGGCGAGGCGAGATAGTTCGCCCGCACGTCCGGATTCACGCGGCCCTCGAAATTGCGGTTGCCCGACAGGACCGAGCAGGCGACGAGGTCGTTCGCGTTGATCGCCTCGGAGATCGGCTCCGGCAGCGGCCCGGAATTGCCGATGCAGGTGGTGCAGCCATAGCCGACGAGGTTGAAGCCCATGGCGTCGAGATCGGCCTGCAGGCCGGCCTTCTCGAGATACTCCGTCACCACCTGGCTGCCCGGCGCGAGCGAGGTCTTCACCCACGGCTTCACGGTCAGGCCCTTCTCGTGCGCCTTGCGGGCGACGAGCCCGGCGGCGACGAGAACGTTCGGATTCGAGGTGTTGGTGCAGGAGGTGATCGCCGCGATGACGACGTCGCCGTCGGCAATGCCGTGATCGGTGCCGGCGACAGGATGGCGGGCGGCCGGCGTGTTGCCGGCAGCGTTCGCGCCTTCCGCCACGTAGCGGGCCTCGGCGGTGGTCTGGGTGTCACCGGCCTTTTTCCGCCCGCCCTGCAGTTCTTCGAGCGCGGTGCGGAAAGCGGAGGCCGCGTCGGTCAGCGCGACGCGGTCCTGCGGGCGCTTGGGTCCGGCGAGCGACGGCACGACGGTGGAAAGGTCGAGCTCCAGCGTGTCGGTGAATACCGGATCGGCGATCCCGTCCTCGCGGAACATGCCCTGCGCCCTGGCATAGGCCTCGACCAGCGCGATGCGGTGCTTGTCGCGGCCGGTCGCCTCCAGATAGGCGAGCGTGTCCTTGTCGATCGGGAAGAAGCCGCAGGTGGCGCCGTATTCCGGCGCCATGTTGCCGATCGTCGCCTGGTCTTCCAGCGTCAGGTTCGACAGGCCGGGCCCGTAGAACTCGACGAACTTGCCGACCACCTTCTTCTTGCGCAGCATCTCGGTGACGGTGAGCACGAGATCGGTCGCCGTGGTGCCCTCAGGCAGCTTGCCGACGAGACGGAAGCCGATGACCTCGGGGATCAGCATGGAGATCGGCTGGCCGAGCATGGCCGCCTCGGCCTCGATGCCGCCGACGCCCCAGCCGAGCACCGACAGGCCGTTGACCATCGTGGTGTGCGAATCGGTGCCGACCAGCGTGTCCGGATAGGCGATGGTCTCGCCGTTGACGTCACGCGTCCAGACGGTCTGGGCGAGATATTCCAGGTTCACCTGATGGCAGATGCCGGTGCCGGGAGGCACGACGCGGAAGTTCTCGAAGGCCTCCGAGCCCCAGCGCAGGAAGGTGTAGCGCTCGCCGTTGCGGCCGTATTCGGCGTCGACGTTCTTGGTGAAGGAATCCTTCTGGCCGAAGAAGTCGACCATCACCGAGTGGTCGATGACCAGATCCACCGGGACCAGCGGATTGACCTTCTTCGGGTCGGCGCCGAGTTGCCTGGTCGCGTCGCGCATCGCCGCGAGGTCGACGACGGCGGGAACGCCGGTGAAATCCTGCATCAGGACGCGGGCCGGGCGGTAGGCGATTTCGTGGCCGGCACTGCCCTTGTCGTGAATCCAGTTCGCCACGGCGCGGATGTCGTCCGCGGTCACGGTGCGGCCGTCCTCGTTGCGCAGCAGGTTCTCGAGCAGCACCTTCATGGAGAACGGCAGCTGCGAGGCACCGGTGAGGCCGTTTCGTTCGGCCTCCTTCAGATCGTAATAGACATAGTTCTTGCCCTCGACGGAGAGGGTCTTGCGGCTATGGAAGCTGTCGGATGCATTGGACACGTGGCTTCGTTCCTTCTCGAACCAGAATGGAGTCCGAAGGGCGAACGGCCTTGAGCGCAGCGGAAAAGCGCTCGAAGATGCGGGTGCGACCATTTCCGCTTGTCCGCCCCGGTTCCGCCGGTGCCGGGCGGAGACCTTGAGATCGGCGCTGAAAAATTTCCACTCCGGTCGCTGGCGTGGTTGCCGTCCTCATAACGGAGTTTGTAACGCCTATAAAGGGTGTCGGACGGCGATGGTGAATTTGTGCCACGGCCGCGGTGGCGAGGGGACGCGAGGGCGGATGAGCAGGGCGGCAACGGGCGACCGGACGGCGGATACCCCGCCGACGGTGGCGGGAATGACGGGCTGCACGGCGTGACTGGCCTGGCCATGACGGCGAGGGGCCTGACCATCGGGCGCGGCAGCACGGCGATTGCAGGTCCGCTGGACTTCTCGCTCGGCGGCGGCGAGGCGCTGATCGTCACCGGGCCGAACGGCTCCGGCAAGTCGACGCTGCTGCGCACGCTGGCCGGCCTGCTGCGGCCACTGGCCGGGCGCATCGCCGTTACGGGCGTCGCGGCGCCGGACGGCGAACCGGCACGGACGCTCGCCGAGATTGCCCATTATGTCGGCCACCGCAACGCGATGAAGCCCGGCGTCAGCGTCCGGGACAATCTCGTCTTCTGGGCCAAATTCCTGGGCGGGCCGGGCCTGGAGATCGACGCGGCGCTGGACGCGGTCGGCCTGCCCGGCCTGTCGCACCTGCCGTTCGGCTATCTCTCCGCCGGCCAGCAGCGCCGCATCGCGCTGGCGCGGCTCGTCGCCGTGCACCGGCCGGTGTGGATCCTCGACGAGCCCACGGCGGCGCTCGACGCGGCGTCCCAGGCGCGTTTCGCCGGGCTTATGGCCGCGCATGTGGACGCCGGCGGCAGCATCATCGCCGCAACGCATCAGCCGCTCGGGCTGGTGGCGGCGCGGGAACTGGCCATGACGGCGGCATCCGCAGCCACCGTAGACGGCGACACGACGTCGGCCGATGCGGAGCTCGCGGCGGCCGAGGGCTGGCTGTGACGGCGGTATTCTGGCGCGACCTGAAGCTGGCGGTCTCCGGCGGTGGCGGCGCGATGACCGCGGTGATCTTCTTCCTCGCGGTGGTGGCGACGGTGCCCTTCGGCGTCGGCCCCGACCTCAACCTCCTGTCGCGAATCGGGCCCGCCATCCTGTGGATCGGCGCGCTCCTGTCGACGCTTTTGACGCTCGACCGGCTGTTCCAGGCCGACCGGGAGGACGGCACGCTCGACCTCCTGCTGGCCGGTCCGACGCCGATGCCGCTGGTGGTGCTGGGCAAGTGCCTGGCGCTGTGGGCAGCCTCGGGCCTGCCGCTGGTGCTGGCGGCGCCGGCGCTCGGCCTGTTCCTCGCGCTGGAGCCGGTGGCCATCGGCGCCGTCACGCTGACGCTCTTGGCCGGCACGCCGGCGATCACCTTCATCGGCGCCGTCGGCGCGGCGGTCGCCGTGGCGCTGCCGCGCGGCGGGCTGCTGGTGTCGGTGCTGGTCCTGCCGCTGGCGATCCCGGTGCTGATCTTCGGGGTGACGGCCACCTATGGTGCGGTCAATGATCCGGACCCGTTCCTGTCGCCCTTCCTGATCCTCGTCGCGCTGACGCTGTTCTTCGGGGCGCTGGGCCCGATCGCCGCAGCCGCGGCGCTGAAGGCCGCGAACGATTGAGTGCGGTGAGCGGCCGGTCCTCCTTTGGCCGGAATCGTGTGTTTACCGGATGCTTCGAACCATCCTAAACTCGGGCGCATGACCGATCTCTCCGCCACCAAGCCCTCGCGCTTCACGATCCTCGCCAACCCGACCCGGTTCCTCGAGCTGTCGGGCCGGCTGCAGCCGTGGATCTACTCGGCGGCGCTGGCGGCGCTTGCCGTCGGACTGACGCTCGGCTTCATGGCCCCGCCGGACTACCAGCAGGGCGCGACGGTCCAGATCATGTTCATCCACGTGCCCTTCGCCTGGCTGTCGATGATGGTCTGGACGGTGATGAGCGTTTCGGCGCTCGGCACGCTGGTCTGGCGCCATCCGCTCGCCGACGTCGCGGTCAAAGCGGCGGCGCCGATCGGCGCGGTCTTCACGGCGCTGGCGCTGATCACCGGCTCGATCTGGGGACGCCCGATGTGGGGCACCTGGTGGGTCTGGGACGCGCGGCTGACCTCGGTCTTCGTCCTGTTCCTGATGTATCTCGGGCTGATCGCGCTGACCAGGGCGCTCGACGATCCCGGCAAGAGTGCGCGGGCCGCGGCGATCCTGGTCCTGGTCGGCTTCGTCAACATCCCGATCATCAAGTTCTCGGTGGACTGGTGGAACACGCTGCACCAGGGCGCCAGCGTCATCCGCGCCGACGGTCCGGCGATGCCGGCGGTCTTCCTGACGCCGCTGCTCGTCTCGGCGCTGGGTTTCACGCTCCTGTTCTTCGCCCTGCATTTGACGGCGATGCGCAGCGAGGTGCTGCGCCGGCGCGTCGCCGCCCTGTCGCGGCTCGCCGCACGCCGCGCCGACAGCTGAGGAACCGGACATGCAGAACGACTATTTCGGCTTCGTCGCCTCGGCCTATCTGATTTCGGCGCTGCTGCTCGCCGGGCTGGCGCTGTGGATCGTCTTCGA
>DASYHY010000247.1:0-47088 GCA_036252795.1 Aurantimonas sp. | reverse complement strand
GGTCGCTTCCGCCGACATCGGGCTCATCTGGCGAAGCTTCTTCATTTCGGCATCCGCCTTTTCGCGGGCCTCCTTGGACAGCTTCGTCTTGGAGATGCGCTCTTCCAGTTCGGCCATCTCGTCACGGCCATCCTCGCCGTCTCCGAGTTCCTTCTGGATCGCCTTCATCTGTTCGTTGAGGTAGTACTCGCGCTGGGTCTTCTCCATCTGGCGCTTGACGCGCGAGCGGATGCGCTTCTCGACCTGAAGCACCGAGATCTCGGACTCCATGAAGCCGAGCGCACGCTCCAGCCGTTCACGGACGCTGAAGAGGCTCAGCATCTCCTGCTTTTCCGGAAGCTTGATCGCCAGATGCGAGGCCACCGTGTCGGCGAGCTTTGAGTAGTCGTCGATCTGGCCGGCGGCGCCGACCACTTCCGGCGAGATCTTCTTGTTCAGCTTGACGTAGTTCTCGAACTCCGAGACCACCGAGCGCGCGAGCGCCTCGATCTCGACGGGATCCTCGTCGGCTTCCTCGACGATGTCGGCATAGGCTTCGTGCCACTCGCTCCGCGCCGTGAAGCTCTCGATCCGCGCGCGGTCGATGCCCTCCACCAGGACCTTCACGGTCCCGTCGGGAAGCTTGAGCAGCTGCAGGACGTTCGCGACGGTACCGACCTCGTAGATCGCCTCGGGCGCCGGATCTTCGTCCCCGGCATTCTTCTGGGTGGCGAGCAGGATCTGCTTGTCGGCCCCCATCACTTCCTCGAGCGCCTTGATCGACTTCTCGCGGCCGACGAAGAGCGGGACGATCATGTGCGGGAACACGACGATGTCGCGCAGGGGCAGGACCGGGTAGAGCAGCGACTCCCCCGCTCCGGAACGTTCGGACGTATGGGACATGGTGTTCCTTTCTACGGCTTTGCGCCGTTTCAGGCCGTCCGCGGCAGACCTTCATCAAGCATCCGCGACGAACGCCTCAATGGTCTCTATCTGGGCAGGAACGCCCTGCCTTTCAAGCTGTTGCGAGCTTACGCAATGGTCATCAACCGTCACCAAAGAGCCCGCCCCGGCGGGAAGCCGGGACGGGCTCCTTGCCGTCCTCAGATATCCCCGAAATGGAAGAGACGTCAGGCGCTGACGTTCTCCTTCTCGGCGTTGCGGTCCGCGTAAATGTAGAGCGGGCGCGCATTCCCCTCGATCACGTCCTCGGAGATCACGACCTCCTGCACGCCTTCCAGCGTCGGCAGGTCGAACATCGTGTCGAGCAGCATCGCCTCCATGATCGACCGAAGGCCACGGGCCCCGGTCTTGCGCTCGATCGCCTTACGGGCGATCGCCGTCAACGCATCCGTGTGGAAGGTCAGCTCGACATTCTCCATCTCGAACAGCCGCTGGTACTGCTTGACCAGCGCGTTCTTCGGCTGCTCCAGAATCTGCACCAGTGCCGGCTCGTCGAGATCCTCCAGCGTCGCAAGGACCGGCAGGCGGCCCACGAACTCTGGAATCAGCCCGAACTTCAGCAGATCCTCGGGCTCGACCTGGCGGAACACGTCGCCCGTGCGCCGGTCCTCGGGAGACGCCACATTGGCGGCGAAGCCGATCGAGGTCTTGCGGCCGCGATCGGAGATGATCTTGTCGAGGCCCGCGAACGCGCCGCCGCAGATGAACAGGATGTTCGCGGTATCCACCTGCAGGAACTCCTGCTGCGGATGCTTGCGGCCACCCTGCGGCGGCACGGAGGCGACCGTGCCTTCCATGATCTTCAGCAGCGCCTGCTGGACGCCCTCGCCCGACACGTCGCGGGTGATGGAGGGGTTATCGGACTTGCGGCTGATCTTGTCGATCTCGTCGATGTAGACGATGCCACGCTGGGCCCGCTCGACATTGTAGTCGGCCGACTGCAGCAGCTTGAGGATGATGTTCTCGACATCCTCGCCGACATAACCCGCTTCGGTCAGCGTCGTCGCGTCCGCCATGGTGAAGGGGACGTCGAGGATGCGGGCCAGGGTCTGCGCCAGAAGCGTCTTGCCGCAGCCGGTCGGACCGATCAGCAGGATGTTCGACTTGGCGAGCTCGACGTCGTTGTTCTTCGCCGCGTGCGCCAGCCGCTTGTAGTGGTTGTGCACCGCGACCGACAGCACCTTCTTGGCGAAGGACTGGCCGATGACGTAGTCGTCGAGGACTGCAATAATCTCCTGCGGCGTCGGCACTCCCTCGCGCGACTTCACCATCGAGGATTTGTTTTCCTCGCGGATGATATCCATGCAGAGTTCGACGCATTCGTCGCAAATGAAAACCGTCGGCCCGGCGATCAGCTTACGGACTTCGTGCTGGCTCTTTCCGCAGAAAGAGCAATAGAGCGTGTTCTTGGAATCGCCGCCGCTCGTTTTGCTCATTCGTCTTTCCTTCCGATCCGGTCCCCTCCAGGGAATCCGATTATCGTGGCGCCGCCAAGCCTACTGCCACTTCGCCGGCACGGAAAGGGATCCGTTCGTCAGGACCCGAATCCGCTCCACACTGGCCATTCTCGCACACTACAACGTAGTGCCGAATGCTTGAGCGGCACTTAACGCCTTGCGCCGCATTATCCCCGCGCGAGTGTGGCCGGGACGTGGCAGCCGCGTCAGCTCGTCGTTTCGGTCTCGAGTGCCGCGCGGGAAGAGTAGACCTTGTCCACGATCCCGAATTCGCGCGCCTCCTCCGCCGTCATGAAGTGGTCGCGATCGAGCGTGCGTTCAATAGTCTCGTAGTCCTGACCGGTATGTTCGACATAGACCTCGTTCAGCCGGCGCTTCAGCTTGATGATGTCCTGCGCGTGGCGCTCGATGTCCGATGCCTGCCCCGAAAAGCCGCCAGATGGCTGGTGCACCATGATGCGGGCGTTGGGCGTCGCGAAGCGCATGTCCTTCTGGCCTGCGCAGAGAAGCAGCGAGCCCATCGACGCGGCCTGGCCGATGCACAGCGTCGACACGGCGGGCTTGATGAACTGCATCGTGTCGTAGATCGCCATGCCGCTCGTGACGACGCCGCCCGGCGAGTTGATGTAGAGGGCGATCTCCTTCTTGGGGTTCTCCGCCTCCAGGAAGAGCAGCTGGGCGCAGACCAGCGTCGCCATCGAATCCTCGATCGGACCGGTGATGAAGATCACCCGCTCCTTGAGCAGCCGGGAGAAGATGTCGTAGGCGCGCTCGCCGCGATTGGTCTGCTCGACCACCATCGGCACGAGGTTCATCGCGGTTTCGACGGGATGTTTCATGGAGAGTCTCGCTGCTTGGACGGAGAGGGGCCACCGGCGGTGCCGCCACAGAATCAGGTTGGGCGTGTGACCCCGTAGATAGGGCTTTGCGATCCGCCTGTGCAAGGCGGCTCGACGGAAGCGGCGATTTGCCTGTCGCCGTGGTTATCGGCGGACGCGTCTCGCCTGCCTCATCCCGGTCAGCCGCGGCCACCTCCCGCACTGTCTATGTCGCTTTCCCCCGGTGGTATGGGCCGCCCGTCGGCATCGACGGAACCGTGCTGCGAGGCGCTTTCCTTGTGAGCCCCCTCCCCCGACGGGACGGCCGGCGGCAGGCTCTTCGCCGGCGCCCCTTCCGGCAGCATTTCCTGCGCCTCGACCCGGACTGGCGGCGCCTTGCCTTGCCGGTCCTCGCCGAACCAGACCGTCATGTGAGGGAACGGTATCTCGATGCCTCGCTCGTCCGCCATGCGCTTGACGATCTCGCGGTAGGCGCGGCCGACGCCCCACTGCGTCCCCGGCTTGGTCATCACGCGGGCGCGCACGACGACCGCCGAGTCGCCGAGTTCCTGGACGCCCCACATGTCGAACTCGCTGATCAGGTTCTCGCCGACCGGACCCTGCTTCAGCTCGTCGAAGGCGTCGTGCATCATCTGCTTCACGTCGTCGAGGTTCTCGCGATAGGCGACGCCGATATCGGCGACGTAGTAGGAGAAATCCTTGGAGAAATTGGCGACCTGATCCACCGACGAGAACGGGACCAGGTACCAGGTGCCATCGAGCGCCCTCAGGCCGACGGAACGTACCGTGAGTTGCTCCACGACGCCCGACACGCCGTTCACCTCGACGATGTCGCCCTCGTTCATGGCATTCTGGACCTGGATGAAGGCGCCGGTGATGATGTCCTGGACCAGCTTCTGCGCGCCAAAGCCGACGGCCAGGCCGACGACACCGGCACCCGCGAGAAGCGGCGCGATGTTGATGCCCAGCTGCGAAAGCACCAGCATCGCCACGATTACCACCATCGCGATGGTGAAGGCGTTGCGGAACAGGGACAGCAGGGTGCGTTCCCGCGAGGTCGGCACGGTCCCGTAATGCGGGTTCAGCCGGTATTCCACCCAGGAGGACACGGCGATGTAGATCCCGACGCCCAGTACCAGCACGATGCCCGCGCCGATCACGCTGCCGACGAAGCGCTGGCCGAGCGGCGTCCGGAGCCAGCCGCTGACGCTGAGGAGGCTCCAGGCTTCGGCGATGACCGCGATGACGAGGACGATCACGATCAGCCGGATCACCGTCAGGGCGTTCGGGATGAACGAGTTCACCCGTTTCTCCAGCAGGGGCAGCCGGTCCTTCGCGGTCTGGGGGATCGGAATGCCGCTGGCGATCACCCGCGACAGCACCGAGATGATCAGCCCGCCGATCGCCATGGCCGCGATCGATTTCAGGGAGGCCGCAGTGATGAAGGCGAGACCGGTGTTAGGACTGCGCAGCCAGACGACGAACACCGTCAGCGCGAAGCCGATCGCGACCATCCACCAGATCTGACCGATGAAGGCATTGAACCGCGCACGGAAGCTCTTGTCGCCGTGATGCTTGGCGCGTTTCAGCCGCTCGCGGACGACGCCGCGGTTCCGCAGGATGATCCCGATCGTCAGGCCGAGCGTGAGAAGTGCGACGATGAAACGGACGGCGTCCGCCGCTGCCGGACTGGATGCCTGGTGGACGATCGGGGCAACGAACAGAAACGTGTAGCCGATGATCGAGATCAGCCGCGATATCCAGAAATACCAGTACCTTGCCTGTCGATCCGAAAAGGGCGTCAGGCGAAGTTCCGGATAGCGGGGGGAGACGAAGGCGGCGAAGCCCACCTTGATCGTCTCGATCAGCAGGAACGCGTTGAGGAACAGCGCCTGGTTGATGCCGGGACGGCCGCCGTAGAAGACCGTCGCCGCGACGTAGCCGCCTGCCCAGCAGAGGACGATCGACAGCGCGTCCGCCAACGCCGAGAGAACCAGCAGGGACAGCTTCCGCAACGGCCCGCCGTGTTCGGCACCGCGCGCCAGGCGGCGGAAGATCGGGGTCTTGGCGGCGCGGCCGATCGCTAGGACGAGGAAGACGACGATGGCGACGATCGCGACAGGGGCGACGGCCTCGACGATCCGCGGGATGTCGATGCTGCCCGCCCCCGAAAGCATGGCCAGGGAGGCCGATCCGCTCTCCCTCAGGTCCGACCAGGTCTCGCCGAGGCCGCCGACGATGGCGCGGGTGTAGAGTGCGACCTGGCCCGGCAGGGTGAGGATCAGACCGGCTTCGGCGTCCAGTTCGTCAGGCGCTGCCTGCGCCGGCTCCCGATAGGCCGCCGCCTTCAGCGAATCGACCAGGCGGGCACGCGTCGCGTCGTTCTCGAGGATCCGGATGAGCTCGTCGAGTGACGGCTCGTCCGCCGGAGCCGCCTCCTCCGCGGCAGCGCCGAGCGCCAGGCCCGGCACCTGAGCCGGCGCGACGCTCGTCCAAAGCATCAACACGAGCAGGCCGGCGAGAACGGCGGCGAAGCGGGATGGCATCATGCGGCAAGGACCGTAATCTTGTCTGGGATACGGGCGAGCGGGCTCTGTCGCGTGGATGTCTTCGGCGCGCCGACGACAGCAACTTTCGACGCACCTCTCCCCAGGGCTTTGACCAGAATTGGGCGCAAACGAAAAGGGCCGACTTGCGCCGGCCCTTTCGTAGCGTCGATCAAGAAGCGGATCAGGAGGAGGCGATGAGGCCCTTGTCGTCTTCGTCCTCGGCCATCAGCTCTTCCTTCGTCACCGTCTTGTCGGTCACGTCTGCCTCAGCCAGGAGGTGGTCGACCACCTTCTCCTCGTAGATCGGCGCGCGCAGGCTGGCCAGCGCGTCCGGGTTCTTCTGGAAATACTCGTACAGCTGCTGCTCCTGCCCCGGATACCGCCGGAGCTGCTCGAACATCGCCCGCTGCAGCTCTTCCTCGGTGATCTGCACGTTGGCCTTTTCGCCGATCTGCGAGAGCACGAGCCCGAGACGGACGCGCCGCTCGGCGAGGCGGCGATACTCGGCACGCGCCTCTTCCTCCGTCGTGTCCTCGTCCTCGAACGACTTGCCAGCCTGCGTCAGTTCGTTCTGGACCTGATTCCAGATGTTGCCGAACTCCGCTTCCACCAGCTTCTCCGGCAGGTCGAAATCGTAAGTCTCGTCCAGCGCGTCGAGCAGCTGGCGCTTCACCTTCTGCCGGGTCGCGACGCCGTACTGGCTCTCGATCTGCTCCCGCACCACCGCCTTGAGGCGCTCGACCGACTCGATGCCGAGCTTCTTGGCCAGCTCGTCGTCGATCTCGCTCTCGAGCGGGGCATCCACCGACCTGATCGTGACGTCGAAGGTGGCAGCCTTGCCGGCAAGGTGCGCGGCGCCGTAATCCTCCGGGAAGGTCAGCTCGACGACCTTCTCGTCGCCCGCGGAGACGCCGATCAGCTGATCCTCGAAGCCGGGAATGAACTGGCCGGAGCCCAGGACGAGGTTGGAGTCGGTGGCCGTGCCGCCGTCGAACGGCTCGCCGTCGATCTTGCCGACGAAGTCCATGGTCACGCGGTCGCCGGATTCGGCCTTGCCGTCCTTCGGCTCGTAGGTCTTGGCACTGTCGGCGATGCGCTTGACCTGCTCATCGACCTCCTCGTCGGCGATATCGACGATCGGCCGCTCAATCTTGATGCCGCTCGTGTCCTTCAGCTCGAAGGACGGGAGGGTCTCGTAGGAGAGCGTGAAGCTGAAGTCGGACTTGCCGCTCAGCACCTTCTCGGCCTCGCCCTCGTCCTCGGTCATCACGATTTCCGGCTGCATCGCGGACCGCTCGTTGCGTTCGGCGATGACGTTGCGCGGCGTCTCGTTGATGATCTGGTTGACGATCTCCGCCATCAGCGACTTGCCGTACATCTTGCGCAGATGCGACATCGGCACCTTGCCCGGCCGGAAACCCTTCAGCTGCACCCGATCCTTGGCCTCGTAAAGCCGCGTCTGGAGGCGCGCTTCAAGATCCGAAGCCGGCACGACGATCTGGATCTCGCGCTTCAGGCCCTCGGCCTTGGTTTCCGTTACCTGCATTATCGATACCTTCTTGGTCTTGATAGGAGCCGATTCATCGAACGATCGGGCTTGTCACGAATTCGTCAGCGGCAGACTGGTGCGGGTGGAGGGACTTGAACCCCCATGCCTCTCGGCGCTTGGACCTAAACCAAGTGCGTCTGCCAATTCCGCCACACCCGCAGGAGCGCCGACATAGGGCGACGCGAGGCGCGGGCCTCTATATCACCGGCATTGGGGCCACGGAAGGGCAAATCGCGGTGCCAACACGGTGTTTTCCGGCCGCTTCGCCTGCGATACTCGCCGTGAGACGCCGGCACGGGCCGAGCGGCGCCACTGATCCGGCGGCGCGCCACGCGAAGCTGGAGTGCGGAGAAGTCCGACCGTTTCGCTAACGGCCTGATTCCCCCGCACGATCGGCCGCCATGCTGCATTGCACCCAATGCAGGGCTGTTATGCGCTTCCCGCTCTAGCGACAAATCGAGGACGATCCTAACTTCTGCTCACCGAAGCGAACCGGCCCTTCAGACGCCGCCGGTTCAATCGATTGAAATCCGGCCGGAGGGCACGACATGGATCTGATGCGTTCCTACAATAACTGGCGGCGCTACCGCGAGACGGTCAACGAGCTGAACCGCTTGTCACCGCGCGAGCTCACCGACCTCGGCATTTCGCGTGCCGACATTCCGTCTCTGGCTCGCCGCGCAATCGGCTGACGCCTGAAAAGATCGAGTTTCGCGACGGCCCACCTCCTCCCGGGCCTTAGCGGATACGGGGCTGCCACTCCTCCTCCCAATCGGCAGTCTCATCCAAGCCGCCCGCCGGGTCCTCCCCCCGGCGGGCGCCAGGAATTGCAGATTTCGCCGGACCCGCTCCTCCCTGGGTATCCGGCGAATGTCGACCCGCGCATCCTCCTCCCAAGCGCGCGGGTTCTTCTTGGCCGCTCGCCGGGTCCTCCCCCCGGCGAGCGCGCTACGAAGAAAGTTTCGCGATGGCCCACCTCCTCCCGGGCCGGAGCGGATTGGTGCCTGCGCATCCTCCTCCCAGCGCAGGTTCAGTAACGACGCCCGTCGGGTCCTCCCCCCGGCGGGCGTTGTCGTTTGTGGTGTTGCCTGCCCGTCGCGGCCTTCCGGCCGCCGTGAAGCACTGCTAGACTCCGGGCATGTCGAACAAACCCATCCATGTCATCGGCGGCGGCCTCGCCGGCTCGGAAGCTGCCTGGCAGATCGCCGAACAGGGCGTGCCGGTCGTCCTCCACGAGATGCGCCCCGTGCGTGGCACCGAGGCGCACAAGACCGCACATCTCGCCGAGCTCGTCTGCTCGAACTCCTTCCGCTCCGACGACAGCGAAACCAACGCCGTCGGCGTGCTGCACGCCGAGATGCGGCTCGCCGGATCGCTGATCATGCGCTGCGCCGACTCCCATCAGGTGCCTGCCGGCGGAGCGCTGGCGGTGGACCGTGAGGGGTTCGCGGCGGCCGTCACCGCGGCGGTCGAAGGACATCCGCTGATCCGGATCGACCGCGGCGAGGTGGACGGGCTGCCCCCCGCCGAGTGGGGCTCGTCGATCGTCGCGACCGGGCCGTTGACGGCGCCGTCGCTCGCGGAGTCGATTCGAGCCGTTACCGGCACGGATGCGCTGGCATTCTTCGACGCGATCGCGCCGATCGTCCATTTCGATTCGATCGATCTCGACAAGGCCTGGTTCCAGTCGCGCTACGACAAGATCGGCCCCGGCGGGACCGGCAAGGACTACATCAACTGCCCGCTCGACAAGGACACCTACGAGCGCTTCGTGGCGGCATTGGTCGAGGGTGACCGGACCGAGTTCAAGGAGTGGGAAGGCACCCCCTATTTCGACGGCTGCCTGCCCATTGAGGTGATGGCCGAGCGCGGCCCCGAAACGCTCCGGCACGGGCCGATGAAGCCGATGGGCCTGACCAACGCGCACCAGCCGGACATCAAGCCCTATGCGGTCGTGCAGCTGCGCCAGGACAATGCGCTGGGCACGCTCTACAACATCGTCGGCTTTCAGACGAAGCTGAGATACGGCGCCCAGGCCGACATCTTCCGGATGATCCCGGGGCTCGAGAATGCCGAGTTCGCCCGGCTCGGCGGGCTGCACCGCAACACCTATCTCAACTCCCCGACGCTCCTGGATTCCCGGCTTCGGCTGAAGGCGCTCCCGCACGTTCGCTTCGCCGGCCAGATCACCGGCTGCGAGGGCTACGTCGAATCGGCCGCGATCGGCCTTGTCGCCGGTCGCCTTGCCGCCGCGGAATCGGTCGGATCGGAGACCCTGCCGCCGCCGCAGACCACAGCGATGGGAGCCCTGCTCGCCCACATCACCGGCGGCCATCTGGCGCATGAGGAAGAAGGCGGCAAACGCTCGTTCCAGCCGATGAACGTCAATTTTGGGCTGTTCCCGCCCCTCGACCCCAGCGCGATCCAGAAGCCCGAGGGACAGAAGCGTTTCCGCGGCAAGGAAAAGTCGATTGCGCGGAAGAAGGCCATGTCGGCGCGCGCGCTTGCCGACTTCGCCGCCTGGCTGGCGCCCAGCCCGCTCGCCGACGCAGCCGAATGATCGTCAGCCGTCGAAAGCGGTCGAGGGACGGCTGATCTAGTCGGCGCCCCAGTCGGCGGCACGAAAATGGAGCGACAGCGTCGCGGCGCTGATGGAATCGGTCCCGCCGTCCTGGACCAGTTGCCGCAGCACCACCCGGATTCGGCGGTCGCCCGCCCCTTCGAGCTCGAGCACCGGCGGCCGCAGCTGTTCCGGATCCGCCGTGAAGGTGGCCTCCGGGATCTGCCGGATCGCCGCCGCGAGGTCGAATCGATCCTCCACGGCGCCGATCCGCACCACCAGATCGGCGCCATCCAGCGCCACGACCGGATACCGCTCCTGATCGACGGGAGCAGCAATGGCAGCCTCGCCTGCAGGAACGACCGAGATTTCGGTGGTCGCACGATCGAAGCCGTCGGTCTCCACGATGGCGACTTGTCCTGCCGTGAAGCTGCGGACGACCTGGAGCGCCGAGGGCCGCGAAAGGCCGAGCCCGGCCATCAGAATGTCGAGGCCGGATGCGCCAGAGCCTTCACCCGCGGCGCCCGCGACGCGCTCCCGCAGATCGGGTTCGAGATAAGGCAGGACGCGGTCGATCTGTCCGGCCTCGTCGAGAGCCAGGAGCCGGGATCGCAGGCGGCGCGCCGCAGACGGGCTGCGATCCGCCTCGGCAAGAATCGTCCCGCCCGAAGCCGTCGCTTCCGCCATGATCAGTCCCGTCTGGCTGCGCCCGACGGTGCTGGCGGCGCCCCAGGGCCCGAACGACGACAGGGCCAGCAGCAGCAGGGGAATTCCCGCCATGACACGGATGTCGCCGCGCAGCCACTTCGAGACCTGTAGCCCCGCGACGACACCGGAAGCCAAGACGCCGAGCGCCAGATAGTAGCGCGGCAAGGTCACGCCCTCGGCTGCGATCCGCACCGCCGCGGCGCTCGCCAGAAGCAGCAGCGGGACGATGAGGATCGCCAGATAGCTTCGGCCGAACAGTCGGATCGGCAGGGTCGTCTCGTCGAGGAAGGGCGCGATGGCGATCCGCAGCGTCAGCACGAGCAGCGCGAAGAAGGTGACGATCCAGCCGATCTCGTTGGCCGGCAGAACGCCGGTCATGAGGATCTTGATGGCGTAGAGGTGGAGGACGAGCGCCGTCACGAGGGCAAGCGGGGCCGCGATCCAGCCCAGCATGATCCGCACGCCCGCGACGAGCCGATCCTCCGGCCCCGGCACCGCCTCATCGAAACTCGCCGGCACCCGCCCCAGCGCGAAGAGCGGCCCGATCAGGGTGAAGGCCGTGACGAAGATGTGCTCGTAGGAATCGCTCGAGAGCCCGACGGCGAACAGGAAACGGATCATCTCCAGAATCGCCGACAGACCCAGCGTGAACAGCAGCACCGACAGGAAGGCGAGGACGACGCCGACATCCGTCCAGAGCGTATAGGTCCAGAAGCGCATGCCGTCGCCGCGGCCCACGAACGGCGCCAGGGGCACCGCGAGCGTCACCGCGGCGATCAGGGGCGGCGGATAGACGCCGAGAAGCGGGCCGAACCAGATCGCGATGCCGATGACGGTTGCCGCGACGAGGGCGCCGCCATGCCGCACGCGCGTCGCGGCCCCGCGTGCCTCGCCGGCGAGCGTCACCACGACGGCGCTCGCTGCCGCGCCGTAGAGCGCCGCGACGAGCCAGGGGAAGTCGGCCTCGTTCGGGATGAACAGATCGCGCACGGCGAGGTTGGACAATGCCGCGACCACCGCCACGAGAAGGGTCGTCACCGGAAAGCGCGCTGCCGCTGTCCCGGCGCCGCGCGCCAGGGCAGCCGCCCCGCGCCGGATGTGCGCGGTGTAGGCGGAATCGCTCGTCATGATGAAGGACCTGTCCTTCTCCGGGAGGCGCTTACGGACATACGCACCCTACCCGTCGCTAGCGACGCATCCAACGCCAGTAGGCGAAGGTCTTCCGCAGCGCGCCCATCTCGACCGGACGATCGAGCGCCGATGCTCCCGCCGCCTCCACCCGATGGAGATAACGACCAGCGAGAATGGCGGGCAGGAAGGCAGGCCGGACGGGCCGCGGAATCGCGTCGGCGTGGCGCTGGAAGCTGCCGAGATGATCGCGGCCGAAGGCCACCATGGCCGCGATGGCGCGGGAGGCGGGCTCCCTCTCGCCGAGCAGCAGATCCTCGGGCCGGCAGCCAGCAGCTTCCAGAAGATCGGCGGGAAGGAACACTTGATTCCGAGCCCTGTGCGCCGGCAGGAGCAGCAACGTTCCCGCGACGAGTTGGGCGACGCCTGCATGTCCCGCCGCCTCCGCCACACCCGGCGCGTCAGCCCGCGACAGCACCATCCCCGCCAGCATGATCAGGGCGGACGCCGTCTCTCCGGCATAGGCTTCGAAGGCCTGGCGCGACGGCATTGGGTCGTCGTAGAGATCGAAGATCCGGGCTTCGATGAGCCGATCGAACGCGTCGCGCGGCAAGTCGTGGCGCTCGATGGTCGCGAGCAGGGCCGCCGCTACCGGGTTCGCGCCCGACTCTCCCTGTGCTGCGTCGTTGATCGTGTCCCGCCACCATTGCAGCCGGATCTCGCCGGGCAGCGGCTGACTGATCTGTTCCCGGACGCGAGCCACTTCGTAATTGAAGGCATAGAGGGCGGCGAGATCTCCCCTCGCCTCGGCCGGCGCGAAAGCCAGCGACAGGGCGCGGTCGCGGTCGTGCAGTTCCACCAGACGCAGGCACTCGGCGGTGTCGGCATTCATGCTGCCTCACTTCCTGCAGTGCTCGCGCTGCGGGCCTCAGTCGACCGCAACGAGTGCCGCTGCCACGGGACGACCTTCCGACAGCATGATGTTGAACGTGCGGACAGCCGCACCGGTCGACATCGGATCGCAGGAGATGCCCGCCTGGCGCAGCCGGTCGGCGAGCGCCGGCGGTAGCCGCCTGATCTCGCGGCCGGTGCCGAACAGCAGGAATCGGATGTCATCGGACTCCTCGAACACCTTGAGCAGCCGCTCGCCCTGGAAGGGCTGCTCCGCACTCGCCTCCCAGCCGTAGATGCCACTCGGCAGGCAGAGGATCGAGCCGCGGTGCGACATGTCCGCGAACCGGAACCCGCCGTTGCCATAGGCCTCGACGGGCGCCCGGCCGGGAAAATGCGCCGCACGGATCTCGATTCCCTTGGCCACGGCGCCTTCAGGCTTTCCCTGTGGCCGACCGGGCCTCTGCGGTCTCGTCGTCCTTCTCCGCCGCGAAGTCGGCCGGACGAAGCTTGAAGAAGATCAGGATCGGGGCGGCCACGAAGATGGTGGAGAGCGCCCCGACGCCCACGCCGAACAGCATCGACGCCACGAAGGAGCGGATCACCTCTCCGCCGAAGACGAACAGGGCGGCGAGGGCCAGCAGCGTGGTGACCGTCGTCATGACGGTACGCGCCAGCATCTCGTTGTCCGACAGGTCGAGCAGCTCACCGATCGGCATCTTCTTGAACCGCCGCAGGTTCTCCCTGATCCGGTCGTAGATGACGACGGTGTCGTTGAGCGAGTAGCCGACGATAGTCAGGATCGCAGCGACCGTCGAGAGATTGAACTCGAGCTGGGTGACGGCGAGGAAGCCGAGCGTCAGGATGACGTCGTTGATGGTCGCGATGATCGCACCGATCGCAAACTGCCACTCGAACCGGATCCAGACATAGATCAGGATGGCGAACAGGGCTGCGAGCACGCCGGTGATCGCTGCCCAGGCGAGTTCTCCGGAGACGGTGGGCCCGACCACTTCGGTTCGCCGGAAGTCGTAGTCGGCCGCCAATGCCTGCTGCACGGACTGGACCATCGCCGCCTGTGCTGCGTCGCCGCCCTCCGCCTGCGTCCCGATCCGGATCAGGGCCTCGGTATCGGATCCGAATTCCTGGACCTGGCTTTCCTGCAGCCCGACCTCGTTCAGGCGCTGCCGGATATCGCCGATGTCGGCCGGACCCGACCGCGACTGTACCTCGACGACGGTGCCGCCGGTGAAGTCGATGCCGAAATTGAGCCCGACGGAGAACAGCGTCACCAGCGATGCGAGACAGAGGAAGATCGACAGCGCGAAGACCTGAAGGCGCACCTTCATGAAGCGGATGCTGGTCACCTCCGGAACGAGGCGGAAGTAGCCGCGGGGAAGTTCCTTCGGCCGGCGCCGCCGGACCCACTCGGAAGCCAGCAGCCTCGTCAGCGTGAACGCGGTGAAGACGGTCGTGATGATGCCGATCGCCAGCGTCACGGCGAAGCCGCGCACCGGGCCCGATCCGAGGAAGAACAGCACGACGGCGGCGATGAGGGTCGTGATGTTGGCGTCGACGATGGTCCCGAGCGCCTTCTGGAAGCCGCTGTCGATGGACTGGATGACCGATCGTCCCTGCCGGCGCTCGTCCCTTATCCGCTCGAAGATGAGCACGTTCGAGTCGACGGCCATGCCGACCGTCAGCACGATACCGGCAATGCCCGGCAG
The DNA here is from genome assembly GCA_036252795.1 of Aurantimonas sp. Taxonomy (GTDB): domain Bacteria; phylum Pseudomonadota; class Alphaproteobacteria; order Rhizobiales; family Rhizobiaceae; genus Aurantimonas. Next base: position 32,738 of record DASYHY010000247.1, on the reverse strand, counting down.
CGTCAGGGTCGCGCCGATGGCGGTGAGGATCGCGAAGAGAAGCAGGACGTTGGCGACCAGCGCGACGTTCGCCATCACGCCGAGGAAGCCGTAGGCGGCCAGCATGAAGGCGAGCACCAGGATCGAGCCGATCACGCCGGCGATCTCGCCTGCCGCGATCGAGTCGGCGCCGAGGCCCGGCCCGACCGTGCGCTCCTCGATGATGTTCAGCGTGGCCGGCAGCGCGCCGGCCCGCAGCAGCACCGACAGGTCGTTCGCGGTCTGCACCGTGAAGTTGCCGCTGATCTGCGCCTGCCCGCCGAGGATCGGCTCCCGGATGTTCGGAGCGGAAAGGACTTCGGCGTCGAGAACGATGGCGAACGGACGTCCGACATTCTGCTGGGTGACGGAACCGAAACGCTGTGCGCCCTGGCTGTCGAACCGGATGTTGACCACCGGCTGGTTGGTCTGGCTGTCGAAGCCAGCCTGGGCGTCGGTGAGGTTCTCGCCCGACACCATCACCTGCCGCTGCACCAGGATCGGCTGCGGCGGATTGTCGTTCGTGTAGAGGAGTTCGGAGCCTGCCGGCGGCCGCGCGCCGCGTGCCACTTCTTCTGCCGACTCCGTCAGGTCGACGAGGCGAAAGCTCAGCTTGGCGGTCTGGTTCAGCAGCGACTTAAGGCGCTGCGGGTCCTCCAGGCCGGGAACCTGGACCATGATGCGGTCGGCGCCCTGGCGTTGGATCAGCGGCTCGGTCGTGCCGAGTTCGTCGACGCGGCGTCTCACCACCTCGATCGACTGCGCCACCGCATTCGAGATGCGGTAGTTGAGGCCGGTGTCGGTCAGCGACAGCGTGATGACGCCCGGCTGCGGCTGCGCCAGGGCGACCTCCGACACGGCGCCGCCGCCCAGCATGCCGGCTGACAAGGGTTCTGCGAGAGGCTGGAGCGCCTCTATCGCCGCGTCTGCTTCCGCGGGATCACGAAGCCGGATGGTCACCGTCGTTCCCGCGTCGGACAGGCCCGCATAGCCGATCCGCGCGGTCCGAAGCGTCTGCCGTGCGTCGTCGCTCAGCGTCTGGACGCGTTCAGCCTGCAGCGACTCCCGGTCGATCTCCAGCAGGATGTATGACCCGCCCTGGAGATCGAGACCCAGCGTCACCTGCTGCTTGGGCACGAAGCCGGGCAACTGCTCGAGCATCTGCCGCGGAAAGAAGTTGGGGGCCGCGTAGAGAATACCGACGGCCACCGTCAGCAAGACGAGAATCTTCTTCCAGGGCGAGAAATACAGCATAGGGATCCAAACGGGTCGACGGGTCCGCGCAGCGGTGCCGGTCAGGGGCGTTCCGTCCAGGCTGTCGGCGTGGACTGGCGCCGGAATAGGGTCGAGCCTACGGCAAAGACGCCGTATTCTCAACAATCACGGCTATTTAGTGTTGGCGGCGGCCGGCTCCCCCTTGACCCGGACGTCGGTGACCATGGCCTGCAGCACACGCACACGCACCTGTTCCGAGATCTGCACCTCGAGTTCGCCGTGATCCAGAACCTTCGTGACCTTGGCGATGATGCCCCCTCCGGTGACGACCGTGTCGCCGCGGCGGATGTTGCTGAGCATCGCCTCGCGCTTCTTCATCGCCGTCCGCTGCGGCCGGATGATGAGGAAATACATGATGGCGAAGACGGCAACGAACGGCAGCACGCTGATCAGGAGATCGCTGCCACCGCCGGTGGGAGCGACGCCCTGCGCGAATGCCTCGGACACGAACATCGGAAAACCTCTTTGAAATCGGGGGCAGGAAGCCCTTTACGGAGTGCGCGGAATATACGAACGGTCGCCCCGAATGCAACAACGCGTGCTGTCCCGGGGGGACCGGCACCCAGGGACATGCCAGAGACATCATGGATGCTGAAGACTTCGCCCGGTTGCGGGAGACGATGGACCGTATCGCCGCGAGCTTGGAACGCCTGGCCCCTCCGCCCGCGCCGGTGCCGGATTTTGCCGCGGCCGACTGCTTCGTCTTCGAACCGCCGGCCGGGCTCGCGCCTGTCCGCTCGGTCAACCGCGTGCCGATCGAGCTTCTGAAGGGGGTCGACCGCTCCCGCGACATTCTCCTCGAGAACACCGCTCGCTTTGCCCGGCGGCTTCCGGCCAACAACGCCTTGCTCTGGGGCGCGCGGGGAATGGGCAAGTCGTCGCTGGTCAAGGCGGCCCACGCGGCGGTCAATGCTTCGCTGCCGCAGGACGCGCGACCGCTCAAGCTGATCGAGATCCACCGCGAGGACATCGATGACCTGCCGAGCCTGATGGGGTTCGTGCGCGAAGCGCCCTACCGGTTCCTGCTGTTTTGCGACGATCTATCCTTCGACATGGGCGACTCCTCCTACAAGTCGCTGAAGGCGGCGCTGGAGGGCGGCGTCGAGGGCCGGCCCGGCAACGTGCTGTTCTACGCGACGTCGAACCGCCGGCATCTCCTGCCGCGCGACATGATCGAGAACGAGCGCTCGACGGCGATTAATCCGGCCGAGGCGGTCGAGGAGAAGGTGTCGCTTTCGGATCGGTTCGGGCTGTGGCTCGGTTTCCACCGCTGCAGCCAGGACGATTATCTGGCGATGATCGACGCCTATCTCGCCGCCTACGGTATCGAGGCCGATCGCGAGCAGGTGCATCGCGAGGCGCTGGAGTGGTCGACCACCCGCGGCAGTCGGTCCGGACGTGTCGCCTTCCAGTTCGTCCAGGACCTCGCCGGACGTCTGGGGCGGACCCTTGAGGCGTCGTCAGCCTGACAGTCAAGGGCCCGGCCTTCGCCTGACGGCGGAAGACCGGGCCCAACGCCTGGAGGTCGGCGTTTACTGGAGAAACTTGGTCGGATCGACGGGCGTGGAGTCCTTGCGGACCTCGAAGTGCAGGACCGGCACTTCGGTATCGCCGCTCATGCCGGACTTCGCCACTTCCTGGCCGCGCTTGACGGTGGCGCCGCGCTCCACCGAGAGCGAATCGGCGTGTCCGTAGACGGTGACGAGGCCGTTGTCGTGCTTCACCAGGACCGTGTTGCCGAATTCCTTGAGCCCGTCCCCCGCATAGATGACGACGCCGTTCTCCGCTGCCTTCACGGAGGTTCCGCGCGGCACCGAGATGTTCAGCCCGTCATTGCGGCGCGAACCCACCTTCTCGCCGAAGCGGTTGACGACGCGGCCCTGGACCGGCCAGCGGAACTGGCTGATCCCGGTGGAGTCCGGCGCGATGGCAGCCACCTCCTTTTCCGCTTCCTGGGCGACCGTGCTGCTGGGCGCAGCGGCGGCGGGCGCCGCAGCTTCCTGCGCCGAGGGGCGGCTGGATTTATCGGCGGTGGGCGTCTGAACGGGGGCCTCGGGCGGCGCGGCGGGCGCGCTGGCTGGCGGAGTCTGGGCCGGCGCCGGGGCTGTCTGGTTGCTCGCAACTTGTGCCGGGGCCGCTGCGCCTGCACCCGGCACGGTCAGCGATTGACCGATGCGGATGGAGTCGCCGGTGAGCCCGTTCGCCTGCTTGAGCGCCGCCACCGACGTTCCGGTGCGCCGCGCGATCGCGGCCAGGGTGTCGCCGGAGTTGACGGTCACCGAGCCGCCGGCGGCCTGAGACGCGCCGCTGGACGACGGGGGCTGCTCGTTGGCCGGACGCTGCTGCGGCGTCGAGATCCGCGCAGCCTGGTCCTGCAGGGTGGAGGGCGGAGCCCCGCGCGTGGCGGTCCCGCTGTCGCCAGCGGGCGCGGCAGCCATGGTCGCAGCGGCCGGGGGAGCGCCATAAGTGGGGGCCGGCGGTGGCGGCAGGGTCTGGCTCTGGACGGGCGCCGCAGCGGCACCACCGCCATAGGTCGGCGACTGGGGATAGCCGGACGCGGCGGTCTGGACCCCTGCCCCACCATTGCTGCCGTAATTCGGCATCCCGCGGTCGATCGCGCCGGTATTCAGTTGGTCGACAGTGCCCGGATAAGGTTGCGCGGCAGCGGACTGGGTCATCCCTGCCTGGGGCACCGCGCCCGTGTAGAAGCCGTCGTCGAATCGCGCCACACCCGAGCTGCACCCGGCCGCCGTAGCCGCCAGCGCAATCATCGCGGCGGAACGAACCATACGGAGCCGTAGAGGTTTCAGCACATCGATACGCATCGCCGTCCCTTGCACGCAGTCATTTACTGTCGAGGACATTGAAGCGCGTTAATGTTACTGCCGGGTTAAGTTGCTGGAGTCAGACGGACATTTTCAGCGCGCACCGGCCTTTGCCGCGAGGCGGTTCAGCTTCCTGTGGTCAGAGAACCTCGGCCGTCCCGAAGGCGAGCGGCTGGTAGCGCACCGGCCAAAGATCCTCGCGTTCGAACCGGCTGCCGACCTTTCGCAGCCTAACCAGCGATTGCTCGCCGTCGCCCGGGCCGATCGCGCAGATGAGGATGGCCTGGACGCCGAGCTGCTCCAGGAATTGCCGGGGGACCGAGGGGAACGCCGCATGCACGATGGCCCGGTCGTAGGGCGCGCCGCCGGCAAATCCGTCCCGCCCGTCTTCGAGGAAGAGCGACACGTTGGTCACGCCGACCTGCTTCAGGCGATTGCCGGCTGCCTCGATCAGCCGGCGATACCGGTCGAACGAGGAGACGTGAGCGGCCATGCGGGCAAGAAGCGCGGTGACGTATCCGCTGCCGGTGCCGATTTCCAGGACGCGATGCTCGGGTTGCAGTTCAAGTGCCGCCACGAGGCGGGCGGCCGCCAGGGCGCCGGGCATCGTCTCGCCGCAGGCGATCGGGGCGGTCCGGTCCTCGTAGGCATCCTCGACGCTCTCGGGAACGAACAGCCGCCTCGGCACCGAAGCCACGGCCTGGTGCAGGCTCGCGCCGCCGACATGCTGGGAGCGCAAGGCCAGCAGGAAGGCCGCCAGATCCTCACGGTCACGGCCTTGCGGGTTCATGAAAACAGCGAGCCGAGGCCATCCCGCAACTCGTGAGCGGTCAGGTCGAGTTGCAGCGGTGTCACCGAGATGCGGCCTGACTGAAGCGCCGCGATGTCGGAATTCTCCACTTCCCGCCCGGCCTGGCGCCCGAAAGTGAGCCAGAAATAGGGAAAGCCGCGCCCGTCCCGGCGCTCTTCCATCCCGAGCGAATAATCCAGCTTGCCCTGGCGCGTCACGGAGACGCCGGCCACCTCGTCTGCCGGTACCGCGGGGAAGTTGATGTTGATCAGATGGCCGGGCGGAAGCGCGTAGCCGGCGAGCCGGTCGAGCACCGCCGGCGCATGGCGCTCGGCCGTCTCCCACAGCGCCTCGCGGTCGCGGCCGGGCGTGAACGCCTGGCTGAGCGCGACGGATCGCAGCCCGAGCATCGTGCCTTCCATGGCGCCGGCCACCGTGCCCGAATAGGTGACGTCGTCGCAGATGTTCTGGCCCGCATTGACCCCCGAAAGCACCATGTCCGGTGGCGAGTCCATCAGTCGCTTGACCGCCATGATGACGCAGTCCGTGGGCGTGCCGGAGAGCGCGAAGCGCTTTTCCGAGACCTCGCGCAGACGCAGCGGCGAGGACAGCGTCAGCGAATGCGACAGGCCGCTCTGGTCCGTCTCGGGCGCCACGACCCAGACGTCGTCGGTCAGCGTTCGGGCGATCCGCTCGAGGACCGCAAGTCCCTCGGCATGGATGCCGTCGTCATTGGTCAGGAGAAGGCGCATCAGCCGCCTCCCCCGATCCGCTCGATGCCGCCCATATAGGGACGGAGCACCGGCGGGACGGTGATGCTGCCGTCCTCGTTCTGGTAGTTCTCCATCACCGCAATGAGTGCCCGGCCGACGGCGACGCCGGAGCCGTTCAGCGTGTGGACGAACTGCGCCGCCTTCTCGCCCTCCACACGGTAGCGGGCGCCCATGCGACGCGCCTGAAAGTCGCCGCAGACCGAACAGCTGGAGATTTCGCGGTAGGCGCCCTGCCCCGGCAGCCACACCTCGATATCGTAGGTCTTGCGCGCGCCGAAGCCCATGTCGCCGGTGCACAGCGTCACGACGCGATACGCCAGGCCGAGCCGCTTGAGCACTTCCTCGGCGGAGCGCGTCATCCGCTCGTGCTCGTCGAGCGAGGTGTCACTCGTGGTGATCGACACCATCTCGACCTTGTAGAACTGGTGCTGGCGCAGCATGCCGCGCGTGTCGCGGCCCGCCGAACCGGCTTCCGAGCGGAAGCACGGCGTGAGCGCCGTCACCCGCATCGGCAGCTCGGCGGCATTGATGACGCGCTCGCGCGCGAGGTTGGTGAGCGGCACTTCGGCGGTGGGGATCAGCCACCTGCCTTCCGTGGTGTGGAAGAGATCCTCGGCGAATTTCGGTAGCTGGTTGGTGCCGAACAGCGCCTCGTCGCGCACCAGCAGCGGCGCAGCGACCTCCTGATACCCGTGCTCGGTGGTGTGCAGGTCCAGCATGAACTGGCCCAGCGCCCGCTCCAGACGCGCCAGCGCGCCCTTCAGGATGGTGAAGCGCGAACCGGAAATCTTCGCGGCCTGGTCGAAATCCATCAGCCCCATGGCCTCGCCGAGCTCGTAGTGCTCGCGGGGCTCGAAGGCGAAATCCGGACGTTCTCTCACGCGGCGGAGCTCGACATTGTCGGCTTCGTCGCTGCCGACGGGCACATCGTCGAGCGGCAGGTTGGGAATCCGCGCCAGGGCATCCTCGAGCGAGCCGTCCAGCCGGCGCTCGGTCTCCTCGCCGTCCTGGATCTCCGCCTTGATCTCGGCGATCTCGCGGATCAGCTTCTCCGCCAGCGTTTCGTCGCCGGCGGATTTCGCCTTGCCGATCTCGCGGGAAGCCTCGTTGCGGCGGCCCTGCAGGTCCTGGAGGCGCTTCAGGTGCTCCCGGCGCGCCTCGTCGAGCCTGATCAGTTCGGCTGCCGCGGGCGATGCCCCCCGGCGCGCCAGCGCATCGTCAAGCTTGTCGGGGTTTTCCCGGATCCATTTGATGTCGAGCATGAAGTTCCCGTTCCGTCGAACCGCGACGGGATGCGGGCCAGCAGGTGTCAGCCTTCGGCTTGAGCACCGTTGCCGCCGAGGGTCTCGGCCGCACGCCTCTTCTCGATCATCCGCGCCGCAATGATCGACACCTCGTAGAGAAGGATCGTGGGCACGGCAAGACCGATCTGGGAGAGCGGGTCCGGCGGCGTCAGGATCGCCGCGGCCACGAAGGCGAGCACGATGGCGTATTTGCGCTTCGAGGCCAGCCCCTCGGCCGTCGTCATGCCCGCCCGCACGAGCAGCGTCGCCACGACCGGCAGCTGGAAGACCAGGCCGAAGGCGAAGATCAGCGTCATGATCAGCGACAGATACTCCGAAACCCGGGGCAGCAGCTGGATCGCGGCCTGACCGCCGGTGCCGACCTGCTCCATTGACAGGAAGAACCACATCACCATCGGCGTGAAGAAATAATAGACCAGCGTCGCGCCCAGCAGGAACAGCAGGGGCGTCGCCACCAGGAACGGCAGGAAGGCGTGGCGCTCGTTGCGATAGAGCCCGGGCGCAACGAACTTGTAGATCTGGCTGGCGATCAGCGGGAAGGCGAGAAAGACGCCGCCGAAGGCGGCAATCTTCACCTGGGTGAAGAAGAACTCCTGCGGCGCGGTGTAGATGAGCTCGACCCGCCGGTCGGTGATACCTGCCCAGTCGGACGCCGTCTGGTACGGCACCACCAGGAAATTGAAGATTTCCTTGGCAAAGAAGAAGCAGCAGATGAACGCAATCAGGAAGCCGCCGATGCTCCACATCAGGCGACGCCGCAACTCGAGCAGATGCTCCATCAGCGGCGCCGAAGAAGCCTCGATGTCGTCCCTGGGTGCACTCACGCGGCGTCCTCGGTCTTGCGGGCCTTCGCCTCGCTCTGCGGCGCCGCCGTACCGGCATCGCCCACGCCCGCTGCGGCCGCACCAGATTCCGCCGGCCCGGCGCTTGCCGAGGATGGCGGCTCGGCGCCTGCCGTGGATGACGGTTCCGCCTTCGCCGCGGATGCTGGGACGGTCGGCTCCGGCGCCTTCGTGGCGGCTGTCAGCGAGGAACGGATCTCGTCGCCGATCGCCTTCATCGGACTCATCGCGGCGCGAACGTCCTTCGTCGGGTCGAACTTCTTGGCGTCGGACATCGTCTGCCGGACTTCATCGAGTTCGGCCTCCCGCAACGCGTCGTCGAACTGGCGCCGGAAATCCGACGCCATCGAGCGGATCTGCTTGGTGGTCCTTCCGAAGGTCCGCAGCATGCGCGGCAGATCCTTGGGCCCGACGACGATCACAAGGATGATCGCGATCACCAGAAGTTCGGTCCAGGCGATGTCCAACATGGCTTATACTCGAAGGCGGCGAACGCAGGTGGATGCGGGGCGGCACGCCCCGCGCCCCGCGCCGCCGTTCGACCAATCAGCTGACCGACTTTTCCGTCTTAACGTCGCGCGCCACGACGTCGCCGTCGCTGTGGTCGAGGGCCCGGCGTTCCTTAGCGGCCGTTTCGGTCTCGTCCTCCGACATGCCCTTCTTGAAGCTCTTGATGCCCTTCGCGACGTCGCCCATCAACTCCGGGATCTTGCCCCGGCCGAAGAGAAGCAGCACGACTGCGAGCACGATGAGCCAGTGCCAGATGCTGAAGCTACCCATTACAGAATCTCCCATGGACGCGTGAGCGCGCCCTCTTTAGCCATGCTATCGATCGTCGTCGGATTTTTCAAACACGATAACGTCTTGCGGATCAACGGAAACAACGACATCTCGCTTGTCGGCCGCAACGGACCCTGCCCGCATACGCGAACGCAGCGGCATGTCGACGCCTTCGATCGCCACCGTCATCAGGTCCACACCGCCGAGGAAGCGCCGCGCCGTGATGCGCCCCGAGACGCCGCCCGGCCGCTCGTCGAGCCGCAGCCCGCTGAGGCGAAGGGCCACCGTCACCCTGGTACCGTCGGATGATGGCGAGTCTGCGACGGGTCCGAGCGCGGTGACGACCCGGCCGCCGCGGACTTCCCCCTCGATCACGTTGAGCTCGGAGAAGAAACCGGCAGCGAAAAGACTGGTCGGCCGGCTGTAGAGTTCCGCCGCCGTTCCCGTCTGCACGAGGCGGCCGTCCTTGAGCAGGGCGATGCGGTCGCCGAGGCGCATCGCCTCCTCCGCGTCATGCGTGACGATGATCGCGGTCGCGCGGCTCTCGCGCAGGATCTGCAGCGTGTCGTTGCGCACCACGTCCTTGAGGCGGCTGTCGAGGCCCGAGAACGGCTCGTCCATCAACAGCACCGAAGGCCGGGGGGTCAGCGCGCGGGCAAGCGCCACGCGCTGCTGTTCGCCGCCGGAAAGCGTGTGCGGGTACTGGGTCGCGGCATCGGCCAGTCCGACCCGCTCAAGCGCGACCATCGCCTCGCGCCTGGCGGCGCCGGCGGACAGCGCGGTGAGGCCAAACCTGACATTGTCGAGGATCGTCATGTGCGGAAACAGGGCGAAGTCCTGGAACATCAGGCCGATGCCGCGCTGCTCCGGCGGAACGAACACGGCGTCTCCGGCGATCTCCCGCCCGTTGAGGACGAGCCGCCCGGCGCTCTGGCGCTCGATGCCGGCGGCCACCCGCAGCATCGTGGTCTTGCCGGATCCTGAAGGACCGAGGAGGCAGAGAACCTCGCCCGGCTCGGCCGCCAGCGTTATCCCGTCGAGGATCTGGACTGAACCGACCGCATGCGAGACATCCTCGAAGGCGAGGCGCGCGGCAAAGCTGACGCCGGCGCTGGTGCGACCATCGGTACGCGTCCCGGTCCGGGAAGAAGCGATGTCGTGATCCCGCAAGTCCTGGCCTGCCCGCCCGCTTTCGCCGGCGCCCGCGACGCCGAATGGCTCCTCGCTACCCTTTTCGAGCCGGTGCGACAACATCTCAGGCGATGCGACTCATCAGGTCCCGGTATTCCGCACGCAAGGCAGCCTCGTCGGTCGCGTCGGTCTTCGCATCGGCGATGACGGCTTCGGCAGCCTGGGCGCGGCGCTCCGCGTCTCCGCTCAGCGGCCCCGCGGCCTCGGCGATCCGGCGCATCTCGTCCATGTCGCCGTTGCAATGGAGAAGCACGTCGCAGCCGGCCTCGAGCGCACGTCGACCGAGATTGCCGATGTCGCCGGCCAGCGCCTTCATCGACATGTCGTCGGTCATCAGCAGCCCGTCGAAGCCGATTTCGTTTCGGATCACCTCACCGATCACGATCGGCGACAGCGTCGCCGGCGCCGTGTCGTCGATGTCGCTGTAGAGGATGTGCGCGGTCATCGCCGCCGGCAACGTGTTCAGTGCCCGGAACGGCGCGAAGTCGGTACGCGAGAGTTCCGCCCGCGCAGTGGCGACGACCGGCAGCGACAAATGGCTGTCCGCGTTACCCCGGCCGTGACCGGGAATGTGCTTCATCACGGGCAGCGAGCCGCCCGCCAGCAGACCGGCCGCCACCGCGCCGCCCAGCGCCGCGACCTCCGCCGGCGACTCGGCATAGGCCCGGTCGCCGATGACCGAATGCGCGCCGGGGACCGGCACGTCGACGCAGGGAATGCAGTCCGCGTTGATACCGTAGGGCATCAGATCCGCCGCCAGCAGCCGCCCTTGCAGCCAGGCTGCCCGCTCGCCGGCTTCGGCATTCGCGGCATGGAGTCTGCCGATGTCCGCCGGCGCCGGATAGGCCGGAGCCAGCGGAGGCCGGAGGCGATTGATGCGCCCCCCCTCCTGGTCGACGAAGATCGGCGTCGAGGCTCGACCGCCCACCTCGCGCAGCTCGGCGACAAGATCGGACAGCTGGCCGCCGCTGTCGATGTTGCGCGCGAAGAGGATGAAGCCGAAAGGCCGCTCTCCGGCGAAGAAGGCGCGCTCCTCCGCCGAAAGCCGGTGCCCCAGGGGCGCGGCGATCCAGGCCTTCGATCCGCTCATGCTGTACTCCGCAGACGTCGCGGCCCCGCCGCGTTCCCGGCTGGAGAGCCCGTCCGTCGATGATGTGGGGGAGAAGGCCGGTCCGGAGGACCGGCCGAGAAGGCTGAGAGCCGCGGCGCCTAGCGCGACACGAAGCAGCTGCCGCCGGCCGACTTCAACCGCTGGCATAGCTCGTTCGCCTCGTTCTGCGACCCGGTGGCGACCCGGACACGATGGTAGGTGCCCTTGCCCGGAATGTCGGCCGACTGGATGACCATGCTGCGACCAGCGATGACGTCGCTGAAGCGCTGGCCGAGAGTCCGCGACGACTCCTCGGCAGCCTCGCGCGACGGCTGCGACGAGATCTGGACATAGTAGCCGGAGCCGGTAGCAGGCGCCGCCGCCTCTGGCAGAGCGGCAATTTCGGTCGTCGCCGGCTCTGGCTGAGGCGCAGCGGCGGAAGGCGGCGCCGTCACCACCGGCGCTGGCTGCGGCTCGGCCGGCGCCGCTGCGGCGACACGCACCGGCTCGGTACCCGGCTTCATCGACGGCATCGGGACGCCCGGTACGGGATCGCCCTGGGCAGCCGGTGCAGCGTCTTGCGAGGGTGTAGTCCCGGTCGCGAGAGCATCGAGCGGCCTCGAAGCTGCCTCGATCAGCGCCGGATTCTCTCCGCGCAGCTCCTGCAGCGACGTCGAAGGCCCCGCCTCGGCGGCAACCAGCGTCCCATCCGGATTGACCGTGAGGGTACGGACCCGGCGCGGCGTCAGGACGGCGATCGGCGAGGCGTCACCACCCGCCTCGGCAACCCGGACCGGCTCGGCTGCGACCGCGCTGGCAATCGGATTCAGATCGACCCCCGGAAGGTCCGAAAGAACCGGCTCGGGTTCGGGCTGCGGCAACTCGGCCGGCTCCTCCGCAGCGGTCAGCAGAGTCTGCTGCGACGGCTCGATCGCGGCGTCGGCGCTCTGCACCCGCTCGTAGACGGCCTTGTTCTGGTTCGGGATCGCCCGGCCGCCCGGGTCCTTCGGCGCGACCTTCACCGGGTCGGTATCCGCCTTCACGATCAGCGGCGCGTCGTAGACGGCCCCGCCGTTCCCGGTCAGCAGATAGACTGCGGTGCCGCCCATCAGCGCCACGACCAGCAGGCTCGCTCCGACACCCACAAGACGGCGGGACAGCGGCCCTTGCCCGCCCGACGCGCGGGACGGGACGGCAGCGACATGCCCGGACCGCGCATCCGCCATGATCGGCCGGCGGGCGCCGGTCGCAGCTTGGCGGGGTGCCGGCGAGGCAGGGGCAGCCTCCCAGTCGTCCGCGGCCTGCGGATCGGAATCGGCGACAGCCTGGCCGGCGGCCGACGGCTCGACCGCCTTGGCCTGCGGGAGCGGCGCCGCCTGCATGGCGGCAAGCTCACTGGCGATGAGAGCGTCGAAATCGTCGAAGACCCGGCCCGCAGGCTCCGGAAGAACCGGCTCCTCGATCCGCTCGGGAGCGAAGGCCTCGCTCACCTGATACTTCGCGTCGCGCGGGTTGGCCGGCGCCGAGAGGCTGCGGAGCGCGACCTCCAGGTCCGACTCCTCCGGGACGACGTGCGCTGGCGAGGCCGCAGCGAACGGCGCAGGCGCAACGCGTACGGTGTTCTGTGGTTTCGGCGAAACCCAGTCGGAATAGGCAGCCGCGACGTTCGGGCTCACGCCCGTCGCATCCGAGGCAGGCACCGCTGATCCGCGCGGTTCCGGCGCCACGTCCTCGCGCGCCAGCTCGTCATCGAGAGCGCCGGCGAAGGCCTCCATGTCCAGGTCGAAGTCGACGCTGGCATCTTCGGAAGGAAGCGGCTGCTGGCGTTTGACCGACTCGGTAGCCGTTACCGGGGACGAGACGGGAATCGGCGCATCGATGAGTCGAGCCAGTTCCGCGAAGGGATCGTCGTCGACCATATCGGCCGGCTGGCCGAGACGGCGATCAGCGTCCGTGTAGTCCCCCATCGATGTCGTCCCCGCCTGTTCCCCTCGCGCCGGAAGCCTCCGACCGCCGTATTCCAGCGCTAGGAGAGGAAGTTGACCAAAGCGTGATGGCTCATCGCATTTCTTCCGGAGCGTCCGCACCGATAAGGCCGAGTCCGGTTTTGATGACGATGGCGACTGCCCTGACCAGGGCCAGTCTAGCCTCGGTCATCTTGGGCTCTTCAGGGTTAACAAAGCGTAATTGCGGGAAGTCCTTACCGCGATTGTACTGCGCGTGAAACGTCGCCGCGACGTCGTACAGGTAGAAGGCGAGCCGATGCGGCTCCTTCGCCTCGGCGGCCGACGCGATCAGCCTCGGCAACTCCGCGAGCTTGCGGATAAGCCCCAGTTCTCCCTCGTCGTCGAGGCAGGCGAGGTCGATGGATCCGGGGCTGCCGAAATCCGGCACCGCGACGCCCGACTCGGCGGCTTGCCGGAAGATCGCCGCCGCTCTCGCGTGCGCATACTGGACGTAGAAGACCGGGTTGTCCTTGGACTGTTCCGTCACCTTCTCGAAGTCGAAGTCGAGCGGCGCATCGCTCTTGCGGTAGAGCATCATGAAGCGGACCGGGTCACGCCCCACCTCCTCGACCACATCGGCAAGCGTCACGAAGCTTCCCGAGCGCTTCGACATCGTGATCGGCTCGCCGTTGCGAAAGAGCTTCACCAACTGGCAGAGCACCACGTCCACATGAGCCGCATCCCCGGCCACCGCCCGCGCCACCGCCTCCAGCCGCTTGACGTAGCCGCCGTGGTCGGCGCCGAGGACGTAGACCATCTCCTCAAAGCCGCGGCTGAACTTGTCGCGGAAATAGGCGACGTCGGCCGCGAAATAGGTGTAGCCGCCGTCGGACTTCACCAGCGGCCGATCCTGGTCGTCGCCGACTTCGGTCGAGCGCAGGAGGGTCTGCTCGCGATCTTCCCAGTCCTCGGGAAGCTGGCCCTTCGGCGGCGGCAGCGAGCCCTGGTAGATGTAGCCCTTGGCCCGCAGGTCCTCGATCGCGGCGGCGATCAGTCCCTGGTCGTGCAGGCTCCGCTCGGAGAAGAACACGTCGTGCTCGACGCCCAGCAGCTTCAGGTCGTCGCGGATCATCGCCATCATCGCGCTGATGGCGCGGCCGCGAACCAGCGGCAGCCATTCGCTCTCGTCCATCGCGGTGAGCCTGTCGCCGTACTCCGCCGCCAGCGCTTGGCCCACCGGTTTTAGATAATCGCCGGGATAGAGCCCGGCCGGGATATCGCCGATGCTCTCGCCGCACGCTTCCCGGTACCGGAGGAAGGCCGAACGCGCGAGGACGTTCACCTGCTCTCCAGCGTCGTTGATGTAGTATTCGCTGGTGACCTCGGCGCCGTCGAAGGCCAGGATGTTGGCGATGGCATCGCCGACCACCGCGCCCCGCGTATGGCCGACATGCATCGGCCCGGTCGGGTTGGCCGAGACGTACTCGACATTCACCTTCCTGCCGGTCGGCTTGCCGCGCCCGTAGTCCGCTCCGGCCGCCAGGATATCGGCAAGATGCGACGTCCAGAAGCCCGGCTTCAGCCGCAGATTGATGAAGCCGGGTCCGGCGACCTCCGCCGTCTCCACATCCGGGTCGCGTGCCAGCCTTGCCGCTATCTGCGTCGCGAGTTCCCGGGGCCGCGCTCCCAGCGGCTTGGCCAGCACCATCGCGGCATTGGTCGCCAGATCGCCATGGCTGGCATCGCGCGGCGGCTCGACGGTCACGCGGGACAGATCCTGCGGCGGCATTTCCTCTGCCGTGAGGATCGCTTCGACCGCGACTTTCACCCGGTTCTCGAAGTCGGCGAAGATGTTCATCTCGTAGCCTTGCATGTGTTCGGAGGCACCGCGATAGGGAGCGCCGATCTGGCACCGACGCTCGGGCCGCCTGCCGCCTGTGCCGTCGGTCCGGATGGAAGACTGGCCGGCTATCGCAAACGCGGTGTGGCGTCAAACAGTCGGCCGTGCTCGGCCAGAGCGAACGTGTCGGTCATCCCTGCGAGATAGTCCGCCACCCGTCTCGCCAGGCGGTCCTCTCCCGGACATCGGGATAGCACGCTCCATTCGCCGGGCATGAGGTCTGGCCGCTCGATCAGCCGGTCGAAGAGGTTCTCGACGATCTCCTCGGCGGTTCCCATGACGCGCTCGACGCTTTCATGGCGGTAGACCCGCTCGAAGAGGAAACGGCGCGTCTGGTCGACGGCCGCCCGCATCGGTGGCGAAAACACGACCAGCGCCCGGTCGGTCGCGCGAACCGCCGCGGCGTCCTGGGGCGCCACTTCACCGAGCCCTGCCAGGGTCGTCCCGATGACGTCCTCGACCATGCGCGTGATGTGCCGGCGCATGATCTCGTGCGCGGTGCGGGCCGGGTCGAGACCGGGGTAGGCCGCGCGAACTTCGGCCAGGATCTCCCCGGCGAGGTCGAGCCCGGCGAGATCGTCGATGTCGATCAGACCTGCGCGCAGACCATCGTCCAGGTCGTGGGTATTGTAGGCGATGTCGTCGGAGATGGCCGCGGCCTGCGCTTCGAGGCTGGCGAAACTGGCGAGATCGAGCGGAAAAAGCTGATCGAAGTCGGCGATGGGCCGTGGCACGGTGATCTCCGCCGGTGCGAAGGGCCCGGCCAGAGGGCCGTTGTGCTTGACGAGGCCTTCCAGCGTCTCCCACGCAAGGTTCAGCCCGTCGAACTCCGCGTAGCGGCGCTCCAGCGTCGTGACGATCCGCAGCGACTGCGCGTTGTGATCGAAGCCGCCATAGGGCCGCATCCGCCGGTCCAGCGCACGTTCCCCCGCATGCCCGAAGGGCGTGTGGCCGAAATCGTGCACGAGCGCGATCGCCTCGGTCAGGTCCTCGTCGAGGCGCAAGGCCCGAGCGAAGGCGCGGGCGATCTGCGACACTTCGATCGTATGGGTGAGACGCGTGCGGAAATGGTCGCCCTCCGTCGCGACGAAGACCTGCGTCTTGTGCTTCAGCCGCCGGAACGCGGTGGCATGGACGATGCGGTCCCGGTCGCGCTGAAAGGGCGTGCGGGTCCGGCTCGCCGATTCGGCGAAGAGCCGTCCGCGCGTCTCCTCCGGCTGCACCGCGTAAGGCGCCCGCGCCAGTCCGCCCATCCCGATCCCGGAGATCGTGTTCACTTGCATGGGAAACGATCCGTCCCGATTGACCGGCCTCTTGCCCGTCCATACTTAGAGAGCAGCCCGCGAACAAGGAGCGGCACGAGCGCAAGCGCCGTGTCGATTTGCCAGATGAGCGACACCGCTACTCAACCTGTGACCATCTCCGACAACGCCGCCCGGCGCATCGCGGCGATCCTTGCGCGTAGCGCGGATGCCGATTCACTGCGCATTTCCGTCGAGGGCGGCGGATGCTCCGGCTTCTCCTACAAATACGACCTGACGCAGGAGCGCGAGGAAGACGATCTGGTGCTGGAGCGCGATGGTGCCCGCGTCCTGATCGACCAGGTCTCGCTGGCCTATCTGGAAGGGTCGGTGGTCGATTTCGTCGACGATCTGATGGGCCAGTCCTTCCAGATCCGCAATCCGAATGCCGTTGCGGCCTGCGGCTGCGGCACCAGCTTCTCCGTCTGACCGCCTGTGATCATCGCCACCTGGAACATCAACGGCGTCAAGGCACGCATCGACGCCTTGACCGCCTGGCTTTCCGAACGTTCCCCCGACATCGTCTGCCTGCAGGAGATCAAGAACGTCGACGAGACCTTCCCGCGCGAGCCGATCGAGGCGCTCGGCTATCATGTCGAGACGCACGGCCAGAAGGGCTTCAACGGCGTCGCTCTCCTGTCCAGGCAAAAGCCGCTCTCGATCGAGCCGCGGCTGCCCGGCGACACGGCCGACGAGCATGCCCGATTCATCGAGGGCGTTTGGGATCTGGACGGCCGGAAACTGCGCGTCGCTTCGCTCTACCTGCCGAACGGCAACCCGATCGGGACAGAGAAATTCACCTACAAGCTGGCCTGGATGGAACGGCTCGTGGCGCATGCGCGTCATGCGCTGGCGCGCGAGGAGATGCTCGTCCTCGCCGGCGACTACAACGTCATCCCCGAACCGGCGGACGCAGCCAACCCGGCGGTCTGGCGCGACGACGCGCTGTTCCAGCCGGAGACGCGCGCCGCCTATCGCCGGCTCCTCAATCTCGGCCTCGCCGATGCCCTTCGCGCATCGACCGATACGGCTGGCACCTACACGTTCTGGGATTATCAGGCCGGCGCCTGGCAGAAGAACAACGGCATTCGCATCGACCACCTGCTGCTGTCGCCTGAGGCGCAGGGTCGGCTGGTCTCGGCGGGAATCGACAGCCACGTCCGCGGCTGGGAAAAGCCGTCCGACCATGTTCCCGTGCTGATCGAGCTCGGCTGACGGCGCTTGCCGGTCAGTTTTCGGTGACGGTTCCGGCCGCGGAAGCGATCTGCTGTTCGGCATAGGCGAGCGCCGTCCGGCGATCGGCCTCGGAAGCCATCGAGAAGACCTCCTCCTGCAGCGGCCGGATCCACTCCGCATCGGCGGGCGACGCGCGCTTCAGCGCGATGGTCAGCATGCCGAGCCCTTGCACCGGCTGGGCCGGCAGCGCGATCTGCTGCCCGTCGAACAGGAGATAGCCGAGCAGCGCCTTGGCGCCGATATGCCCTTTCTCCGCCGCCAGCTTCAGCCAGCGCGCCGCCTGACGCGGATCGGCCTTCCCGCCCTCCCCCTGCAGGATCATCCGCCCCAGCTCGAACTGCGCCTTCGGATCGCCGAAGAACGAGGCGGCATGGAAATAGAACTGCCGCGCGCGCGGCAGGTCGACGGCGACGGGCGTGCTCGGGATGCCGCGACGCAGATAATCGCCCAGCGCGACCACCGCACTCGAGATATAGGCCGCGTTCGTGTAGCCGCCGCCGTCCTCGTCCTGGTCGCGGACGATCTGCTCGAAGATCTTGAAGGCCTCGTAGTCGTTCTCCGGAACGCCGTCCCCGTCGGCATACATCTTGCCGAGCTTCCAGCGCGCACCCGGATGCCCCTTGTCCGCAGCATAGCGCAACGCCTCGAACGCCTCGAGCTTCTCGCCGCGCTGATAGGCCCGGAAGCCGAACGAGAACAGCTCCAGCGTCCCCGCCTCGGGATTGACCTTGGCGGCAGGATCGAGAGCCGACGCGCTGCTCGCCGAGAACAGGACCGCGCCGACGACCGAAAGGGAAAGGGCGATCCTAGAGATCCGCATAGCAATGCTTTTCTGCTGCACCGCCCGGGTGCGTCACCGCCCCCTTGCGCGCAGTCCCGACCTGCTGGGCATATTTCCAGATGGCGCCCGACTGGTAATCGGTCTCGCGCGGCTGCCAGGCCTCGGCGCGCAGCTTCATCTCCTCGTCCGACAGCGCCACGTCCAGCGTGCCTTCGACCGCGTCGATCGTGATGATGTCGCCGTCCCGGAGCAGCGCGATCGGGCCGCCGACAGCCGCTTCCGGACCGACATGGCCGATGCAGAAGCCGCGCGTCGCGCCGGAGAAGCGACCGTCCGTGATGAGCGCAACCTTGTCGCCCATGCCCTGCCCGTACAGCGCCGCCGTCGTGGACAGCATCTCCCGCATGCCGGGACCACCCTTGGGCCCCTCGTAGCGGATGACCAGCACCTCGCCTTCCTTGTAGTCGCGCTTCGAAACGGCCTCGTAACAGGCTTCCTCCGAATCGAAGCAGCGCGCCGGGCCGGAGAAGCGCAGGTTCTTCATGCCGGCAACCTTCACGATCGCACCGTCGCTGGCGAGATTGCCCTTGAGCCCGACGACGCCGCCGGTGACGGTGATCGGGTTGTTCGCCTCGCGAACCACGTCCTGGTGCGGGTTCCAGGCGATCTTTTCCATGTTCTCGGCGAGCGTGCGGCCGGTGACGGTCATGCAGTCGCCGTGGAGATAGCCGTGCTCCAGCATCGTCTTCATCAGCAGCGGAATGCCGCCTGCCTCGAACATGTCCTTCGCGACGTATTTGCCGCCCGGCTTGAGGTCGGCAATGTACGGCGTCTTCTTGAAGATCTCGGCGACGTCGAACAGGTCGAACTCGATGCCGCATTCATGGGCGATGGCCGGCAGATGCAGCGCGCCGTTCGTCGACCCGCCCGTCGCCGCCACGACGGCCGCGGCGTTCTCCAGCGACCTGAGGGTGACGATGTCGCGCGGCCGGATGTTGCGCGCCAGGAGCTCCATGACGATTTCGCCGGACGCGTAGCAGAATTTGTCGCGGATCTCGTAAGGGGCGGGTGCGCCGCACGAATAGGGCAGCGCCAGACCGATGGCCTCGGCAACGGTGGCCATGGTGTTGGCGGTGAACTGGGCGCCGCACGACCCTGCCGACGGACACGCCACCTGCTCGATCTCGTCGAGGTCAGCGTCGCTCATGTCGCCGACCGAATGCTTGCCGACTGCCTCGAAGATGTCCTGGACGGTCACCTGCTGGCCGCGAAAGTTCCCGGGCAGGATCGAACCGCCATAGATGAAGACCGAGGGGACGTTGAGCCGGACCATGGCCATCATCATGCCCGGTAGCGACTTGTCGCAGCCGGCCAGACCGACCAGCGCGTCATACGCATGGCCGCGCATCGTCAGCTCGACCGAATCGGCGATGAGGTCGCGGGAGACCAGCGACGCCTTCATGCCCTGATGACCCATGGCGATGCCGTCGGTGACCGTGATCGTGCAGAATTCGCGGGGCGTTCCGCGCGCTGCGGCCACACCCTTCTTCACCACCTGCGCCTGGCGCATCAGCGAGATGTTGCACGGCGCGGCCTCGTTCCAGCAGGAAGCGACGCCGACCAGCGGCTGGTGGATCTCTTCCTTGGTGAGGCCCATCGCGTAGAGATAGGAGCGGTGCGGAGCGCGCGAGGGCCCTTCCGTCACGTGGCGGCTGGGCAGGTTCTTCTTGTCGACCGAGTGCGCGTCCATCGTCTCTCCCAACTCTTCGCAAAGCGCCGAGCCGCACCTCCGCGTCCCTTTCGAGGTGACGGCGTTTTGTGGCGGCAACGCGGCGGATATTCCTGCCTTCGTTTATAAGCGATGCAGCGATGCAATAGTGTTGCGCCGATCCCACATCGGCTTTTTCGCGAGACGCGAGCGGAACCTTTCAGACGCAAGAAAGGCGCGTCCGAAGACGCGCCTTCCTGTCATCACCGACTGCTTGAGGGTGAGGTTCAGAAGGTCAGCTTGAACGATGCGGTGCCGCCGAGCACGATGTCGTCGCCGACGCTGCCGTTGAAGTACGCGCCGTCGCCGATCGACTGCTCGCCGTCGGTCCAGTAGCCGACGAGACCGCCGAAGCGCAGCTCGCTCCACTGGTTGGCCTTGAACGAGACGCCGCCCGACAGGGTGTAGAGATCGGTGTAGGTCGTCTCCGATCCTGTCGACACGCCACGGTCGTAGCCGAGCGCGATCGCACCGGAAATCTGCTCGTTGAAGGCGCGGCCGATACCGACCGATGCCGTATAACCATCGCGCCAGTTATAGGGCGAGTAGCTCGACGACGTGCCCGTGACCGTGCTGTTGATGGTGCTGACGACGCTCTGGTTGGTGCTCCAGTCCGTCCACCGGAACGAGCCGAGAAGCAGCGTGCCCTCCGCGATGCCCGTCTGCAGATTGACGGTCAGGCTCTGCGGGCTGATCGCCGTGTTCAGCGAGGATGCGACGTCGATGGTCTGGTTGGCGAAGGGCGCAAGGTTTCCTGCAATCACGCCACCGACACCGGGACCGAAGAAGGTCGGGATGGATACCGTCTGACCGTCGGCGAGACGGACGAGTGCCGTGTCGGTGCTGACGGTTCCGTCGCCTCGGACCGAATCGTGTTCGACTTCGGAACGATAGAGAACCTGCGCCCGCAGGGCGATCTCGGGCAGTTCGTACGCTGCGCCGATCCGGTAGCCGCCCTTGAAGCCGCCCTCCGACTCGACCTCGACGAGCGACGGCAGGACCACCTGTGCCCCCCGGGCGCGCACGCCGGCCGCGAATGGTCCGAGCTGGCTCGTCAGATCACGCTGCCCGAAGCTCGACCCCTCGAAATTGAAGTCTTCGGCGAACACGCCGCCGAGCAGGCTGAACCGGCCCATGTCGGAGCTGTAGCTGACACGGCAGGTCAGGCCGAATTCGTTGGAGTCGAAGCCGATCGTCCGGGTGCGCGACGTGGAGCCCGCGCCAGCGAAATTCAGCCGGTCAACGTTCGAGGTGCTCTGCGTCGAGCTGACCTGCCGCGGCAACGCACCGTCCAGCGTGTCCGTGTAGTCCGCCTCGGCCGCGAAGGATTCGGTGTAGGTGCCGGCGCAGCCGAACATGTCGCCGCCGAAGCCGATGGCGAGAGAGGGAATCGTGTAGTCGCCGGTGTAGTCGCCGAAATCGCCGCCGACGCCATTGACGGAGTCGAAGCCGCGCTGCGGCGAGATGTAGGTGACGCCGGTCCGCATGCTGAACGTGCCCGGCTCGTAGAGAATGTCGGTGTCGGCGGTGCCGCGCTGGAAGCCCCCGGCGAGCGCCGTGGACGACAACGCGATCGTCGCGATCGTTGCGCCGGTCATGATCATGCGGAAATGTGACATAGTTTCCCCCTCACACATTTTCTCTGCCGTGCGCCTCCGCCCATCAGCAGTTGACGCAAACGTAAACGAGAAAATGCTTCCCGGAAACTCTATCCGTGATGCTGCCGCCACATTTGCGGCAATCGTGCAACAGCTTCCACCCTGCCGGATAGCGTTCGCCGACTGGCGCCAAAGCCTTGATTTCGCTGGCCTAAGCTTGCAAGCCCCGTGGCGTCCCAGACTCAAGTCAGGAGATCCGCGCGCCCGGACCGCCGGCGGCCCCGCCTTTCCTGCCGCGACCGTGTCAAAACTGTGACACAGTCGCGGCGGGCACCGCCGTTCAGCGCAGACGGTCGAGCGCGGCCGTCAGCTTCTCTTCCTCCGCACGATAGGCCGCCTGCTTCGCGCGCTCCTGCGCAACGACCTCCTCGGGCGCATTGGCGACGAAGCGCTCGTTGACCAGCTTGCGCTCGATCCGCTCGATCTCGGCGCTGGCCTTGCCTCTCGCCTTATCGAGCCGGGCCCGCTCGGCCGCGATGTCGATCATTCCTGCCAGGGGCAGCGCGAAGGTCAGCCCGCCGACCACGATCTGCGCCGCCTGCTCCGGCGCCTGTTCCGCGAAGGAGACGGACGTCACGCGTGCCAACCGCTGCAGCGCGGCCGCGTGCCGTTCGAGCCGCTGCCTGGCGGTCGCATCGGCACCGATCGCCACCAGGGCCGCCTCCGAGGCCGGGGGGACGTTCATCTCGGATCTGACCGAGCGGATCTCGCTGACCAGATCGACCAGCCAGTTGATGTCGTCCGCGGCCTCCGCATCGGCGAAGTCGATGGCAGGCCATTCGGCATGGCACAGCAGTCCCGGACGCCCGCCGCCGGACGTTGCCGCCCACAACTCCTCCGTGACGAAGGGCATGAACGGATGGAGCAGTGCGAAGATCCGGTCCAGCACCATGCCTGTGACGGCCCGCACCTCGTTCGCCGCCGCCTCGCCGTCGCCGGCCAGCGCCGGCTTTGCCAGCTCGACATACCAGTCGCAGAACGTGTTCCAGACGAAGCGGTAGAGGGCCGCCGCCGCGTCGTTGAAGCGATAGGCTTCGAGCGCCGCGCGCGTCTCGTCTGCGGTCCTCGCCAGTTCGGTAACAATCCAGCGGTTGAGCGGCAGCGCCAACTCCTCCGGAGCGACGGAAGCACCGTGGACGGCCCCGTTCATCTCCGCGAAGCGGGTGGCGTTCCAGAGCTTGGTGCCGAAATTCCGGTATCCGGCGATCCGCTGCGTGTCGAGCTTCACGTCCCGGCCCTGCGCGGCCATGATCGCCAGCGTGAAGCGCAGCGCGTCGGCGCCGTACTCGTCGATCAGTTCCAGCGGGTCGACGACGTTGCCCTTCGACTTCGACATCTTGGCGCCGGTCTTGTCGCGCACCAGCGCGTGGACATAGACGGTATGGAAGGGTTCCTCGTCCATGAACTCGAGACCCATCATCATCATCCGGGCGACCCAGAAGAAGATGATGTCGAAGCCGGTGACGAGAACGCTGGTCGGATAGTAGGTCGCCAGTTCGGGGGTCCTGTCGGGCCAGCCGAGCGTCGAGAAGGGCCACAGCGCCGACGAGAACCAGGTGTCGAGCACGTCCTCGTCGCGCCAGATAGCGACTTCCTTCTCGGGATCGTTAAGGGCTTGATGCAGCTTTGCGGCCTGCTCGTCTTCGACCACAATAACTTTGCCGCTGGCGTAGTAGCGTGCCGCTTGCGCCAGCGCGGCATCTACATTTCTATCGACAAACATGCAGAGCGGACCAGAGCCGCTGCTAATGCGTCGTCCCTCTGGGGTATCCAGGACGGGCGGCCCGTACCAGGCCGGGATCTGGTGCCCCCACCAGAGCTGGCGCGAGATGCACCAGGGCTGGATGTTCTCCATCCAGTCGAAATACGTCTTCTCCCAGTTCTTCGGGACGAACCTGGTGCGGCCTTCGCGAACGCTGGCGATCGCGGGCTCGGCCAAGGTCTTGGCGTCGACATACCACTGGTCGGTGAGGAAGGGCTCGATGGGCACGCCGCCGCGATCGCCGTGCGGTACGGTGTGCGGGTGATCCTCGACCCCGGCGAGAAGACTGAGCTCGTCCATCATCACCACGATGCGCTCGCGGGCGACGAAGCGATCGCTGCCTTCCAGCTCCGCGATCGCCTGTGCCAGCGCCTCGCTGCGCTCCAGCCCCTCGAGGAACGCCTCGTTCGCCTCCAGCGTGATGGCCGCGGCCACCGTGAAGACGCTGATCATCGCCAGGTCGTGACGCTTGCCGACCTCGAAATCGTTGAAGTCGTGCGCCGGCGTCATCTTCACGGCACCGGTGCCTGCCTCGGGGTCCGGATATTCGTCGGCGACGATCGGGATGCGGCGGCCGACCAGCGGCAGGATGACGTGCTTGCCGACAAGGCCCTGGTAGCGTGGATCCTCCGGATGAACGGCAATGCCGCTGTCCCCGAGCATGGTCTCCGGCCGCGTCGTCGCGACGACCAGGTAATCCCGCGTCTCGTAGCCCGCCGGTTCCCCGTCCGAGGGTTTCCAGGCCGTCCGATCCCCCTCCTCGTTCAGATTGAAGGGATGCTCGTAGGTCACGCCGTCGGCGAGCGGATAGCGGAAGTGCCACAGATGACCCTTCACTTCCTTCTGCTCGACCTCGAGGTCGGAAATCGCCGTCAGCAGCTTCGGGTCCCAGTTGACCAGCCGCTTGTCCTTGTAGATCAGCCCCTTGCGATAGAGCTCGACGAAGACGTGGAGAACCGCCTTGGACAGGCCCTCGTCCATCGTGAACCGCTCGCGAGACCAGTCGCAGGAGGCGCCGAGCCGGCGAAGCTGGCCGAGGATCGCCCCGCCGGATTCGCCTTTCCACTGCCAGACGCGCTCCACGAACGCCTCGCGCCCCATCGCGCGGCGATCGCTTTCCTGCCGCTCGGCCAGCTGGCGTTCGACGACCATCTGCGTGGCGATGCCGGCATGATCGAGCCCCGGCTGCCAGAGGACGTTCTTGCCGCGCATCCGCTCGAAACGCACCAGGATGTCCTGCAGCGTGTCGTTCAGCGCGTGCCCCATGTGCAGCGAGCCGGTGACGTTGGGCGGGGGAATGACGATCGAGAAGGCTTCGGCCCCCGGCGCGGCACCGGCACCGGCGCGGAACGCGCCTGCGTCTTCCCAGCGCTGGGCGATGCGCGGCTCGATGGAAGCGGCGTCGTAAGTTTTCTCGATCATGCTGTGTCCGGGAGGCGTTGCGCGTCGCCACCGGTTACAGCCTCGGTTTCGGCACTGTCAACGCGCCGTCGCGGACGTGCCGCCGCCCGCCGGCGGGATCAGCTTCGTTCGCGGCGTCCGTTCAGCGCCGACCGCCCGTCGCCACTCGTTCGATTTCCTCGCGTACCAGCCGCTCCACGAGCCGCGGCAGGTTGTCGTCGAGCCATTCCTGCAGCATCGGGCGGAGCATTTCCTGCACCGCATCCTCCACCGAGCGCATCTGGTCTTCCCGGATCGCGCGGGCGAGATCCTCGAACGAAGCAGCGACGCGCGCGCCGGCTTCCTCCGAGATCAGCCGCTGGGCGGCCGCCGGGTCCGCAAGCGCCCGGGCCGCAATGATCGGCGGCTCGTCCAGCGTCGGCTGCGAGCCTCGACGCAAGCCGGCGTCGTCGCTGTTTGCCGCGGCGAACCGTGACGGGCCGTCGAGATCGTCCCGCTCGGAATGGAAGG
This sequence comes from Aurantimonas sp., assembly GCA_036252795.1. Taxonomy (GTDB): domain Bacteria; phylum Pseudomonadota; class Alphaproteobacteria; order Rhizobiales; family Rhizobiaceae; genus Aurantimonas. Next base: position 7,587 of record DASYHY010000247.1, on the reverse strand, counting down.
CGCTCGTCCCGGCCCGCTCTTCACCGGGTGAGATCATGCCCACGCGACCCAGCAGCTCCGATTCGAAGGCATGCTCGTCGAAGCGGCTGCCCCCCGTCGGGCCATACTCGGTTTCCGCCCCCTCGTCCGATGCCGGCAGCTGGTCCTCGCCGATGCCGGGAAGCCCCGCGGCCGGCTCGTCCACATTCGAACCGTATCCCGACCGGGAATGGGCCTCCCAATGATCGTCAGGCGCGTTCTCTGTCACCGGACGCTCATCGCCCTCGTCGGCCTCTGGCTGGAGGGCCTCGGCGTATCCGGCCGGAATGGACGGTGCGGCGATGCCGCCAGGCGCCGTCCCTCCGCCAGCCGCAGCTGCCGGCCCCCGCTTCACGACCTTCTCGTCCCCGCTCTCGATGATCCGTTTGATCGAGGCCAGAATCTCGTCCATCGACGGATCGGGAACCGGAAGGGCATTGCTCATGGGTAGCTCCCGCATGTTGCGCAACAGGGCGGCACCCTATCGGGCGAATCATGCGTGAAGCCTAAGGCCGACGGCACGTCAGGTGAATCCCGCAATGGCTTTCGGGAGCGCTATCACCAACTTAGTGAGACGATCTGTTGCGCGGCGGACTCAGGATGCGGCCAGTTTGCGCCGGCCGGTCAGTGGCGGCCGGTCAGCGACCGTCCGGGGTCCGCAGGCCGAACCATTTGTCCTCGACCGCGATGTAATGGTCGTCCGGATCGTATGTGCGGCCGGCCAGCGAGAGACGCTGTGCCGACAGGCGCCCGGTCGCTGACAGAAGGCCGTAGGCTGCCACAACCTCGTCGCGCTGCGAGCCCACGAGGAGGATCTGCGCCGTGATCACGTCGGCCTGGGCGTTCAGCACGTCGAGCGTCGTCCGCTGGCCGACATTGCGCTCCTCGATGACGCCGTTGAGCGCCAGTCGCGCCGCCTGAACCTGCGCCTGGTAGCCCGTGATGTTGGCGCGAGCCGCCTGCAGCTGCGCCCAGGAGGTCGCAACGGCGGCGCGAACCTGATCGCGCGTGCCATCGACCTCGATCCGACGCTGGCCCAGCACTTCCTTGGCCTGGCGCACGACCGAGCTGGCGCGTCCGCCCTGGTAGATCGGGATCGTCAGCTGCGCGCCGACCGTGGCCGACACCTCGTTCTGCGTCAGGACGTTCGGGCGGCCCGCCGACGTGTTGACGCCGGGCAGATCGCCGCCTTCCGACTCGCTGAGGCCATAGGTGTCGTTGACCCGCCCCGTCACGCTGATCTGCGGCAGCAGCGCGCCCTCGGCGGATTTCACCTGGAAGGCGGCCGCATCGACCGCCGCCAGCGTCGCCAGGATCGCCGGGTGTTCCCGCTGGGAGATGGCCATGGCCGCATCGACCGAGTTCGGCAGGATGCTCATCGGCGCCCGCCCCGGCGCGAGGTCCGTCGGCGGGTCGCCGATGATATCGAAATACGCCGCTTCGCTCGCAGCGACCTGGGAAAGGGCGCTGTTGAGGAGTGCCGTCGCGAGGGCCTGCTGCGACTCGGCTTGCGCGACGTCGGTGCGCGTGCCCTCGCCGACCTCGAAACGTGCGCTCGCCGCGCGGACCTGCTCCTGCAGGAAGCCGAGATTCTGGCGGCGGAACGCCGCGATCTGGCGGTCGCGCAGCACGTCCATATAGGCCGCGACCGCGTCGAACAGCGTGTTCTGCTCGGTGTTCGCAAGGTTCTGCTGGGACGCGCGCACCTGCGCCTGAGCGGCGGAGACGTTGTTCGGCGTCTGGAAGCCGTCGAAGATCGTCTGGCTGATCTCGACCCCGAAGCCGATCGACTGACTCCGCCCCCTCTCGGTCGAGATGTTGTCGCCGAAGGTCGTGCGGTTGCGGCTCGCATTGGCGGTGCCGACGCCGCTGACGAAGGGCCTGAGGCCAGCGCGGGCCTGCGGCACGTTCTCGTCCGTCGCCCGCAACTGGGCACGCGCCGCATTCAGGTTCTGGTTGTTGGCGTAGGCCCTCGCCAGGGCGCCTGTCAGCGACTCGGCGACAGCGGCATGCCCCGTCGACAGCAGCGTCCCGGCCGTAAGGGCGAGAGCGATCCAGAGCTTCTTCTGCAACACGATTACCTCAAGCTCTCGATATTCCCGGCCGCTTCACGCCAAACATGAAGCGCGCGAGACCGTCGGCTCAGTCAGCCGTACATTGATCAGTTCCAGGGGCTGCAGATCAAGGGCGCAGCCGCCCCTTGAGACGGTTTCTCGGCCGGCGGGATAAATCTGCAACGACGCCACGGATCAAAACTGGAAAGTCGCCGCCTTCGCAAAGCCCGGAAGCGGCGGAATGCTGCAGTTGAACCCGAACCGGTCCGAGACGATACCGTCATCATCCTTGATGTAGAGCCGGGCGGCCGCGGCGTTGCCGACGCCTTCGACCACGACCATGCGTCCGCCCTCGCGAAGCTGTTCGTAGAAGGTCTCGGGCAGAGCCTCGACCGAGCCCTGGAAGAAGATGACGTCGTAGGGTGCCTCGGAAGCGTAGCCCTCCGTCAGCTTCCCCTCCACCACCACGCAGGTGACGAAGTCCAATCGCGCGAGATTGTCCGTCGCCTGAGCCGCCAGTTGCGGATCCTCCTCGAGCGACACGACCGAACTGGCGAGATGGGAAAGTACCGCGGACCCGTAACCGGTGCCGCAGCCGACATCGAGCACGACGTCGTCGGGACGAACCGCGGCGAGCTGCAGGAGCTTGGCGAAAGGGGACGGTTCGAGGATGAAGCGGCCGCCGCCGAGCGGTACGTCCTCGTCGATATAGGCGAGCGGCTTTCGCGCAGCGGGGACGAACTCCTCGCGCGGGACCTGCAGGAAGGCCCTGAGGATCGCGTGGCTGGACACATCCGTCGTGCGGATCTGGTTGTCCACCATCTTCGTGCGGGCGGATTCGAAGTCCATCGCCGACATCCCGTGCTGCGTCGCGTCTTGGCCGTTGGTCGCCCGGTTCCTTAGTCGCCGCTCCGAAGCGGCGCAAGCGAGAGGGAGCAACCGTTCACCGGAAACTCCGGCAGCGTCCCCCGTCGCTATTGTTTTGGCCGCGACTATTCTGCACGATCCGCTCCGGCCGGCGCCGCGCCGGGAAAACAACACGACATTACGAAGTCGGTCGGGAGACGCAGGTATGAATTTCGTTCGATCCGCCACGCTGAGCCTTCTCGCGAGCACCGCGTTCGTCGGCGCCGCCACCGCCCAGCAAGGCGAGCCTCTGACCGTCGGCGTCATGGTCAACCTGAGCGGCCCGGCTGCGGTGCTGGGCGAGCAGGCGCGGGACGGCTTCCTGCTGGCGGTCGAGGAAATGGGCGGGCAGCTCGGCGGCGTCGAGACCGAGATCAAGATCGTCGACGACGAGCTGAAGCCGGACGTGGCGGTGAACAAGGCCAGGGAACTCGTCGAGCGCGACGGTGCCGACTTCGTCGTCGGACCGATCTTCTCCAACATCGCCGGCGCCATCGCGAAGCCGGTCACCGATGCGGGCGCCTTCCTGATCAGTCCCAATGCGGGTCCCTCGAACCTCGCCGGCGTCGAGTGCAATCCGAACTTCTTCGCCGTCTCCTACCAGAACGACCAGAACCACGAGGTGCTCGGGAAATATGCCCAGGACCAGGGGTTCGGCCGCGTCTTCCTCCTGGCGCCGAACTATCAGGCCGGGCAGGACGCGCTGGCCGGCTTCAAGAATTCCTACGAGGGCGAGGTGGTCAACGAGATCTACACCCCGCTCGGCCAGCTCGACTTCTCGGCCGAGCTCGCCCAGATCGCGGCGGCGCAGCCGGACGCGGTCTATGCCTTCATGCCGGGCGGCATGGGCGTGAATCTCGTGAAGCAGTACCGTCAGGCGGGACTGGAGACGATCCCGTTCCTCTCCGCCTTCACCGTCGACGAGACGACGCTGCCGGCGACGCAGGACGCTGCCGTCGGCTTCTTCGGCGGCTCCAATTGGGCGCCGAACATGGACAATCCGCAGTCGAAGGCCTTCGTTGCGGCCTATGAGGCGAAGTACGGCAGCGTACCCGGCAGTTACGCCATGCACGGCTACGACGCAGCGCTGCTGATCGACAGCGCCGTGAAGGCCGTGGGCGGCGACATTTCCGACAAGGACGCCCTGCGCAGCGCGCTCGAGGCAGCCGAGTTCACCTCGCTCCGCGGCGATTTCGCCTTCGGCCCGAACCACTTCCCGATCCAGGATTTCTACCTGGTGACGGCGGCCAAGCGCGAGGACGGGAAGTTCGAGACGCAGATCACCGAAACGATCTTCGAGGACTACGCGGACAATTACGCCTCCGCCTGTCAGATGAACTGACGGCCGCCGGGCAAGGCACCAGCCGACGAACGGCTTGCAGAACTGGCGCGCCGACCGCTAAGCGTCGGCGCGCCGCCGGCGTCTCGCGCCGGGAGCGGTCCGCCATCGCCCCCGAAGGAGCCGGATGTTCGATCTCTTTCTTCTCCAGACACTCAACGGGATCCAGTTCGGGATCCTGCTGTTCCTGGTAGCGGCGGGGCTGACCCTGATCTTCGGGATCATGGATCTGATCAACCTCGCCCACGGCGTCCTCTACATGGTCGGGGCGTATCTCGCGGCCACCTTCACCGCCTACACCGGCGACTTCTTTCTCGGCCTGGCGATCGCCCTGCCGGCCGCGCTCGCCTTCGGCATCCTGCTTGAGCGGCTGATCTTCCAGCGGCTCTATGATCGCGATCATCTCGACCAGGTTCTGGCGACGTTCGGCCTGATCCTGATCCTCAACGAGGGGGTCAAGATCCTCTGGGGCGCCGCGCCGCTCAGCGTGCCGATCCCGGACATGCTCGCCGGCTCGATTCCGCTGATCGGGAACATGCGCTATCCGGTGTTCCGGCTGGTCATCATCGGCGCCGGCCTCGCCACCGCACTCGGGCTCTATCTGCTCGTCCACCACACGCGAGTGGGCATGCTGCTGCGGGCCGGAGCCAGCAATGCGCCGATCGTCTCGGCTCTCGGCGTCGACATCAGGCGGCTGTTCATGCTGGTCTTCGGGCTCGGCGCTATGCTGGCGGCGCTTGCCGGCGCGCTCGTCGCGCCGATCCTGTCGGTCGAGCCCGGCATGGGCGACAGCATCCTGATCCTGACCTTCGTGGTCATCGTGATCGGCGGCGTGGGGTCGATCCGCGGCGCCTTCGTCGCCGCCATCCTCGTCGGCCTCGTCGATACGCTGGGCCGGACCTTCGGGCCGATCCTCCTGCGCAGCCTGATGGATCCGGCGGCCGCATCGCAGACCGGCCGCACGCTCGCGCCGATGCTGATCTACATCCTGATGGCCGCGGTGCTGTTCCTGCGCCCCTCCGGCCTGTTCCCGGCGAAGGCGGCCGCTCGATGAAGGCGATGGCCGGTCTCGGAGCGTCGGGGCGCCCCTTCGTCGGGCGCACCGGAGCGGCGGCCGCGGCAGGGCTCCTGTTCGCGGCGCTGGCGCTCTTTCCGCTGCTGGCGCACATGCTGGGCGAGCCGTTCCTGCTGGTCGTCGCGACACGCGTCATGATCTTCGGCCTCGCCGCCATGTCGCTCGACCTCATCCTCGGCTATGGCGCGCTGGTATCGTTCGGCCACGCCGCCTTTCTCGGGATCGGCGCCTATGCGGTGGCGATCCTCGCCGCCCACGGCATCGACGAGATCCTCGTGCAGGCGCTCGTCGCGATTGCGGCTTCGAGCCTCTTCGCGCTGGCGACCGGCGCCATCTCGCTGCGCACGCGCGGCGTCTATTTCATCATGATCACCCTCGCCTTCGGCCAGATGGCGTATTTCTTCATGGTCTCGCTCTCCGCCTATGGCGGCGACGACGGAATCGGCCTGCCCTCCCGCTCGACTCTGCTCGGCACCAAGATCCTCGAGAACGACATCGCGCTGTTCTACGCGGTGTTCTTCTGCCTCGCGCTGGCCTTCCTTGCCCTGCGCTCGGTCGTCGCCTCGCGCTTCGGCCGGGTCCTGAGAGGCACGCGGGACAACAGGACCCGCATGGAGGCGATCGGCTACGCCCCCTTCGCCTACCAGCTGACCGCCTATGTCATTGCCGGCGCGCTGGCGGGCATTGCCGGCGTCTTCCTCGCCAACCAGGCCGAGTTCGTTGCGCCCGCCTTCATGAGCTGGCAGCGCTCCGGCGAACTCATCGTCATGGTGGTGCTGGGCGGCATGGGCACGCTTGTCGGCCCGATCGTCGGCTCGGTCGCCTTCCTGCTGCTCGAGGACTGGCTGGCACGCTACTCCGAGCACTGGCGGCTCGGGCTCGGGATCGTGCTCGTGCTGCTGGCGCTGTTCACGCGCGGCGGCATCGCGGGGTTCCTGGCGCGGCTTTCCGGCAGGAGCGAGCCATGATGGCACCGCTCCTTTCCGTCCGCGGGCTGTGCAAGCGCTTCGGCGCGCTCGCCGTGAGCGACGACGTCAGCTTCGACGTCGGGAACGGCGAGCTTCACGCCATCATCGGCCCCAACGGCGCCGGCAAGACGACGCTGATCAACCAGCTGGCGGGCGGACTCACAAGCGACTCGGGCGTCGTGAGGCTAGCCGGCGAAGATATTACCCGCCTCGGCGTCCCGGAGCGGGTCCGCATGGGCATGGCGCGCTCCTTCCAGATCACCACCATTCTCGATGGGTTCAGCGTCCTCGAGAACGCCGCCGCCGCGGTCCAGGCGCGCTCCGGCTCCAGCTTCCGGTTCTTCACGGCAGCCGCCAGGGAGGCCGACCTCAACGGTGCGGCGATGACAGCGCTGGCACGGGTCGGGCTGAGCGACCGGGCCGACCGTCGCGCCGGCAGCCTCTCGCACGGCGAGAAGCGCCAGCTGGAGATCGCCATCGCGCTGGCCACCGGCGCACGGCTGCTGCTTCTGGACGAACCGCTTGCCGGTACCGGCCATGAAGAGTCGGGCGTGCTGGTCGCCCTGATGCGGGAGCTGAAGGCGACGCACACGATTGTCCTCGTCGAACACGACATGGAGGCCGTCTTCGCCCTCGCCGACCGGGTCAGCGTGCTGGTCTACGGCCAGCTGATCGCCACCGGCACGCCAGCATCGATCCGCAGCAACCCCGAGGTCCGTGCCGCCTATCTCGGCGAGGAGGTCGCCTGATGCTGCGGGTCGAGCGCCTGGAGGCCGCCTACGGCGAGTCGCGAATCCTGTTCGGCATCGACATCGCGGTCGGGGCCGGCGAGGTCGTGACCCTGCTCGGGCGCAACGGCATGGGCAAGACCACCACGATCAGGTCGATCTTCGGCCTCCTCAAGCCGAGCGGCGGCCGTATCCTCATCGATGGCCGGGACGTGACCGGCAAGGAGCCGCATCTGATTGCGCGCCATGGCCTTGGACTCGTGCCGGAAGGCCGGCAGATCTTCCCGACGCTGACCGTCGAGGAGAACCTTCTCGCCACCCGTCGCGTCGCCCCCGCCTCGCGCTGGGACCTCGCCGCGGTTTACGACCTCTTCCCCCGGCTGAAGGAAAGGCGGCGCAACCACGGCGACCAGATTTCCGGCGGGGAACAGCAGATGCTCGCCATCGGCCGGGCCCTGATGACCAATCCGCGGCTGATCGTGCTGGACGAGGCGACCGA
>DASYHY010000246.1:0-10494 GCA_036252795.1 Aurantimonas sp. | reverse complement strand
CGACGCCGACGGGCTGCGGCTCTTGCGCGAGGCAGCCGATCAGATGAAGTTCTCCGCCCGCGCCTATCACCGCATCCTCAAGGTAGCGCGCACGCTCGCCGATCTCGACGGCGACGGGCCGGTGCGCCGCATCCACCTCGCCGAGGCGATCTCCTACCGGATGGCCGGCGAGCGGCTGTCGGCAGCCGCATGACGCGACAGGCCGGGCCGTCGTTGGCGGAATTCGACCTGCGACATCCGGCAGTCGCCGGCTACGACGTCATCGCGGATGCGTTCGAGGCGGCGCGGAAGGTCAAGCCTTGGGAGTTGCCGTATTTCGAGCGCCTCGTCAGCGTTCTGAAGCCGGGGGAGCGGCTGCTCGACTGCGGCTGCGGCACAGGGCATCGCGGCCTGACATTCCTGGTCGCTGTGCGGGTCTCGATCACTGCGGTCGACGGATCGGCCGCCATGCTGGCGCATTTTCGCCGCCGATACCCGGACGTGCCGGTCGTCCAGAGCGACATGCTGGCCTACGAGCCGCAGGAGAAATTCTCCGCGATCATCGCCTGGGACAGCTTTTTCCATCTGAGCCACGCCGAGCAGGCGCGCATGATCGAGCGGTTCGGCACCTGGCTGCGGCCGGGCGGCTATCTCCTGTTCACCAGCGGGCCGGGCCATTCGGCCATCAGCGGCACGATGTTCGACGTCCCCTTCGCCTATGCGAGCTACAGCGACGCCGCCTATCGCGACCTCCTGGCGGCGAACGGCTTCTCGGTGCTCCTCAGCGATTTCGACGAGCCGCAGGCCGCCATCCACAAGGTCTGGCTGGCGCGTAAGACGTGACCGGTGACGCGCCCCCTAGGTTCCGGCCGGAGAAAGCCCCGGCCGGTGCGAGACCTTCCTCAGGCGCGCAGGGTGCCGCCCGTCGCCTTCTCGACCTGCGCGACGATGCTACGCGAGACGGAATCGAGGTCCTCCTCGGTGAGGGTACGCTCGAGCGGGTTCAGCGTCACCTCGATGGCGACCGACTTCTTGCCCTCGCCGAGGGCGGCGCCAGCGAAGAGGTCGAAGACCCGGACCTCGCCGACCAGCTTCTTGTCGGCGCCTTCGGCGGCGCGCACGATCTTCAGTGCCGGGACGGCCGCGTCGACGACGAAGGCGAAGTCGCGGCGCACCGGCTGGAACGGCGACAGAGCGAGGATCGGCTTGGTGCGCGTGGCCTTTATCTTCGGCTCCGGGATGGCGTCGAGAAAGACCTCGAAGCCGCAGGCGGGGCCGGCGACGTCGAGGCGCTTCAGCGTCTGCGGGTGCAACTCGCCGAATTCCGCCAGCACGATCTTCGGCCCGAGCTTGATCCTCCCCGAACGGCCGGGGTGATACCAGACGCTCGCCGGCGCCTCGATCATCAGCTTCTCGACGGGCGCTCCCGCCACTTCCAGGGCGGCGATCGCGTCGGCCTTGGCGTCGAAGACGGAGACGCCGGCGGCGCTGCCGTCCCAGGCTCGGCCGGCACCGGCCAGCCCTGCCGTGCCACGGCGCACGCCGCCGGCAACCCGCTTCTGACCGTCCGGCTGGTCGCTGAGATAGATGCCGGCGACCTCGAACAGCGCCGTATCGCCGTGGCCGCGGGCGGCGTTGCGGCCGGCTGCGGCCAGAAGGCCCGGCAGCAGCGAGGGGCGCATGTCCGACATGTCGGCGGCGATCGGGTTCTCCAGCTTCAGCGCCTCGGCTCCGCCGCCAAAGGCTTCGGCATGTGCCGCCGGGATGAAACTGTACGAGACGGTCTCGACCATGCCGCGGGCGGCCAGCGCCCGGCGTGCGGCGCGGTCGCGGATCTGCGGCAGCGTCAGGATACGCCCGTTGACCGTCGCCGCCGCCGGCAGCGGCTGCGGCGCGATGCGGTCGACGCCGACGAGGCGCATCACTTCCTCGACGAGATCGGCCTTGCCGTCTATGTCGGGGCGCCAGCTGGGCGGCGTCACCTTCGCCGAAGCTCCGGCCGGCTCGACGGCGAAGCCGAGACGACCCAGGATCTCCGCCTGCCGGTCCGGCTCGACGGCGAGTCCGGTCAGCCGCTCGACTTCGCTGAAGGGCAGCGGGATCGCCTGCGCCTCCACCGGCCGCTCGCCGACGACCACGCGTTCGGAGGGCGTGCCGCCGCAAAGCTCGAGCACCAAAGCGGTTGCGAGATCGAGCCCGGGCTCCATGAAGGCCGGATCGACGCCGCGCTCGAAACGGTAACGGGCATCGGTGATGATGCCCAGCGTCCGGCCGGTCCGGGCGATGTCGAGCGGCTCCCACAGGGCCGATTCGATCAGCACGTCGGTCGTCGTCTCGTCGCAGCCGGAGTGCTCGCCGCCCATGATGCCGGCGATCGACTCGACGCCGTTATCGTCGGCGATTACGCACATGCCCTCGGCGAGCGCATAGGTCCGCCCGTCGAGCGCCAGCACTTCCTCGCCGGGCTTCGCACCGCGCACCACGAGGTCGCCCGCGACCTTGGCGGCATCAAAGACGTGCAGCGGGCGGCCGCGGTCGAAGGTGACGTAGTTGGTGATGTCGACGAGCGCGTTGATCGGGCGAAGGCCGATCGCGCGCAGCCGCTGCTGCATCCAGGAAGGCGATGCGCCGTTGGCGAGGCCCGAGACGCGCCGCAGGGCAAAGCCGGTGCAGGTCGGGCTCTCGACGCGGACGGCAACGGGGCAGGCGCCCTCACCGGCAATCCGCTCCGGTTCCGCGGTGATCAGCGTGCCCATGCCCGACGCCGCGAGATCGCGCGCGATGCCGGCGACGCCGGTCGCGTCGGGACGGTTGGGCGTCAGGTTGATCTCGATCACCGGGTCGGCGAGATCGGCATAGTCGGCGAAGCGCGTGCCGATCGGCGCGTCCTCCGGCAGGTCGATGATGCCCTCATGGGCGTCGGAGAGCTGCAGTTCGCGCTCGGAGACCATCATGCCGTGGGACTCGACGCCGCGAATCCGGCCGACCGAGAGCGTCGTGTCGATGCCTGGCACGTAGGTGCCCGGCAGCGCCAGCACGCCGACAAGCCCGGCGCGGGCATTGGGCGCGCCACAGACCACCTGCACGGGCTTGCCCTCGTTGACCGACGGTCCGGCATCGACGGTCAGGACGCGCAACTTGTCGGCATCGGGATGCTTCTCGGCCGTCAGCACGCGCGCGATGTGGAAGGGGGCGAAGACCGCACGGTCGTCGACGGATTCCACCTCGAGCCCGATCATCGTCAGGCGCTCGCAGATCTCGGCCAGCGTGGCGTCGGTGTCGAGATGGCTCTTCAGCCAGGAGAGCGTGAGTTTCATCGGTGTCCCGCGTCGTCGGTCGTTGCACGGCCACCCGGCCGCATGGATTGGCGTTTTCGCCGCTTCGCCTTGCCCGCGCATCGTGACGCGGGGCGGGCAACGCGGCAGGTCCTATGTCCTCACGGTCGGGGAACGCTCGTGGCTTCGTGTCCCGGCAGATCGACCATCAGGCAGGCGAAAGGCAGCTTCTCGCCGACGAAGGACTGCTCCTGCGGCGCATAGCGCCCGGGTTCGTCCATCGCGCCGAGGACGAAGAAGATCCGGTCGGCGAGTCGTTGATCGCGATAGGCGATCGGCGCGCCGCACAGCCCGCAGAAGGAGCGGGACACCGGTGCCTCGCCGTAGCAGCAACACTCCCCGCCCTCGAACCGGACGTCGTCGCGGTCAAAGCCGACAAAGGCGAGGAACGACGCGCCTGAAGCCCTGCGGCAATCGCTGCAATGGCAGATTGCGGCGAAATGCGGATCGGCAGAGACCGAAAACCGCACCGCCCCGCACCGACAGCCACCCGCGTGCCTCGCCATTGCCCGTGTCACCCCTGACTAAGCCCCCCGAACAAGGTAGGCATGTCGAGCGGGCGGAAGCCGTAGTGCTGCAGCCAGCGAATGTCGGCGTCGAAGAACGCCCGCAGGTCCGGCATGCCGTATTTCAGCATCGCGATGCGGTCGATCCCCATGCCCCAGGCAAAGCCCTGGTACTCGTCCGGATCGAGCCCGCCATGGCGCAGCACGTCGGGATGCACCATGCCGCAGCCGAGAATCTCCATCCAGTCGGAGCCCTGGCCGAAGCGCACCTCGCCGGGGTTCGAACGGTCGCACTGGATGTCGACCTCGAGCGACGGCTCGGTAAAGGGGAAGAAGGACGGCCGGAACCGCATGTTCAGCGACGGCACCTCGAAGAACGCCTTGCAGAACTCCTCCAGCACCCACTTCATGTTGGCGACGTTGGCGGTCCTGTCGACCACCAGCCCCTCGAGCTGGTGGAACATCGGCGAATGGGTCGCGTCGGAATCCTGCCGGTAGGTCTTGCCGGGGATGACGATGCGGATCGGCGGCTTCTGCGCCTCCATGGTGCGGATCTGGACCGGCGAGGTATGGGTGCGCAGCACCTTGCGCTCGCCGCTCGCATCCGCCTTCAGGAAGAACGTGTCGTGCATCTCCCGCGCCGGATGACCTTCGGGAAAATTCAGCGCGGTGAAATTGTAGTAGTCGGTCTCGATGTCCGGGCCTTCGGCGATGGCAAAGCCCATGTCGGCGAAGATCGCGGTGATCTCGTCGACCACCTGGCTGATCGGATGGATGCGCCCACGAGCCGCCGGACTCTGGCGGACCGGCAGCGACACGTCGACCGTCTCCGCCGCAAGGCGGGCGGCGATGGCGATCTCCGCCAGCGCCTCGCGCCTGCCGGTGATGCGTTCGGCGACGCGGTCGCGCAGACCGTTCAGCGCCGGCCCTGCCTCGCGCCGCTCCTCGGGGCTCATCCGGCCGAGGCCCTTGAGCAACTCCGACACTTCGCCCTTCTTGCCGAGCGCCGCGACGCGCACCGCCTCCAGTGCCGCCTCGTCCGGCGCATCGGCGATCGCGGCGGTCAGCCGCGCTTCGAGAGCCTCGATGTCGCTCACCCTGTCACTCCCTCGTCATGCCTTGCGTCCGGCCGCGGCAAGCCGCGCCGTGCGGAATGCGCCGATCGACGGCGCCGAACATGGAAAAGCCCGCGCGGCAGCGAGCCGGCGCGGGCCTTCGAGATCAAGCGGCCGACAGTGTCAGGCCGCGCGCTTCTCGCCGACGGCGCGCTCGTAGGCGCCTTCGAACTCGGATTCCTTGAGATAGGCCAAGGCCGCCTTGGCCTGCTCGACCAGCGCCGCGAACGCTTCCGGCTCGTGGATGGCGATGTCCGACATCACCTTGCGGTCGACCTCGATGCCGGCCTTCGCCAGACCGTCGATGAAGCGGCCGTAGGTCAGGCCATGCTCGCGGACGGCAGCGTTGATGCGCTGGATCCAGAGGGCGCGGAAGTTCCGCTTCTTCACCCGGCGATCGCGGGTCGCATACTGCTTCGACCGGTCGACGGCTGCCTTCGCCGTGCGGATCGTGTTCTTGCGGCGGCCGTAGAAGCCCTTCGCCTGCTTCAGCACCTTCTTGTGCTTGGCGTGGGACGTCACGCCCCGTTTCACTCGTGCCATGATGTCGCTCCTGAAATTCGCTTGTTATCCGCGCCGCTCAGCGGTCGTAGGGCATGTAGATCTTGACGATCCGCTCGTCGGGCTTCGACAGGATCTTCGTGCCGCGTGCGTCGCGAATGAAGTCGTTGGAGCGCTTGATCATGCCGTGACGCTTGCCGGCATGGCCCGCCTTGACAAGGCCGCTGGCCGTCATCCGGAAGCGCTTCTTGGCGCTCGACTTGGTCTTCATCTTGGGCATTTTGCTCTCCATCATGTGGGGATCGCGACCATGTCAGGCGGCAGTCAGCCGGCCCGGCTCGTTCCGTCATACAGTCGGAAGGGTCGCGAAAGCATTGCGAACCGCCACGGCATGCCCTGCCGGCCGGTTCCGTTTTCGACGATGCGCTTATAGTCGGGAGCCTGCCGCGACGCAAGACCATGGCTGCGGAACCGAAGCGAGACCGCTCGCAAGTATCGGACCCACGTCGCGCGCGGTGGTTCTTGCGCCGACAAATATTTTCCCCCATGCGCAGGAGTCGTAGCTTGCCAACTTCGACTTCCGGTGGAATCATGGGCGCCGGGCATAGGAATGATAAGCAATGGTGCTCATTAATTTTCCTGGCCGTCTCGATTATGTTCGAGACCGCGTCGTACTTGCCTCTGTCTGCCCATCCTGCTGGCCGCTAGTGCTGCGGGACATAGAATACTTGTTTCCAGCTTCACAAGCACGGATGGAGTGGATACCGATCCGCGAGCTCGCGGCAGCGGTGCCTGCCGCTCGAACCGCGTCCGCTTCGGCTGGTTCCCTGTCGCCCGCACCGGGGGCCACCACTTCCCCGCTGGTCGGCGCCGTTCTCCGGCTGGATCCGCCGGCGTACGCACACGCGGCGGCGGCGGCGGTCGACCTGGTGGCGGAGGTCGACGGCGATCAGGTCATCGTCTTCTCCGTGCGATTCCCCCGGCCATACCACGAGCGTTACGACGCGGCCGTGGCGACGCTTCTGCGCCGGCTCGGTGACGACATCGTCCTGAGCCTGCGGACCACGCGCAGCCTGCAGAACCGCCGGCACGACGGCGCTTCGGCGATCGAAGCGGGCTGGGACAGGCTGGCGGCGGGCGTGATGCTTCTGTGCCCGCGATTGCGCGTCCTGATCGCCAACGCGGCGGCCGATGATCTTCTCGCCGACCGGCGCTTCTTTCTTCCGCCCGTGGGGGGGTCGCTGCGGCCGGCGGTCCAAGCGGATGCAGAGCAGTTGCAGGAGGCCGCTGCACGGCTGGCAGACGGCGAGAACGAAAGCGAACACCCGACAATCGGTGCGCTTCGCGGGTCCCAGCGGCTGATGATCAGGCTGAGCCGGCTCGACCGGCCCTCAATCGGCCATGGGTCAGGGCACGCCCGGAACGTCGAGGATCGGCTGATCGCGATCATCGAGCAAGAAGCTGCGGGCGAGGCAGAGACGGTGAGGCCCTCGACTTCTTCCATCGCCGCCCTCAGATCCGTCGCCCTGCAGGTCGCATTTCCGGGCCAGGGCCCGAAGGCGCCCGGCCGGCGAAAGCCGGCTGCCGCGAAGCCGGCGCCCCGCGGGCGGCTTGCGCGCACGGGCGGCGCCAAAGCCGATTGATCGTCCGAGGGTCGAGCCGCATCATGATCGACGATGCCGGCGGCGGCGCTGGATCGCGGCGTCTCCGGCAGAGGCGCCGCGTCGCGGTCAGCCGCCCAGAGCGAGCATCATCCGCGCGGCGCGAGCACCATCATCATCTGCCGGCCCTCGAGCTTCGGCTCGGCCTCGACCTTGGAGATCTCCGCCGTCTCCTCGCGGACCCGGTTGAGCAGCCGCATGCCGAGTTCCTGGTGCGCCATCTCGCGACCGCGGAAGCGCAGCGTCACCTTGACCTTGTCGCCATCGTCGAAGAACCGCCGGACCGCCTTCATCTTGGTCTCGTAGTCGTGCTCGTCGATGTTCGGACGCATCTTGATCTCCTTGACCTCGATGGTCTTCTGGCGCTTGCGTGCCTCGGCAGACTTCTTCTGGTTCTCGTATTTGAGCTTGCCCAGATCGAGGATCTTGCAGACAGGAGGATTGGCGGTCGGCACGATCTCCACGAGATCGAGACCCGCCTCCTCCGCCATCGCGAGGGCTTCCTGGGTCGCGATCTGACCCTGGTTCACTCCCTCCACGTCGATCAGCTGAATCATCGGGACGCGGATCTCCTTGTTGGAGCGCGGTCCTTCCTTCTGGGCCGGTGGGGCACGAAATGGTCTGCGAATGGTCGTTGACTCCTGTTGTTGACGACGCTGGCTGCCGAAAAAGACACGCGAGGACCGTAGGCTCCAAAAGGAGCACGAGACGGCCTGATAGATCGGTGCCTCTTCGCGGGGAGTTTCTATAGCATCGGCAGAGCCGTTTGGCACGCCGCGCCGTCAGAAAATGTACCCGATACCCTCCGGCGGCAAGGTGCCGAGGGCAATATCTCGCTGCGTCACCCTGGGAGGCGCCTCGCCCTTGGCAGGCCAACAAGGGGTTCACGGACGCGTCTTCGGCGGGTAAATGCACCCGAACCCGGAGGAGCTTTCCATGGACGCCACGCCCGAACGTTCCGGCACCGTCGTTGTCGGTTCCGGCGACGCCGCCCGCCGCATCGCGTTCGCCAGTCGCCAGGGAGACGGGCCAGCGCTGGTCTGGCTGGGCGGCTATCGCTCCGACATGCGCGGCACCAAGGCCGAGCATCTGTCCCGGCTCGCGGACGCAAAGGGCCTGGCCTTCTGCCGGTTCGACTATTCCGGCCACGGCGAGTCGGGCGGCCGCTTCAAGGACGGGACGATCAGCCGCTGGGTCGAGGAAGCGGCCGCCGTGATCGCTACGGCGGTCGACGGGCCGGCGATCCTCGTCGGCTCCTCCATGGGGGCGTGGATCGCGCTGCGGCTGGTTCAGCGGGCGCGCGCCGCAGGCGGCGGCACGCCGGTCGTCGGACTGCTGCTGCTGGCCCCGGCACCCGACTTCACCGAGCGCCTGATGCAGCCGAAGCTGACCGCGGACCAGCGCCGGCAGCTGGCGGAGGCGGGAGTCCTGTCCGAACCGTCGGCCTATTCCGACACGCCGACGATCTACACGCAGAAGCTGTTCGAAGACGGCAAGGCCAACCTCGTGATGAGCGGGCTGATCGATACCGGCTGCCCCGTGACCATCATCCAGGGCATGGCCGATCCCGACGTTCCGTACGAGCACGCACTCGAGTTGGTCAGCCATCTTCCGTCGGAGGGGGTGGTGGTGACGCTCGTCCGCGACGGGGACCACCGACTGTCGCGGCCGAACGACCTGCAGCTGATCGAGCGCGCGGCCCTCGATCTGGTTGCCGCTTCCCGCGACGATTGCTGAAGATACTGCACCGTTTGTTCCCTGTTGCCGTGCGGTAATCGATGACTGTCGCCCAAATGTCACACGGGCTTCGTCCGCACCTCGAAATATCCATGAAATCCAGCCGTTAGGCGGCTGACGATCGGCGTGGAAACGCTTGTGGAAGCGCCGCTCAGCTCCCCTGGAGCGCGCAAGCTTGCACGGGACTGGTCGGTGTCACGTCTCCGACACACTCGGCGCGTTGACAGTTTTTTGCATTGCACCGAACATCCTCAAATCAGCTCAGCCATCGCTTTCGCTTCTGGGGGTGCGGATGTCGAACAAGTGCGCGATCGGCGCCACGCTATTCCTGTGTCTCGCGCTCTTCGGGGGCACGGCGGCAGCCGACAGCCTGCCCGGGTTCATGCCCCTCGGCAAGGGCACGACGCAGCCCATCGGGCACCACCTCTTCTGCCTCGAGAACAGGGACGAGTGCCGTCCGCACCAGCCCCGCCGCATGGTGGCGCCGCTCAAGCTGAGCCATGATCTCATCCTGGCGATCGCCGAGGTCAACACGCGCATCAACGCGAGGATCGAGCCGCGCTCCGACATCGACCTGCACGGCACGGAGGAACGCTGGTCCTATCCGACCGATGCAGGCGACTGCGAAGACTACGCGCTGCTGAAGCGCCGCACGCTCCACGAGATGGGAATCGACCTGTCCAACCTGCTCCTCACCGTCGTTCGCAAGCACGATGGCGAAGGCCATGCCGTCCTGACGCTGCAAACCGACCGCGGCGACTTCATCCTCGACAATCTGAACTGGCGGGTCGTCGCCTGGGCGGATGCGCCCTACACATTCGTGAAGCGACAGAGCAAGAACGATCCCGGCATCTGGATCGACATCGGCGAAGAGGAGAACGTGGTGGTCGGCGCGGTGGCACGCTAGGAGACGGGCCGACCGGACGAGGCAGAGCCTCGCATCCACGCAACACCGCGGAAACAGCCCAGCGCCAGCCAGACGCTTAAAGCACTTGATATCGCGCGCAGGAAATCGGTCTATTGTGGTGTCACGGCTCGCCCTCACCGCAAGGATTGACGCCATGTCCCACGACGACAATGACGACCGGCATCTCGCCAGCGAGGTCGAGGATGCGCTGCGTGCGCTCGGGATCGTCGGCCAGGAGAAAGACGCGCGGGTCGCACCCTTCGTCCGTGAGTTGCGCGACTGGAACGATCATCGATCAGGCGACGAAGCGGGCGCGGGAGAATGCGACCGCACCGCCTGAGCGGTCCGGTTTTCAGCGGCTCGTCACGACTCCGCTATCCAGGACTGCCGGCACGCGTGGTGCCCGGCAATCGGCTCAGTTCGATCCGTCGGACGTGTCGGACGGTTCCTCTTCACTGGCGGGAATGACGTATCGTCCCGTCAGCCAGCGATTGAGGTCGACCGACTTGCAGCGTGCTGAGCAGAACGGATAGTTCTCGCGGTCGGAAGGCCGTCCGCATTCCGGACATTGCCGCCGCGGGCGCAGCGGCGTGACTTTCGCCGTCCCGCCGGTCATACGTCTTCCGCTTCGACCGTCGCGGCCTTCCACCGACCGTGGATGTCGTAGCCCTCGCCGGCGAGCAGCGACAGCGTCTCGTAGAGCGGCAAACCGACCACGCTGGTGTAGGAGCCGACCAGCCGGACGACGAAGCT
>DASYHY010000245.1:0-14018 GCA_036252795.1 Aurantimonas sp. | reverse complement strand
TCTTCACCTTCTTCGATCAACCGTCCCAAGAAAGACGTGTTCATGACCGCTAAAATTCCCGCCTTCTCGCCCGTGTTCGACCGCGTCGAAAGCCAGGTCCGCTCCTATTCGCGCAGCTTCCCCAAGACGTTCGGGAAGGCGCAGGGCGCGACGCTCTTCGACCGCTCCGGCGCGGCCTATACCGACTTCCTCGCCGGCTGCTCGACGCTGAACTACGGGCACAACGATCCCGACCTCAAGGCCGCACTGATCGACTACATCGCGTCTGACGGCATCGCCCACGGGCTCGACATGTTCACCGATGCCAAGCAGGCCTTCCTGGAGACCTTCGAGCGGGTCGTGCTCAAGCCGCGCGGCCTCGACTACAAGCTGCAGTTCACCGGCCCGACCGGCGCCAACGCGGTGGAAGCCGCGATCAAGCTGGCGCGCAAGGTCACCGGACGCACCAACATCGTCGCCTTCACCAACGGCTTTCACGGCGTGACGCTCGGCGCCCTCGCCGCGACCGGCAATTCGGGCCATCGCCAGGGTGCGGGCACGGCACTCTCGGGCGTCTCGCGCGCCGCTTTCGACGGGTATTTCGGCCCGGAGATCGACACGGCGGAGATGCTCGACAAGCAGTTGTCCGATCCCTCGGGCGGCTTCGATGCGCCCGCGGCGATCATCGTCGAGACGGTGCAGGGCGAAGGCGGGCTCAATGCCGCTTCGCCGGAGTGGCTGAGGAAGATCCAGGCCGTCGCACGCCGGCACGGCGCGCTGTTCATCATCGACGACATCCAGGCCGGATGCGGTCGGACGGGAAGCTTCTTCTCGTTCGAGGGCATGAATCTCGACCCCGACATCGTCACCATGGCCAAGTCGCTCTCCGGCATGGGCCTGCCGATGGCGCTGACGCTGTTCAAGCCGGGCCACGACATCTGGGAGCCGGCCGAGCACAACGGCACGTTCCGGGGCAACAACCACGCCTTCGTCACCGCGACCGCGGCGCTCGAGAAGTTCTGGTCGGACGGCGCGTTCGAGGCGGAGATCGCCAGGAAGTCTACCTATCTGGGTGATCGACTGGGCGTCATCGCCGAGACGCACGGGCTCAGCCTGCGCGGTCGCGGCATGATGCAGGGCATCGACGCCGGCAACGGCGCGGTGGCCGAGGAGATCTGCCGGGCGTGCTTCCGGCAGGGGCTGATCATCGAGACCTCCGGCGCCCGCGACGAGATCGTCAAGGTGCTGGCACCCCTGACCATCGATCAGGCACAGTTCGCCGCCGCCCTCGACATTCTGGAAGCGGCGTTCGGCGAGGTCCTGATCGACCAGCGCGTCGCCGCCGAATAAGGAGCCGTCACCATGATCATCAGAGATCTTGCCGAAGCGCGGCAGAGCGACCGCCTGGTCAAGTCGCAGGGCTGGGATTCGACCCGGCTCCTGCTGGCGGGCGACGGGATGGGCTTTTCGTTCCACATCACCCGCATCCACGAGAACACCAGCCACGTCTTCCACTACAAGCACCATTTCGAGAGCGTCTACTGCATCTCGGGTGAAGGCACGATCGAGGATTTGGCGACGGGCGAGGTCCACCAGATCCGGCCCGGCGTGATGTACGGGCTCGACCAGCACGATCGGCACCGGCTCACCGCCCGATCGGAAATGGTGATGGCATGCTGCTTCAACCCGCCCGTCAGCGGCAGCGAGGTGCACCGCGAAGACGGCTCCTACGCTCCCGCCGCCGAAAGCGCCTGATCCGCAAGACACAAGAGAATAAGGAGCTCCCCATGAGCGCCGCGATGGAAACGAGGACGCAGGACGACGTCTACCCGACCCGGCTCGAGAGCGAGCAGTGGCTGGAACGCCAGGACCCGGTGGTCTGGTCCCGATGGACGCCGGAGGCGCCGCTGACGCGCGAGCAGGCAGAGAGCTTCGACCAGAACGGCTACCTCGTCCTCAAGGACGTGTTCTCGACGCCGGAAGTCACGGCCCTGCAGGAAGAATCGCGCCGCATGCGCAGCGGCGAGGCCCGGCTCTCGGCCGAGAACGTCATCACCGAGCCCGGCTCCAACGAGGTGCGGACGGTGTTCCGGCTCGACGAGGAGAACGCCCTGTTCGACCGCCTGGCCCGCGACGAGCGGGTTGCGGGACGGGTCCGCTACCTGCTCGGCGACGACGTCTATCTCCATCAGAGCCGCCTGAACTACAAGCCGGGCTTCACCGGCAAGGAGTTCTACTGGCATTCCGATTTCGAGACCTGGCACGCCGAGGACGGCATGCCGCGGATGCGGGCGATCTCCGCCTCGATCCTCCTGACCGACAACGACGCCCTCAACGGCCCCCTGATGCTGATGCCCGGATCGCACCGCACCTTCATCGCCTGTGCGGGGGAAACCCCCGACGACAACCACAAGACGTCGCTCAAGAAGCAGGAGATCGGCGTTCCGAGCCATGACAGCCTGACCCAGATGGCCGACCGCTTCGGCATCGACTACGCCGCGGGCGTCGCCGGAACGGTCGTGCTGTTCGACTGCAACACGCTGCACGGCTCGAACGGCAACATCACGCCGTTCCCGCGCTCGAACGCGTTCTTCGTCTACAATGCCTGGCGCAACAAGGTGGTCGAGCCGTTCGCCGCCAAGTCGCCCCGCCCGGCCTTCCTGTCGTCGCGCGATCCGGCCGGCCCGATCGAGATCGCCACCGGCAGGATCGACTAGCCTGTCCCGGAAGCCTTCCGCGACGCCGCCTTTACCAGAAGACAACTGCAGCTGCTCCCGCCTGGCGGGCGCGGCACTGGAGACCACATGACCAGACCGCCTCATAGCGTCGAGAAGATCGGCGGCACCTCGATGTCCCGCACGGCCGAGTTGCTCGATACCGTCCTGATCGGGGACCGGAAGGGCGAGGCGCTCTACAACCGCATCTTCGTCGTGTCCGCCTATGGCGGCATGACGGACGCGCTGCTCGAGCACAAGAAATCCGGGGAGCCGGGGGTCTACAAGCTGTTCGCCAGCGCCGAGAGCGGCTGGAGCTGGGGCGACGCCCTCAGCGACGTCGCGCGGCGCATGCTGGACAAGAACGCCGAGATCTTCGCCGAGGACGGCCTGCGCGAAGTCGCCGACCGCTTCGTGAAGGAGCGCATCGAGGGGGTTCGGTCCTGCCTGATCGACCTGGCGCGGCTGTGCTCGTTCGGCCATTTCCAGCTCGACAAGCACCTCCTGACCGTGCGCGAGATGCTGTCGTCGCTGGGCGAGGCGCAGTCGGCGCACAACACCGTGCTGCTCCTGAGAAGCCATGGCATCAGCGCGCGCTTCGTCGACCTGACCGGCTGGCGCGAGGACGGGCAGCTGCCGCTCGACGAGGCCATCGAACGCGCCTTCGCCGACATCGACATCAGCCGTGAGCTGCCGGTGGTGACCGGCTATGCGCAATGCGTCGAGATGCTCATGGGCACCTATGATCGCGGATACTCCGAGGTGACGCTGTCGCGCGTGGCGGTCATGACGAATGCTGCCGAAGCGATCATCCACAAGGAGTTCCATCTGTCGTCCGCCGATCCCCGCATCGTCGGCCCGGACGCGGTGCGCGTGATCGGCGAGACCAATTACGACGTGGCCGACCAGCTCTCCAACATGGGCATGGAGGCGATCCATCCCCGGGCGGCCAAGAGCCTGCGACAGGCCGGCATTCCCCTGCGCGTCAAGAATGCCTTCGAGCCGGAGCATCCGGGAACGGTCATCCGCTCGGATCTCCTGACGGCGCGGCCGGGCGTCGAGATCGTCACCGGCCTCAAGGGCGTCTTCGCCTTCGAGTTCCACGACCAGGACATGGTCGGCGTCAAGGGCTACGACAGCGAGATCCTCGAGGCGCTGCGCCGGCACAAGGTCTGGATCATCGCGAAGACCTCGAACGCCAACACGATCACGCATTTCCTCAAGGGCTCGATGCAGGCGATCAAGCGCGTCGAAGCGGATCTGTCGAAGGCGTTCCCGAACGCCGGCATCAGCTTGCGCAAGCTGGCCCTCGTCTCCGCGATCGGCCGGGACCTCGGCGGCATCAGCACGCTCGGCAAGGCGATCACCGTCCTCACCGAGGCCGGCATCGTGCCGCTCGGCGTCCACGACCTGATCCGCAAGGTCGACCTGCAGGTGATCGTCGAGGAGGCCGACTTCGAGGCGACGATCAGGGCGCTGCACAAGGGCCTCGTCGCCGGCGCGGTCGAGCGCTACCCCGAGACGCTGGCGGCCTGACCGGCCGTCATCCGCCGATCAGGCCGGAGCGGGATGACCCCGATGAGGGATCGTCCCGCCGGAGCGGCCGGCAAGAGCCGTCATCGACCGCCGTTGCGGCGGCGTCCCGGGCGCTCGAGGACCTCGTCGACGGCACGCGCGATATCGTTTCGTGCAATCCCGATATCGGCCAGTTGATGATCGTCGAGGAGGTGTAGCGCTCTCTCGGCTCGGCCTCTTTGCCACCGCTTGAACGCGCGCTTCAGGATCGACTTCGCGCCCGTCCAGAACGGCCGGCGGGCGGACTCGTCCATGACGGGGATGGGTGAATGTTCGTGTACGGACATGGCATGATCTCACGACGCAGCAGCCGTCTAACGCCGCATGAAGCGCGCGGGACGAAGGCTGTGGCAAAGGGGAAGGACGACACCGGCTCGACAAGCGCAAGGACGTCGCGGAAGCGTCAGGCCGGGCTCGAATGGGGCGTCAGGCGCCGGCAAACGTCACCGCTCGCCGGCGCCTGACGAACTGCGCTTACGCGGCGGCGGGACCGGGATCGTCGTAGCCGCCGGGCACGTCCGGCACCAGCTGCGGCCGGCCGGCCCGTACCAGCCTCAGCGCAGGCTTGCGTTGCGGAGACGGAGCCAGCGCATCCATGGCGTCCTTCTCGCGCCGCGCTGCCTCCGGCTGGTAGTGCACCGTCTCGAGCAGGATGCACTCCTCGACGCCGTCGCGGTTCGTCAGAACGAATTCCTCGCCCTCGGCGAGGCCGAGCAGCGCTGCGCCGCGTGCGGTGGTGATCGGCAGGAACATGCCCACCGGCCAGGTCACCTGGTCGTGCGAGAGGACCCTCGTGTCCGGTTCGCGACCGTCGACGCTGAAGGTCACACGGCTGCTCAGCGTGGCGACGTTCACGGGGATGTCCTCGCGGAACACCACGATGGCGTTCGCGATCTTGTTCTTCAGGATCGGCGCGAGCGGATCGTCGGCGGCCACGTGGCGGTCGCGCATGACCTCAAGGATGGTGAAACCCTTGGTCGTCAGGATGCTGTTCCGGTTGTTCATCGCAGCTCTCCATCGCTCCCGCCCGGGGAGCGGTTGCATTCAAAAGACATGGAGATCCCCTGCCCGCGCGAGCGGCGCAGGGGCTAATGTCCTGCGATGAGGCAGCCTCCGAAAAGCGACAGGCGGCATGGAGGGATGTGCATCGTCATGCCGGACGCATTTCGCCGTGAGCGTGATCTTGACCGGCCTGAGCCGGCACCTCGACGTTCTCGACCGTCAAGCGATGGACACGGCCGTCGCGAGCGGTCCAGTCGATGGACTGGCCGGCGGAGAGACCCAGCAGCGCGACGCCAATCGGCGTCAGGATCGAAATCTTGCCTTCCGCGATATCCGCGTCGCCCGGGAACACCAGCGTCACGGTCCTGTCCTCGCCCGTATCGCTGGTATAGCGGAGGGTGGATCCCATGCGGACGACATCCGCCGCAATCCGCGCGTCGTCCACGACGCGGGCGCGATCGAGTTCCGTGAAAAGCCGGTCGGCCACGCTGGAGCTTGCGGCCGAAAGCGCGTCGGCCAGCCGCGAAAGCCGCTCGTGGTCCGAACGGGTCACCTTGATGGGCGGATTGCGCAGCCGAGATGTACCGGGAGCCATGGAAGCCTCCTCGCACTGACGCCTTCACGGCTCTGCGGGCCGCGGCCTCGTTCATGGAATGATTGAGATGTCGACGACTTCCGGCCTGTCGCCCGTCCTACGGACTTCGCCGGCCCCCACGACCGGTGCGCGACGCTACCGGGTCGTGGGTCAGTGTCCCGCGATGGGACACACCCGCATGAACGGAAGAGGAAAACGATCGATCGACATGACATTAAGCTGGGCCTACATCTCCGGGAAGTCAAGTCAGCACGACTTCGCACGAAGGCCAGCTGCCGACAGGCGGCGCAGGCTCAGGGCATCCACGGCGCAGCCAAAGCCGCGCCGTGCCTGCGTCCTCGTTCGCCCGGATACGGGCGATCGGCGGTTTATTCGGTGATCGTGTATTCGCCGAGTTCGCAGAGATTCTGCGTGTCCGTCGTGGTTTCCAGTTCGTCGCCCTGGAACTCGAAGCGCATGTCGTAGTCGCAGACGTCGCGCCCGTCCGCGATGGTGATCTCGATGCTCTCGCCGGGAGCGAGAACCTGGCTTCCCAGGACGTCGTCCTCCCACTCGTCGACGCCGACCGGCGAGGTGTGGAAGGTGTTCAGCACCGAACCCGTATCGTTCTTCAGGACGATCAGAAGATCTTCCGCCTTCGCTGCTCCGGCAGAGGCCGCCACGACAAGCAGCCCCGCTGCGGCAAGTTTCCAGAAACGCATGACTCTCTCCAGGCCCCTCATTGGGCCGGCGCGCTTATACGCGGCACCCGCCGGATAAGCAGCATGATTCGTCGCGGAACGGCTGCGCCGCGAGATGATGGTTACCTGGGGCCGCAGAGCCTCTCGGCGCCAGGCCCGGCCCGGCGGCAATCTTGCGCCCGTCGCCGCCCCGATTGGCTTGGCGGCGAAAGCTTGGTATGGAGCAGCCAATATTCAGGCGCCTTGTCGCCTGCCCTTCGGGAACCGCGGCCATTGGCGGGCTCCCGTGCCGACCGTCCAGGATAATTCCATGACCCTTCCCTCGACGAGCGCTCCGCTCGCCGCCGCCCTTGCCGACCGTGGCTATGCCGACCTCACCGACGTGCAGTCGGCCGTCCTGAAGCCGGAGGCGGCGGGTCGTGACCTCCTGGTTTCCGCCCAGACCGGGTCCGGCAAGACCGTCGCCTACGGGCTCGCGCTCGCTCCGGACCTGCTCGGCGACGCCGAGAGGCTGCCCGAGGCGGGCGAGCCGATGGCGCTGATCGTCGCGCCGACGCGCGAACTCGCCATTCAGGTGACCAACGAGCTGGCGTGGCTCTACGCGCGTACCGGTGCCAAGGTCGCGACCCTCGTCGGCGGCATGGACCCGCGCGCGGAGCGCCGCCTGCTGGGCCAAGGCGTCCACATCGTCGTCGGCACGCCCGGGCGGCTGCGCGACCACCTGACGCGCGGCGCGCTGCAGATCGGCAATCTGAAGGCGCTGGTCATCGACGAGGCCGACGAGATGCTCAATCTCGGCTTCCGCGAGGATCTGGAGTTCCTGCTGGAGGCGACGCCTGCCTCGCGCCGCACGCTGCTGTTCTCGGCGACGCTGCCGAAGACGATCCTGCAGATGACCAAGCGCTACCAGCAGGGGGCGCTGCGGATCGAGGTCGCGCGTGGCCAGGCCGGCCATGCCGACATCGAGTACCGAGCCGTGCGGATCGCGCCGAACGAGGTCGAGCACGCCGTCACCAACATCCTGCGCCAGGCCGAGGCGCCGAGCGCCATCGTCTTCTGCAACACCCGCGAGACCGTGCGGCATCTGTCGTCGGCGCTGATCGAGCGCGGCTTCGCCGCCGTGACGCTTTCGGGCGAGCTCGGCCAGGCCGAGCGCAACCAGGCGATCCAGGCGCTGCGCGACGGCCGGGCACGCGTCTGCGTCGCCACCGACGTCGCCGCGCGCGGGCTCGACCTGCCGAGCCTCGGCCTCGTCATCCACGCCGACCTGCCGAGCGACGCCGAGACGCTGCAGCACCGCTCGGGCCGCACCGGCCGCGCGGGACGCAAGGGCGTCTCCGTCCTGCTCGTGCCGATCTCCCGCCGCCGCAAGGCCGAGCGGCTGCTCGTCGAGGCCCGCATCAACGCCACCTGGGGCGCCGCACCCTCCGCCGAGGAGATCCGCGCCGCCGACGAGGCGCGGCTGCTGGCCGACCCGATCTTCACCGAGGAGGCCAGCGAGGAAGACGTAGCGACGGCAGCACGGCTGATCGCGGCGCATTCGCCGGAGGTGCTCGCCGCGGCGCTGGTCCGCCGGTGGCGCGCTTCCCTGCCCTCTCCCGAAGACGTGTTCGAGCCGAACTTCGGCCCGGACCCCAAGGGAGCGAGGCCCGGGCGCGACCGCGACGAGCGCGGCCTCGCCAAGCACGAGCGGAGCGGCCCCTCGGTCTGGTTCCGGATGGATGTCGGGCGGCGCAACAACGCCGACCCGAAATGGCTGCTGCCGCTTCTGTGCCGGCGGGGCAAGATCACGCGTCAGGAGATCGGCGCGATCAAGATCTTCGACCGGGAGACCAAGTTCGAGATCACCGAGAGCGTCGCAAAGCGCTTCGCGGAGGCCGCGGCGCACAGCGAGGGCGACGACATCACCATCGCTTTGGCCGACAGCCGCGGCGGCGCGGGCGGCGCAGAGGGCGAGCGCGGTGCTCCGAGGAAGAAGGGTAAGCCGGTCCACGGCGCGGGCGGTCCCTCCCGCGACAAGCCGCGACGGCCGAAGCCGAAGAAGAACCGGGCCTGAGCGATACCTGCGGGGCGGCTCTGCCCGCTCAGGCGTCGGCGGCTTTGTCCAGCCGGTCGAGCGGACAAGGCACGTCCTTCTTCTCGCATTTGCGCCGGTAGACATGCGCCCACCGGTCGTAGCGGCGCATGGCGCGAAGGCGCAGGACGAGGTCCCTGAAGAAGGCTTTCTTTTCCGCCTTGCCGTCCAGCCGCTTGAACGATTTCTTCTCCGGCTTGGTCATGCCGCAGCCGATGCAGCGGCCCGCATCGCGGTATTTGCAGATGTCGATGCAGGGGGACGGCGCGTCGCGCCAGCGCTTGGCCAAGAGCCGTGCTCCTTCCGGACCAGGGAGAAAGGCGGGACGGCGCTGCCGCGCGGGACGCGCGCGCTTTGCAAGCGCCTTCGTCGCTGCTATGAAGATAGCTGACCGTTGTCAAGTTTAGAACGCTTCAAATCTGGCTGACTGCGGCCGCAACCTGTTCATGCGGATGACCATGCCTGCGCTTGCCGTCGATCGTCCTGCCGAGGCCCTCGTCTCGGGAACCACCAGTGCCCGCATCCTCGCCTTTCCGGGCACCTGCGTGCCCGCCGGCGCGCCCGCCACGCTGAGCGCGGCGGAACGCGAGAGGCTGGACCGGCTGCGCTGGTTCGCGCTGAAGAGCCGGCTCGCGCCGAAGCCGGATCTGGAGCGGGCCTGTTTCCTGCTCGCCGGCGAGGCCAACGTCTCGCTCGAACGTTTCGCGACCGCGTTCTTCCGGGGGTTGGCCGACAAGGCAAGCCGCGAGATCGCGCTCTACCGGCCCGGAACCCGCAGCGTCTCCGACGACGAGATCTGGCTCATCCGCCTGCTCGAAGCGTCGGCGACGGGGCAGGATTCGGCCGCCCGCGCCCTCGTCGCGTGGCGGGTGCGGCCGGAGGCCCGCCGCTGGATGCGCTTCCTCGCCGGCTCGCTCGCCAACGCACTTTAGAAATGCTCTAAAAAAGCCGGTCACGTGGACTTGATCCTCCCGGCCACCGCGCTTAGTTTGGAGTCATTCTAAGAACGACGACGCTGCACGAAAGGATTCGTCCATGGGACTGATAGCCGCTAAGATCGAGCCGACCGCCAAGGAAGACATCGTCGGAGGCCTGACTCAGGCACTGGCCGAAACCTCCGTGACGACGATGAAGGCGCAGAACTTCCACTGGAACGTGACGGGCATGGCGTTCGGGCCGCTGCACGAGCTCTTCCAGAAGATCTACGAGGATCATTTCGAGGGGCAGGACACGCTCGCCGAGCGCATCAAGCAGTTCGACGTGCATGCCGAGGGCCGCTACTCGGTCTTTCTGGAGCGCAGCGCCGTCGAGGAGCATGACGGGCGCACCGACGCCAAGACGATGATCGAGGTCATGCTGCAGGACCAGGAAACCCTGTCGGCGACGCTCTCGGCGCTGGCGGAAGTGGCGGACCAGCACGGCGACTGGGCGACGAACGATCTCGCCACGGCCCGCATCGAGGCCCACGACAAGTTCGCCTGGATGCTCCGCGCGCATCTGAAGACCAGCGCGGCCTGATCGGCCGGGTCCGGCGCCCGCTCGCGCCGGCGCAACGAACGAAGGGCGGGGCTGCCATCGGGCGCCCCGCCCTTTCTGCATCTGGCTTCGTCAGTCGGCGAGGTCGAGCGGACAGGGCACGCCTTCCCGCTCGCACTTGCGGCGGTAGGACATGACCCAGAAGGCCGGATTGCGGCCGGTTTCGGCGAGGCGCGCCATCAGCGTCTCGAGAAACGCCTTCTTGGCGTCGGCGCCGCCCGACTGGGGGAAGGCCTGCTTTTCCATCTGCGTCATCGAGCATCCGACGCAGCGGCCCTGCCGCTTGTACTTGCAGACGTCGACGCAGGGCGACGGGGCGCTGGCCCAGACGTCGTCGGCGGTCATCGTGTCGTTGAAAGTCATGAACAATCGCGGGCTGTTGGCGTCCGGCCGCATATAGGGGGCCGGACGCCGGGACGGGAGCCCCCGCCTATTCCGCCGCCTCGGCCCGCGGCTGCTCGGCCGGCTTCGGCACGTAGTTCAGCACCGGCGCCAGCCAGCGCTCCACTTCGGCGACGTCCATGCCCTTGCGGGCGGCATAATCCTCCACCTGGTCGCGCTCCACCTTGGCGACGCCGAAATAATGCGCCTCCGGATGGCCGAGATAGAGCCCCGAGACCGAGGAGCCCGGCCACATGGCCATGCTCTCGGTCAGCTTGACTCCGATCGCGGCTTCCGCGTCGAGCAGGTCGAAGACAGTGGTCTTCTCGGTGTGGTCGGGCTGCGCCGGATAGCCGGGCGCAGGCCGAATGCCGCGATAGGGCTCGCCGATCAGTTCGTCCGGCTTGTAGCTCTCGTCCGGCGCGTAGCCCCAGAACTCGCGGCGCACCTTCTCGTGCATCCGCTCGGCGAAGGCTTCGGCGAAGCGGTCGGCTAGCGCCTTGACCATGATCGAGGCGTAGTCGTCGTTGGCCTTGGCGAAGCGGTTGGCGATCGCCTCCTCCTCGATGCCGGCGGTGACGACGAAGGCGCCGACATGGTCGGCCTTGCCGCTGCCCTCCGGCGCGACGAAGTCGGCCAGCGCCAGGTTCGGCCGGTCGCCGCGCTTGGTCAGCTGCTGGCGCAGCGTGAAGAACGTCGTAAGCTCGTCCTTGCGGTCTTCCCCGGTATAGAGGCGGATGTCGTCGCCCGAGGCGTTGGCGGGCCAGAAGCCGATCACGGCCTGCGGACGGAACCATTTCTCCGCGATGATCTGCTTCAGCATCGCCTGCGCGTCGGCGAACAGCGAGCGCGCCGCCTCGCCCTGCCGCTCGTCCTCGAGGATCGCCGGATAGCGTCCCTTGAGCTCCCAGGTCTGGAAGAACGGCGTCCAGTCGATGTAGCGCGACAGCTCCTCCAGATCCCACTCGGTGAAGACCTTCGTGCCGCTGAAGGACGGCGCGGTCGGCTCGAAGGCCGACCAGTCGGTCTGGAAGCGGTTCTCCCGCGCCCTGGCAATTGCGAGACGCTGCTTGCCGCGCTCGCTCTTCTCATGCGCGTCGGCAACCTTCTTGTACTCCGCGCGGATCGTCTCCACCGTCTGGTCGCGTGTCTCTTCCGAGATCAGGCTGGAGACCACGCCGACGGCACGCGACGCATCGGTGACGTAGACGCTCTGGCCGCGCTCGTAGCGCGGGTGGATCTTCACCGCCGTATGGACGCGACTGGTTGTCGCCCCGCCGATCAGCAGCGGGATGTCGAAGCCCTCGCGCTCCATCTCGGCGGCCACGTGCACCATCTCGTCCAGCGACGGGGTGATCAGCCCGGAGAGACCGATGATGTCGACCTTCTCCTGGCGCGCGACCTCGAGGATCTTCGAGGCCGGCACCATGACGCCGAGATCGATGACCTCGTAGTTGTTGCAGGCCAGAACGACGCCGACGATGTTCTTGCCGATGTCGTGGACGTCGCCCTTGACGGTCGCCATCAGCACCTTGCCAGCGTTCTTGCGGCCCTCGCCGCCGTTCAGCCGCTTCTCCTCCTCCATGTAGGGAAGGAGATGCGCGACGGCCTGCTTCATCACCCGGGCGGACTTGACCACCTGCGGCAGGAACATCTTGCCGGCGCCGAACAGGTCGCCGACGATGTTCATGCCGTCCATCAGCGGCCCCTCGATGACGTGCAGCGGACGCGCCGCTTCGAGGCGGGCCTCCTCGGTGTCGGCGTCGATATACTCGGTGATGCCGTTGACGAGGGCGTGGGCGAGACGCTCGCTGACCGGCTTCTCGCGCCAGGCGAGATCCTGGACGCGAGCTTCCTTGCCGGCCGTTCCGCGATATTTCTCGGCGAGCTCCAGCATCCGGTCGGTCGCCGTGCCGCCGCCCTTCGGCTGGCGGTTGAGGACGACGTCCTCGCAGGCCTCGCGCAGCTCGGCGTCGATCGTGTCGTAGACCGCGAGTTGGCCGGCATTGACGATGCCCATGTCCATGCCCGCCTGGATGGCGTGGTAGAGGAACACGGCGTGCATCGCCTCGCGCACCGGCTCGTTGCCGCGGAACGAGAAGGAGAGGTTGGAGACGCCGCCTGACACGTGGACATGCGGCAGAGTCGACGTGATCCGGCGCGTCGCCTCGATGAAGTCGACGCCATAATTGTCGTGCTCCTCGATGCCGGTGGCGACCGCGAAGACGTTGGGATCGAAGATGATGTCCTCGGGCGGGAAGCCGACCTTCTCGGTGAGGAGCTTGTAGGCCCGTGTGCAGATCTCGACCTTGCGCGCCTCGGTGTCGGCCTGGCCCTCCTCGTCGAAGGCCATGACGACGACGGCGGCACCATAGGCGCGCACTAGCCGCGCCTGCTGAAGGAAGGCCTCCTCGCCCTCCTTCATCGAGATCGAGTTGACGATCGACTTGCCCTGGACGCATTTCAGCCCGGCCTCGATGATCGACCATTTCGAGGAGTCGATCATCACCGGGACGCGCGCGATGTCGGGTTCGGCAGCGACCAGGTTGAGGAACTCGACCATCGCCCGCTCGGAATCGATCAGGCCCTCGTCCATGTTCACGTCGATGACCTGCGCGCCGTTCTCGACCTGGTCGCGCGCGACGACCAGCGCCGCCGCGAAATCACCGGCGGTGATCAGCTTGCGGAATTTCGCCGAGCCGGTGACGTTCGTCCGCTCGCCGACGTTGACGAAGGGAATGTCGGACGTGAGCGTGAAGGGCTCCAGCCCCGACAGGCGCATCAGAGGATCGATGACGGGGAGCTTGCGCGGCTTGTAGCCCGCCAGCATCGTCGCCAGCGCCTTGATGTGGTCGGGCGTCGAGCCGCAGCAGCCGCCGACGACGTTGACGAGGCCTTCCTTCGCGAAGATCTCGACCTCGGCGGCCATCGCCTCCGGGCTCTGGTCGTACTCGCCGAACTCGTTCGGCAGGCCGGCATTCGGATAGGCGCAGACCAGCGTTTCGGCGACCGAGGCGATCTCCGACAGATGATCGCGCATCGCGGCTGCGCCGAGCGCGCAGTTGAGCCCGATCGTAAAAGGCTTCGCATGGCGCACCGAATGCCAGAACGCCGTCGGCGTCTGCCCCGATAGGGTGCGCCCGGACAGGTCGGTGATCGTACCGGAGATCATGATCGGCAGGTCGACGCCCTTCTCGGCGAAGATCTCCTCGCAGGCGAAGATCGCCGCCTTGGCGTTCAGCGTGTCGAAGATCGTTTCGATCAGGATCAGGTCGGCGCCGCCGTCGATGAGGCCGCGCAACTGCTCGCCATAGGCGATGCGCAGATCGTCGAAGCTCACGGCCCGGTAGCCGGGATTGTTCACGTCCGGCGAGATCGAGGCCGTGCGGTTGGTCGGGCCGAGCGCGCCCGCGACGAAGCGGCGCTTGCCGTCCTTCTGCTCGGCGCGGATGCAGGCCCGGCGGGCGAGCCGCGCGCCGTCG
>DASYHY010000244.1:0-6800 GCA_036252795.1 Aurantimonas sp. | reverse complement strand
ATATATATTCGGCGCAGGGGTCGGCCCCCAAAGGTCGCCAGCCGCCAACGACGAGGAATGCGAGCACCATGCTGTTCAGGCGCCGACAGCCGGAGAATTTCGCGTCCCGGCTCCGCACCGTCCTGTGGCCGCGGCGTTCGTTCGCCCGCTCCTTCCAGTATTTCCGCAAGCGCGTACTTCGGCTGAACGCGACGCCCCATGCCATCGCGGCGGGATTCGCGGCCGGCGTGGCGGCCTCCTTCACGCCCTTGCTAGGCTTCCACTTCCTGATCGCCTTCGCTCTCGCCTATGTCGTGGCGGGCAACATGGCAGCGTCCGCGCTCGGGACGATCGTGGGCAATCCGGTGACGTTCCCCTTCATCTGGGGCACGACCTACGAAGTCGGCCAGTATGTCCTGCATTCCGAAGCGATCGACGGTTCGGCGCCGCAGTATCTGGGCATCGCGCTCATGCACATGGACTTCGCCGCGATCTGGAAGCCCCTCGTCAAGCCGATGCTGGTCGGGGCGATACCGCTGGGGCTGGCGGCCGGCCTGATCGCCTACGGCCTCGTCTACTGTGCGGCGCGCAGCTTCCAGAAGCATCGCGCCCGGCGCATCCTCGCCCAGCGGCAGCCGCGGCCGAATGTGCGCCTCGCGGCAGCGGGCGACAGGAGCGCCGGCGAAGTTTAACCAGCGGCGGATTGCTCCGGTGGGAGCGAGCCGATAGAAGGCGCGATGCGGCGGTGCCGCGGCGATTGGCGGCGAGGACGAACGATGGTCGAACAGGCCGAACGGAGGGAGCAGGGCGGCTTCGGCGAGACCGTGAAGGTCATCGTCCAGGCGCTGATCCTCGCGCTGGTGATCCGGACCTTCCTCTTCCAGCCCTTCTCGATACCCTCCGGCTCGATGATGCCGACGCTGCTCGTCGGTGATTATCTCTTCGTTTCGAAATGGAGCTACGGCTATTCCCGGTATTCGCTGCCGCTGTCGCCGGATCTGTTCGAAGGGCGTCTCCTCGGCTCCGACCCGGAACGCGGCGACGTCGTGGTCTTCCGCAAGCCGCGCGAAGAGGACACCGACTACATCAAGCGCATCGTCGGCTTGCCGGGCGACCGGCTGCAGATGCGCGAGGGCATCCTGTTCATCAACGGGCAGGCGGTGCCCCGCGAAGCGGTCGAAGACTTCATCTCGGACGACGGGACGCGCGTGCCGCAATATCGCGAGACGCTGCCGAACGGCGTCTCGTACATGACGCTCGACCTCAGCCCGAACTCCGCCGGCGACAACACGCGGGAATTCGTCGTGCCCGCCGACCACTATTTCATGATGGGCGACAATCGCGACAATTCGCTCGATAGCCGTTTCGACGTTGGATACGTGCCGTTCGAGAATCTCGTCGGCAAGGCGCAGATGATCTTCTTCTCGATCCAGGGGGACGTGTCGCCGCTGGAGATCTGGCAGTGGCCGACGGAGTTGCGTCCCAGCCGCATCACGACATGGCTAAGCTGACGGCGGACCGGCCGCTCGAGGAACTCGAGGCCCGCATCGGCATACGGTTCTCGGACCGTACCCGCCTCGAGCGGGCGCTGACCCATTCGAGCCTGCGCGCGGCGAGCGGCGGCAACGAGCGCAGCTACGAGCGGCTGGAATTCCTCGGCGACCGGGTTCTTGGGCTGGTGATCGCCGAGAAGCTGTTCGCGATGTTCCCGCGCGCCGACGAGGGCGAGCTGTCGCTGCGGCTGAACGCGCTGGTGAGCGCGCAGACCTGCGCGGAGGTCGCGGACGAGATCGGCCTCTACGACTTCATCCGGCATGGCGGCGACCTGAGGAAGCTCAAGGGGACCCGCACCAGAAGCATTCGCGCCGACCTCGTCGAGTCGCTCATCGCCGCCATCTATCTGGGCGAGGGCATCGACGCCACGCGCGGCTTCGTCGTCCGCCATTGGGCGGAGCGTCTCGACGAAGCGGTGGAAGCGCGGCGCGATCCGAAGACGGCGCTGCAGGAATGGGCCCATACCCGCGGCCCCGTGGCACCGCGCTACGAGATCGTCGAGCGGAGCGGGCCCGATCACGATCCGCTGTTCACCGTGCGGGTGACGGTGGAAGGAACGGAACCGGCGGACGGGCGCGGCCGGTCGAAGCGGCTGGCCGAGCAGGAAGCCGCGACGGCTGTGCTGATCCGCGAATCAGTCTGGAAGGACACGACTTGACCGACGAAGCAGACCGACCCGAGACCGAGCGCGCTCCGGCTCCGGCGCCGGAACAGGTGCCGACGCGC
Source organism: Aurantimonas sp. (assembly GCA_036252795.1). Classification (GTDB taxonomy): domain Bacteria; phylum Pseudomonadota; class Alphaproteobacteria; order Rhizobiales; family Rhizobiaceae; genus Aurantimonas. The sequence goes on along the minus strand of DASYHY010000244.1, from coordinate 4,541 downwards.
TCGGGGTTCGTGGCGCTTCTCGGGGCGCCGAACGCCGGCAAGTCGACGCTGGTGAACCAGCTGGTGGGCACCAAGGTGTCGATCGTCACCCACAAGGTGCAGACGACGCGGGCGATCGTGCGCGGGATCGCGATCCGCGACCGCACCCAGATCGTCTTCGTCGACACGCCCGGCGTCTTCGCGCCGAAGCGCCGCCTCGACCGCGCCATGGTCAAGACCGCCTGGACCGGTGCCAAGGACGCGGACATCGTGCTCGCCATCGTCGATGCCGAACGGGGGCTCAGCGAGGATGTCGAGACGATCCTGGAGCGGGTGCAGCACGTGCCGCAGACCAAGGTCCTGCTGCTCAACAAGGTCGACAGGATCAAGCGCGAACGCCTGCTCGGCCTGACCGAGAAGATTGCCGGGCGCGTCGACTTCGCCAAGGTGTTCATGATCTCGGCACTCAACGGCTCGGGCTGCGACGACCTGATGGACTGGATCGCCCGGACGCTTCCGGAGGGACCCTGGTACTATCCGGAGGACCAGATCACCGACCTGCCGCTGCGCCAACTCGCAGCCGAGATCACCCGCGAGAAGCTCTATCTGCGGCTGCACCAGGAACTGCCCTATTCCTCACATGTCGAGACCGAGTTGTGGGAGACCCGCAAGGACGGATCGGTGCGGATCGAGCAGACGATCTATGTCGAGCGCGACAGCCAGAAGCGCATCGTCATCGGCCACAAGGGCGAGACGATCAAGGCGATCGGCGAAGCGGCGCGCAAGGAGATCACGGAGGCGGCGGACCAGAAGGTGCACCTGTTCCTGTTCGTGAAGGTGCGCGAGAACTGGGGCGACGATCCCGAGCGGTACCGCGAGATCGGCCTCGACTTCGGAAGTTGAGCGAGAAGCTGCGCCGGCAGGGCGCGAGAGACGTGACCCGGCATGGAATGGCGTGAGGAAGCGATCGTGCTCGGCGTCAAGCGCCACGGCGAGACCAGCGTCATCGCCGAGGTGATGACGCGCGAGCGCGGGCGCCATCTCGGCCTCGTGCGCGGCGGGCGCTCGCGCAAGCAGCAGCCGGTCCTGCAGCCCGGCAATTCGGTGGAAGCCCACTGGCGCGCCCGGCTCGACGAGCACATGGGCACGTTCGTCCTCGAGCCGGTCGAACTGCGTGCGGCCCGGCTGATGGCGGACGGCGTCGGCCTCAACGGGATCCAGCTCGTCGCGGCGCATCTGCGGCTGCTGGCCGAGCGCGATCCGCATCCGCGGCTCTACGAGGGGCTGATGGTGATCGTCGAGCATCTCGACGCGCCGGACAAGGCGGCCGAATTGATGCTGCGTTTCGAGATCGCGCTGCTGGAAGAGCTGGGCTTCGGGCTGGATCTCGAGCGCTGCGCTGCCACCGGCCAGCGCGACGACCTCGTCTATGTCTCGCCGAAATCCGGCCGCGCGGTCAGCCGGGAGGCGGGCGCGCCGTGGCACGAGAAATTGCTGCCGCTGCCGGGTTTCCTCGCGAGCCATGACACCAGCGCCGACGCAGCAAGCCTCGCGGACGCTTACCGGATGACCGGCTATTTCCTCGCGCGCCACGTCTTCGAGCCGCGGGGCATCGCCGAGCCCGCCTCCCGCGGCAGCTTCCTGGCCGCCGTGGAAAAGGGCAGGGCCCGCCTCCAGCTTTAGGCGGTGGCCGGGCTCAGGCGGGTGCCAGCACGCCGCGCTCGACGGGCGCCTCGCGGATCGGCCAGTGGATGACGGCGGCGAACAGCCCCAGCGCCACCCCGAGCCACCAGACGATGTCGTAGGCGCCGGTGGCCTCGTAGAGATAGCCGCCGAGCCACACGCCGAGGAACGAGCCGATCTGGTGCGACAGGAAGACCAGCCCGCCCAGCATGCCGAGATAGCGTGTGCCGAACATCACCGCGACGAGGGCGTTGGTCGGCGCCACGGTCGACAGCCAGAGCAGCCCCATCACCACCGAGAAGGCGACGATCGTGGTCGGCGTAATCGGCGTCAGCAGGAACGCCGTCACCGCGATCGAGCGGCCGACATAGATCAGGGCCAGGAAATGCGGCTTGGAATAGCGCTGGCCGATCAGGCCGGAGGCGATCGAGCCGATGATGTTGAAGAACCCGATCAGGGCCAGCGCCGTCACCGCCCAGACCGGCGCGATGCCGACATCGGCGATGAAGGCCGGAAAATGCGCGGTGATGAAGGCCACCTGGAAGCCGCAGACGAAGAAACCCGTGGTCAGCAGGACGTAGCCCCTGGTGGCGAACGCCTCGCGCAATGCGGCGCCCATGGTCTGCGCCAACTCCGCGCGGATCGCGCCGGAACTGCTGGCATTGCCGCGCAAGGCATAGGCGAGCAGCGGCACGAGCAGCATCGTCGCTGACAGGATCAGCAGCGAATCGGACCAGCCGTAGCTGTCGATCAGCGCCTGGCTGAGCGGCGCGAAGACGAACATGCCGGCCGACCCGGCCGCCGTGCCGAGGCCGAAGACGAAGGAGCGCTGCTCGGCGGAGACCCGCCTCGCGAACGCCGCGAGCACGATGCCGAACGAGCCGGCGGCGACGCCCAGCCCGACCAGCACGCCGGAGCCGACGACCAGCCAGAACGGCGTCGGCGCGACGGCGGTGATCGCCAGCCCCGCGGCGTAGAGGAAGCCGGAAAGCACCAGCACGCGGGCCGTGCCGAACCGGTCCGCGATCGCGCCGAACAGCGGCTGCCCGACGCCCCAGAACAGGTTCTGCAGCGCGATGGCGATGGCGAAGTCCTCGCGGCTCCAGCCGTTTTCGGCCAGCATCGGGATCTGGAAGAAGCCGATCGCCGAGCGCGGGCCGAAGGTGAGCAGCGCGATGGCGCAGCCGGCGGCGATCGCCAGCCACGGGGCGGACACGGAACCCGTCGACCTCGTTGCCTCGCCCATGATGATTCTCCCGACAGTTGCGGCGCGCATCCTATCGCCGAGGCGTGGCAAGCGACAACGCGTAGTGATGATCGCAGCGATCAGCACCGGGAATGGGTCCGGGGCGTCGAACTGCGGAAAACCGTTCCCCCTCGGGCCGATGATGGTCTAGACACCCCGAGGCCGAACGGGAGGAAGCCCGACTTGCAGCGAATCGAGAAGATAGCCGAACTGCGCGCAGCGCTCGCCCCTGCGAGGCGGCGCGGCGAGACGATCGGGGTCGTGCCGACCATGGGTTATCTGCACGAGGGGCATCTGGCGCTGGTCCGGCGCGCCTGCGCCGAGAACGACCGGGTCGTGGTGACGATCTTCGTCAATCCGACGCAGTTCGGGCCGGGCGAGGATCTCGACGCCTATCCGCGCGATCTCGCCGGCGACCTCGAGCGGCTTTCCGGTTATCCAGTCGCCTATGTCTTCGCACCGGCGGCCAGGGAGATGTATCCGGCGCCGATGCAGAGCGTCGTCGCGGTCGCCCCGCTCGGCGACATACTGATCGGCGAGCAGCGGCCCGGCCATTTCCGGGGGGTGGCGACGGTCGTCACCAAGCTGTTCAACATCGTCCAGCCGGACCGGGCCTATTTCGGCGAGAAGGATTTCCAGCAGCTGGCGGTGATCCGGCAGATGGTCGCCGACCTGTCGATGCCGGTGGAGATCGTCGCGGTGCCGACCGTGCGGGAGTCCGACGGCTTGGCCATGTCGTCGCGCAACGTGCGGCTGTCGCCCACGGATCGTGCGGCGGCGGCGGTGCTGGCGCGCGCGCTGGAAGAGGGCGCGGCCATGGTCCGCGCCGGTGAGAGTGAGCCGGAGGCGGTACTGGCGCGGCTTAAGGCGCTGATCGCGGCCGAGGAGCGGGCGGTACTCCGCTCGCTCGATTTGCGCGATGCGGCGACACTGGAGCCGGTGTCCTGCATCGGCGGGCGGCCGGTGGTGATCCTCGTCACGGCGTCCTTTGGCGACGTCCTGCTGATCGACCAGCGGGTCGCGTCGCATGACGAAACGGGAGTAACGACATGAGTGCTGAGCCGCGCAAGAGGCGCCTGACGGCGCCGGACATAAGGGCCCGGAAGGGGGCGACGCCGATCGTTTCCGTGACCGCGTACAATGCGGGAATGGCGCGGCTCGTGGATCCGCACGTGGAGTTCATCCTCGTCGGCGACAGTCTCGCCATGGTCGAGCACGGCATGGTCTCGACGCTCGGGATATCGCTCGAGCTGATGATCGCCCACGGGCGGGCGGTGATGGCCGGCGCACCCTCGGCGCTGGTGGTCGTCGACATGCCCTTCGGCAGCTACGAGGCCGGTCCGGAAGAAGCCTTCCGTGCTGCGGCGCGGGTGTTGGCGGAGACCGGCTGCGGCGCGGTCAAGCTGGAAGGCGGCGCGCACATGGCCGAGACGATCGCGTTTCTCGTCACGCGCGGCATCCCGGTCATGGCGCATGTGGGGCTGACGCCGCAGGCGATGAACGCGCTGGGCGGCTTCCGGACGCAGGGACACGACGAGGCCGGCCGCACGCAGATCATCGCCGACGCGCGCGCCGTCAGCGACGCCGGCGCCTTCGCGGTTGTGCTGGAAGGCATCGTCGAGCCGCTGGCCGA
>DASYHY010000243.1:0-2709 GCA_036252795.1 Aurantimonas sp. | reverse complement strand
ATCCCATGCGAGACGGGATCGCTATGCTTTGGGGTGTCATTCCGCCCCCAACCGGACCCGGCTACCAGCGGCACGTTTTTCAACAGCCCCTAGGGTTTCCAAGAGATAGCACATTCATTTGTAAACAGCGGAAGAGCCGTGCCGACCGGTGTCGCCCGGCTCCTCTATTTCTAACGCCGCGGCGTCCGCTCAGTGGCGCGCTCGGCCTGCAAACAGAGTTGCCAAGGAATTTGAACAGCGGGACGCGTGGATTGTCGGCTGCGTAGCCAGCTGCGAGCGATTGGACGCAATGGAAGAGTGCGCAGTCGCGCCGAGGGGCGTGTGGCATTCGTTCACTTCAGATTGGAGGGGTGTTCGCCGGCCGTGCGTAATGGATGTGAGGACGGCGGAGGAATGACCATGGACATGGATTTAGACAGCGCGTTGCGCCGCCTTGGCGAGCAACCGCTTGATCCCCGGCTCGCTGAACTGGAAGGCGAAGTCATGCGACTGATCGCGGCGGAGCGCCGCGCGGGTGGCGTAGTGGCGCTGCGATCCGGCATGCTGGCAGCGCTAGGCGCAGTCGCCTTGGGAGTGGTGGGCGGCGGATTGTCGTCCACAGCGGCGACTGCGCAGGTGCCGACGCTAACACCCTTCGGGCCTGCCATGCCGCTAGCGCCTTCGACCTTGCTCGCGTTCCAGTGACGAGCGGCGCCCGGAGGGCGATGCTGATCGCCATCATCGCGTTCGTGGCGGCGGTCGCAGGCGTTTGGGCTGGACGTGAGTTGTTCCCGTCCCCGCCAAGCCCGGGCGTTGAGCTTCACAGCTTGCTCCACGACGGGCTCGAGCTAGACGAAGCTCAACGGACTAAGCTCCAGGCGCTGGAGTCTCACTTCGCCGTTCGAAGGCGTGCCTTGGAGCTGGAGCTCAGAGCCGACAACGCCCGGCTCGCCGCCGCCATCGAGGCCGAACATGGTAACGGGCCGCAGGTCGCGGCGGCCGTCGATCGTTCGCACGGCGCGATGGGTGAGCTCCAAAAGGAGACGTTGAACCATATGTTCGCGATGCGGCAGATCCTGCGGCCGGATCAGACGACGGCGTTCGACCGCGCGGTGGTGAAGGCGCTGACCGCAGACGCGCGGTGAGCCTCGATCTCGCGGCCTGCACGGACGGCGAACTCGCCGCCTTGACGCTCGGCGGACGTCAGGCTGCGTTCGCTGAGATCATGCGGCGGCACCAAAAACCGGTCTACCGCCTGATCCGCTCGCATATCGGCGACGCCGAAGAGGCGCTTGACCTCACTCAGGAATGCTTCGTGGCCGCCTTTCAGAACTTGCGAAAGTATGACGGAGAGCGACCGCTCGCTGCGTGGCTGACCCGCGTGGCGATCAACAAGAGCCGCGACTGGCACAGGCGGCGGCGCATACGCCAGATACTATCGTTCGCCTCTTCGCTGCCGCCCGAGACCATGGAGAGTGGGCGGGACGAGGCGCCAGGTGCCGACGCGGTAACCTTCGATCGCGCAGAGCTTGCGCGGCTTTCGCGCGCGGTGTCCGAGCTGCCGGCCACGCTCAAGGAGACGCTTTTGCTGCGGACCGTGGAAGGACTGTCCCAGGGGGAGACCGCGGCCGCGCTGGGGATCAGCGGCAAGGCCGTGGAGATGCGACTCCGGCGCGCGCGTGAAAGATTGTCGAAAAATCTCGACTTAGTGTGAGGGGATGGGCCGGTTCGCGCGTAGTGAAAGGTAAGGTCGGCGGCCCTCCCCCGGGTCGCCGGCCGCAAGCCATGAACTTGGAGCGAAGGAACGGCATGAGCCGCAAACTGAACCGGCGCGACGTAATGCGCGGAACCGCCGCGCTCGGCGGCACCTTGGCCATGTCGGCCTACTTGCCAGCTTGGGCGCAACCTGTGTCGCGCGGTATCGCCAAACCCCTGCCGACCGTGTCGGGCACAAACATCGCGCTGACCATCGACCGAATGAAGCTGGTCATGGACGGGATCACCACGCCCGCGATCGGGGTAAACGGCACGGTCCCGGCACCACTCGTCCGCCTCAAAGAGGGCCAGAAGGTCCGCCTTGCGGTGACCAACAACCTCGACGAAGATAGCTCGATCCACTGGCACGGGCTCATTCTGCCGTTCCAAATGGACGGCGTACCCGGGATCAGCTTCCCCGGCATCAAGGCGCGTTCGACCTTTGTGTACGAGTTCCCGATCTTGCAGTCCGGCACCTACTGGTATCACAGCCACTCGGGCGAGCAGGAGCAGGCAGGACTCTACGGACCCATCGTGATTGATCCGGCGGGTGCCGACCCAGTCGCGTTCGACCGCGAGCATGTGATCGTCCTCTCCGACCATAGCGAAATGACGGGCGAGGAAATCTTTCGCAAGCTCAAGCAGATGGGCGGCGCCTATTTCAACTATCAACGCCCGACGCTGAGTGGGCTGCTGGCCGGCCGCGAAATGCGCCTTAAGGATCGCCTCGATTGGGGGCAGATGCGGATGGACCCGGCGGACATCGCGGACGTCACTGGTTCGACCTACACCTTCCTGGTCAATGGCTTTGGACCTTACGACAACTGGACGGGTCTCTTCCGACCGGGCGAGCGGGTTCGGCTGCGCATCGTCAATGCTGCGGCGCAAACCAACTTCAACGTGCGCATCCCTGACTTGCCGATGACGGTGGTGCAGGCCGACGGCCAGAACGTCCGGCCGGTAACCGTGGACGAA
>DASYHY010000242.1:0-5632 GCA_036252795.1 Aurantimonas sp. | reverse complement strand
ACCCGAAGCTTCCGCGCCGACCTGCCTGTGCACGAGCCGCCACAAATGTGACGGCCGGGTTGCGAAGATGCCATCGCTATGGAATTGATCGTGCCTCCTGACGCGGCGTTCCTGACAGTCGACCGCGACGGCGAACAACGGGCATCCAAAACGCACCGACAAAAAAACGGCGGGCCATGGAATATTTTCTCCAGCAATTGATCAACGGGGTCACCCTCGGATCCATCTACGGATTGATCGCCATCGGCTACACGATGGTCTACGGCATCATCGGCATGATCAATTTCGCCCATGGCGAGATCTTCATGATCGGCTCGTTCATCGCGCTCACCGTGTTCCTGGCGCTGGCGGCGCTCGGCATCACGTTCCTGCCGGTCGTGATCCTGATCATGCTCATCGTGGCGATGCTCTGCACCGCGCTCTGGGGATGGACCGTCGAGAGGGTCGCCTACCGCCCGCTGCGCGGCTCCTTCCGCCTCGCCCCGCTGATCACCGCCATCGGCATGTCGATCTTCCTGCAGAACTTCGTGCAGGTGACGCAGGGGGCCAGGGTGAAGCCGCTGCCGCCGCAGATCCGGGGCGGCATCACGCTGCTCGACGGGCCGGGCGGGATCGCCGTCCAGATCTCCTACATGCAGATCATCATCATCGCGATGACCATCCTGCTGATGACCGCCTTCGCCCTGATCATCGCGCGCACCTCGCTCGGCCGGCAGCAGCGCGCCTGCGAGCAGGACCGCAAGATGGCTTCGCTGCTCGGGGTGAACGTCGACCGGACGATCTCGCTGACCTTCGTGATGGGCGCCTCGCTCGCCGCGGTCGCCGGCATGATGTACCTGCTCTACTACGGGGTCATCGACTTCTATATCGGCTTCATCGCCGGCGTTAAGGCGTTCACCGCGGCGGTGCTCGGCGGGATCGGCTCGCTGCCGGGCGCCATGCTCGGCGGGCTCGCCATCGGTCTGATCGAGACCTTCTGGTCGGGGTATTTCTCGGTCGAATACAAGGACGTCGCCGCCTTCTCGATCCTCGCCATCGTGCTGATCTTCATGCCCTCGGGCCTGCTCGGTCGACCGGAAGTCGAGAAGGTCTGAAGATCATGGCGAATACTGGTTCTTCGACCCTTTCCAACCGGCCCGAAGGGGCGGAACTGGAGTCCGAGGCCCGTCGCGACGCGATGCGCGGCGAGCCGCCCTTCGCCGCGCCGCCGGCCACCGACAGCCGGTTCGTCGCCTCGCTGAAGGAGGCCGGGATCACAGCGGCGATCATCGCCGGGCTGACGCTGTTCTTCTTCGCCTTCCGCACCGATATCGCAGTCGGCGGGCTCGACCTGACCGGTCGGCCGGATCTCTGGCTGGTCTGGGTCGGCATCGCCTTCGCCGGCCGGTTCGTCCTTTCCTACTTCATCTTCAATGCCGAGCGCCCGGTGACCGGGTGGTTCAAACGGACCCGCCGCGCCGGCGCCGCGCCCGTGCCGCTCGGCAAGATCGTCGGAGGTGTCCTGCTGGTCGTCGCGCTGGTGCTGCCGTTCCTGCTCGACGCCTTCCTGCCGAGTCAGAACCGCTATCTGATCGACCTCGCCATCCTGATCCTGACCTATGTCATGCTCGGCTGGGGCCTCAACATCGTCGTCGGCCTCGCCGGCCTCCTCGACCTCGGCTACGTCGCGTTCTACGCGGTCGGCGCCTATTCCTTCGCGCTGCTCGCCCTGAACTTCGACCTTGGCTTCTGGGTCTGCCTGCCGATGGCGGGGCTGTTCGCCGCCCTCTGGGGGGTGATGCTCGGCTTTCCGGTGCTGCGGCTCAGGGGCGACTATCTCGCCATCGTGACGCTCGCCTTCGGCGAGATCATCCGGGTCGTCCTGCTCAACTGGTACGAGTTCACCGGCGGCCCGAACGGCCTTCTCGGCATCCCGAAACCGACCCTCTTCGGCCTCGAATTCAATCGAGGCGAAGGATCCTTTTCCGACTTCTTCGGCCTCGAATACTCGACGGTGCAGCGCTTCGTCTTCCTCTACTACATCATCCTGGCGCTGGCCCTCCTGACCAATTTCGTCACCATGCGGATGCGCAAGCTGCCGGTCGGCCGCGCCTGGGAAGCCCTGCGTGAGGACGAGATCGCTTGCCGCTCGCTCGGCATCAACACGGTCAACGTCAAGCTCACCGCCTTCGCCACGGGCGCGATGTTCGGCGGCTTCGCCGGCTCGTTCTTCGCCACCCGCCAGGGCTTCATCTCCCCGGAGAGCTTCACCTTCATCGAATCGGCGATCATCCTCGCGATCGTGGTGCTCGGCGGCCTCGGCTCGCAGCTCGGCGTGGTCATCGCCTCGGTGGTGATGATCGGCGGCATCGAGCTCCTGCGGAACCTCGGCGCGCTGCAGGTGGTGTTCGGCGCCGGCTTCGACCCGACGGAATACCGCATGCTGATCTTCGGCCTCGCCATGGTCGCCATCATGGTGTGGAAGCCGCGCGGGCTCATCTCCACGCGGTCGCCCTCCGAAGTCTACAAGGAGAGGAAGGCCATCAGCGCCGACATGGTCTCCCAGGGCGAGGGTCACTGATGCCGAGCGAAGCCTCACGCTGGACGCAGGACCCCGTCCTGTCCGTCGAGCACCTGACGATGCGTTTCGGCGGCCTCGTTGCAGTGGACGATCTCTCCTTCGACGTCGGCCGCGGCGACATCACCGCCCTGATCGGACCGAACGGCGCCGGCAAGACCACGGTCTTCAACTGCGTCACCGGCTTCTACAAGCCGACGGAAGGCCGGATCTCGATGCGCCGCGGCAGCACCGTTCCGGCACAGAAGGTGCGGGAACTGACGAGCAGCGGCCGCCAGTACCTGGAGGAGGAAGGCGGCTCGATCTTCCTGCTCGAGCGCATGGCGGACTTCAGGATCACCGCGGTCGCCGGCGTGGCGCGCACCTTCCAGAACATCCGGCTGTTCGGCGGGATGACGGTTCTGGAGAACCTTCTCGTCGCGCAGCACAACGTGCTGATGCGCGCTTCCGGCTACACGATCGGCGGTCTGCTCGGCCTTCCGGGCTATCGCCGCGCCGCCGCCGCCGCCAAGGACAAGGCGATCGATTGGCTGCGCTACACGGACCTCCTTGACCGGGCCGACGACCCCGCCGCCGACCTGCCGTATGGCGCCCAGCGCCGGCTGGAGATCGCGCGCGCGATGTGCACGAACCCTTCGCTCCTGTGCCTCGACGAGCCGGCCGCCGGCCTCAACCCGCGCGAATCGGCCGAGCTCAACAAGCTGCTGCGCTTCATCCGCGACGAGCACGGCGTCTCGGTGCTGCTGATCGAGCACGACATGGGTGTGGTGATGGAGATTTCCGACCACGTCATCGTGCTCGACTACGGCAAGAAGATCTCCGACGGCACGGCAGACAGGGTGCGTAACGATCCGAAGGTGATCGCGGCCTATCTCGGCGTCGACGACGAGGAGGTCGAAGCTGTCGAGGAGGATCTGGGGAAGGCGAGCGCCGGCGCCGGCACGGCCCGTATCGACGGAGGATCGGCATGAGCGCGATCGAGGCGAGGAGTCCGGCGGCCGAGCCGCTGCTGGCGATCCGGGGTGTCGAGACCTTCTACGGCAAGATTCAGGCGCTGCGCGGCGTCGACGTTGACGTGCACGAGGGCGAGATCGTCACGCTGATCGGAGCGAACGGCGCCGGGAAGTCGACGCTGATGATGACCATCTGCGGCAATCCGCGCGCCCGGACCGGCCAGATCGTCTATCGCGGCGAGGACATCACCAACCTGCCGACCCACGACATCATGTCGAAGTCGATCGCCCAGTCGCCGGAAGGCCGCCGGGTGTTCGGGCGGATGACGGTCCTGGAGAACCTCCAGATGGGGGCGATCCTCGAGGACGACCGCTATTTCGAGGACGATCTGCGCCGCATCTTCGAACTGTTCCCGCGGCTGAAGGAGCGGCGCGGCCAGCGCGGCGGGACCCTGTCGGGCGGCGAGCAGCAGATGCTCGCGATCGGCCGGGCGCTGATGAGCCGGCCGAAACTGCTGCTTCTCGACGAGCCCTCGCTCGGCCTCGCGCCGCTGATCGTCAAGCAGATCTTCGAGGTCATAAGGGAGCTGAACCAGAACGAGGGGCTGACCGTCTTCCTGGTGGAGCAGAATGCTTTCCACGCCCTGCGGCTCGCCCATCGCGGCTACGTGATGGTCAACGGCAGGATCACCATGACCGGCAGCGGCCGCGAGCTTCTTGCGCGCGAGGAAGTCCGCAGCGCCTATCTCGAAGGGGGAGCGCACTGATGGGTCCGGAACTGGGTCTTCTGTGGGAAGTGTCGGCTGCCGAGTTCATCTTCGTCACGGTGATCCTCGGCGGCGGCGGCGCCTGGATGATCGGGCGGTCCACCGCGCTGACCTGGAGCGGCTGGGGCCTTCTGGCCTTCTACCTGCTGCTGCTGAACATCGCCGTCCGCTTCATCCATTTCAGCCTGTTCGGCGGGTCGTTCTTCCTGCCCTTCAGCACGCTCGGCACGGCGCTGCACTACGCGATCGTCGACTATCTCGTCCTCTTCGCCATCGCGGCGGCAGGGCGTAGCTATGTCCGAAACCGCCAGATGGCGCGGCAATACGGCTTCCTTCACCAGGATCGGTGAATAGCTGCCGCATTTACCGGCAAGGGTGAAATTATGGGCCGACGCTATTCCAACCAGACGCGATCCGGTCTTTAATCCCGCCCAGGTAGGGCACCACGAATACCTGCTCGCGACCCGAACGGTCGCTCCGAATTTTGCAATAGGGAAGGTTCTCATGAAGAAAGCACTTCTAGCCGGCGCCGCGCTCAACCTCGTTTTCGCCGGCTCCGCCTTCGCCGAGATGACGATCGGCGTCGCGGGCCCGATGACCGGCCAGTACGCGAGCTTCGGCGAGCAGCTTCGCGTCGGTGCCGAGCAGGCTGTCGCGGACATCAACGAGGCCGGTGGCGTCAACGGCGAGATGCTCAAGCTCTCGATCGGCGACGACGCCTGCGATCCCAAGCAGGCCGTTGCCGTCGCGAACAGCTTCGCCGGCGAGGGCGTCAGCTTCGTGGCCGGGCATTTCTGCTCCGGCTCCTCGATCCCGGCCAGCCAGGTCTATGCCGACGAGCAGATCGTCCAGATCTCGCCGGCCTCGACCAATCCCGACTTCACCGACCAGCGTCCGGGCGAGGGCATCTACCGCGTCTGCGGCCGTGACGACCAGCAGGGCCAGGTCGCCGGGGCGTACATCGCGGAGAACTTCCCGGACGCCAAGGTCGCCATCATCAACGACAAGACCGCCTACGGCAAAGGTCTCGCCGACCAGACGCAGAAATACTACGAGGAAGCCGGCGGCACGCCGGTGCTCGTCGAGGCCTACACGGCCGGCGAGAAGGACTACACCTCGCTCGTCACCAAGATGAAGCAGGCGGGCGTCAGCCTCGTCTATGTCGGCGGCTACCACACCGAAGCTGGCCTGATGGCGCGCCAGATGCGCGAGCAGGGCATGGATACCGTCATCATGTCCGGCGACGCGCTGGTCACCGACGAGTACTGGGCGATCACCGGCGATGCCGGCCAGGGCACGCTGATGACCTTCTCGCCGGATCCGCGCAAGAACGAGGCCGCCGCGCCGGTCGTCGA
>DASYHY010000241.1:0-4715 GCA_036252795.1 Aurantimonas sp. | reverse complement strand
TGGGTCAGCTTCAATCGGCGGCGCAGCTTGGCGACGTCGGGTACCGCCACCGTGAACCGGTGGACCGTCACCTCCGAATCGTCGCCCTCGAACCATTTCAACGCCTGCTCGAGCGATTCGAGCATATGGGCGTCGGCTTCCGCCTGCGTTTCGATCCGCTTTCTTGCCATCGCTCCAGTACCCTAGCCTAGTATCCGAACAGCCGCTTGAGGTCGTTGATCACCCGGATCAGCCGCAGGATCTTAGCGGCCGCCCCAGATCTCGGCGCCTCTATCGGCACAGCCCCGAAGCAGCACGATCCGGTCGAGTTCCTCCGACAGGCCATAGGTGATCCTCAGGCCGCGGAAGGTCCAATCCCAGAGCGCAGGCGCTTCCGGCCGCTGCGTCCCGACGACCGGATCCGATCGCAGAATGTTGAGGGCGGCCTCGAAACGATCGCCCTCCAGCCCATGAAGTGCGCAATCGACCTGGAATCGCTTCGTCTCTGCAAGCTCGATCTCCAGCCTCGGCGGCAATGAGGCCTCCATTCATATACGCCATTGGCGTACTTCCCGCAAGGAAAGAGCGCTACCCGCCGGATCAAGCGGGGGTTATACGGGTCATCATGCGCGGCACCTGTCGCCCGCGCAACGTGCAACGGCGGGCGCAGCGCAAGCTGACTTCCCGTGTCCGCTGCCCTAACGTGTGTTCCCATGTTCCTGACCCTCTTCCTCAAGCTCAAGGCCGCCGGCGTGCCGGTCACGCTGCGCGAGCATCTCATGCTGCTCGAGGCGATGCGGGCCGACCTCGTCGGCTTCGACGTCGAGGGCTTCTACTTCCTGGCGCGCGCCACACTGGTGAAGGACGAGCGCTTCATCGACCGCTTCGACCGCGTCTTCGCGGAAGTCTTCAAGGGCGTGGAGGCGGTCGCCGAGGCTGGCGACGCCGGCATCGCGGCGCGCGAACTGCCGGAGGAATGGCTGCGGCGCCTCGCCGAGAAGCATCTCACCGACGAGGAGAAGCAGCTGGTCGAGAGCCTCGGCGGCTTCGACAAGCTGATGGAGACGCTGAGACAGAGGCTGGAGGAGCAGAAGGAGCGCCATCAGGGTGGCTCCAAATGGATCGGCACCGGCGGCACCTCCCCCTTCGGCGCCTACGGCTACAATCCCGAGGGCGTGCGCATCGGCCAGGCCGAGAGCCGCCATCGCCGCGCCGTCAAGGTCTGGGACCGGCGGGAGTTCCGCGACCTTGACGACAGCGTCGATCTCGGCACCCGCAACATCAAGATCGCGCTGAAGCGGCTGCGGCGCTGGGTCCGCGACGGCGCCGAGCAGGAGTTCGACCTCTCCGGCACGATCCGCGCCACCGCCGAGCACGGCTATCTCGACGTGAAAACGCGACCGGAGCGCCGCAACGCCGTCAAGGTGCTGCTATTCCTCGACATCGGCGGATCGATGGACGACCACGTCCGTGCGGTGGAGGAGCTGTTCTCGGCCGCGCGGTCGGAGCTGAAGCACCTGGAGTTCTTCTATTTCCACAACTGCCCGTACGAGCGGCTGTGGAAGGACAATCGCCGCCGCCATGCCGAGACCATCCCGACGATGGACGTCATCAACCGGTTCGGGCCGGACTATCGCGCGGTCTTCGTCGGCGATGCCGCGATGAGCCCCTACGAGATCGTGATGCCCGGCGGCTCGGTCGAGCACTGGAACGCCGAGCCGGGCTCGCTCTGGCTGTCGCGCTTCGCCCGGCAATGGCCGCGCCTGGCATGGCTGAACCCGGTGCCGCGCGCACAGTGGGACTGGACCCAGTCGATCGCGATGATTCGCGAGGCAACCGACGACCGCATGTTCGAGATGACGCTGCAGGGCATCGAGGCGGCGATGCGAAGCCTCTCGCGTTAGGCGCGCGGCGCCGATATTGCGGGCACGCCGTGGCGCAAACCACCGCAGCATCCCATATCTCCTGCAACGACAACCAGACGGATTGCCTTCCATGCCCAACCGCCTGCGCTTCGGCGCTCTGTTTGCCAGCCTCTTCCTGGCCTTCTCCTTCGTCGCCGTCGATTTCGCCGAAGCGCGGCGCGGCGGCAGCTTCGGCAGCCGCGGCGGCCGGACCTTCCAGAGCGCACCGGCAACGCAGACGGCGCCCAACGTCACCGCGCCGGTCAACCGGACGATGACGCAGCCTTCGGCCGCGCAGCCGGGCGCGGCCGCCCGCCAGCCCGGCGCACAGGCGCAGCGGCCCGGCCTGTTCGGCGGCCTCGGCGGCGGGCTGCTCGGCGGGCTGATGCTGGGCGGTCTGTTCGGCATGATGATGGGCTACGGCTTCGGCGGCATGGGCGGCTTCCTGGCGCTCCTCGTCCAGGCCCTCCTGATCGGGCTCGGCGCCATGCTGCTGATCCGGCTGTTCCGCGGGCGTTCCACCCCGGCACCGGCCCGGAGTTCCTCCGGCAGCGCCGGCCGCAGCGAGCGCCGCGCCTACGAGGAGACGCCGCCTGCCGCCGGCGGCGGCAGCTTCCGCATCCCGTCGATCGGCTCGGGTGCCGGGGCGGCGGCCGGCGCCGCAGGCGCCAGGGCATCGGCCGAGCCCGTCGCCGCCAGCGGTTCCGACGAAGTCGGCATCACCGACGCGGATCTCGACATCTTCGAGCAGCGCCTCGTCGCGGTGCAGGCCGCCTTCTCCCGCGAGGACTATGCGGCGCTGCGCCGGCTGACCACGCCGGAGGTGATGTCCTATCTCGCCGAGGAACTGTCGGACAACGCCACCTCGGGCCGCCGCAACGACGTGCTCGACGTCAAGCTCGAGCAGGGCGATCTCGCCGAGGCATGGCGCGAGGGTCCGAGCGACTACGCCAGCGTCGCGATGCGCTATTCCTCGATCGACGTCATGCGCGATCGCACGACCGGCGAAATCATCGAGGGCGATCCCGAGACGCCGACCGAGACCACCGAGCTCTGGACCTTTGTGCGCGAGCGCGGCGGCGAGTGGAAGCTCTCGGCGATCCAGGAAACCTGAGCCACGTCGGGCGGGAGGCCATCGGCATCCCGCCCGCTTCCTCAGAAGCCGGCGGCGCGGGCCAGGGCCACCATGGTCGTGCCGATCGCGACGGTGGCGATCAGCGGCAGGCGCAGCGAGAGTGCCACGCAGATGACGATGGCGACCCGCTCGGGCCAGTCCCCCGCCACCAGCACCGGCGTGACGATGGTCGTCAGCACCGCCGCCGGAACCGCGTTCAGCGCCGCCTCGAGCCGCGGCGGAATGCGCTCGAACCGCGCCAGCAGCAGAAAGCCGCCGGCCCGCGTCAGATAGGTCAGCCCTCCGGCCAGGAGGATGATCAGCCAGATCTCAGCCATCGCCTTCCGCCGCTTCCGCCGCGCGCTTCGGCGGCGCGATCGCCGCCACCGCGATGCCGGCGAGACCACCGATCGTGACGTGCCAGGGCGGGCCCAGCGTCGCGTAGACGGCGAGCGAGACGGCGGCGCTGCTCAGCGCAACCATGTAGAAGGCGCTGCGCGCCCGGAAGGTCATCAGCAGCGCCAGGAAGTAGACCGGCAGGACGAAATCCAGCCCGTAGCGCTCCGAATCCCCGATCATCGACCCGAACACCGCGCCGATCAGCGTCGAGCCGATCCAGACGAGATAGAGAAGGACGCCGTAGGCGAAGTAGAACGTCTTCGTCAGCGGCTGCTGCAGCACCCGCGCCTCCGCCGCTCCGAACATCGGATCGGTGAGCAGGAAGAAGGCTCCCGCCTTCTCCAGTGGGTTGAAGCGCTGAAGATGCCGGCCGACGGACGCCGAATAGAGCACGTGCCGGAAATTGAGCGCGACAACCGTCAGCAGCACCGACCAGATCGGCGCGCCGACGCCGATCATCTGCAGCGCCGCGAGCTGCGAGGCGCCGGCATAGACCGTGATGGAAAACCCCATCGCCTGCCAGAAGGTCAGGCCCTCGGCCACGGCGACCGCGCCGTACACCATGCCGAAGGGCAGCACCGCCAGCATCACCGGCAGAAGCTGCCGCAGGGCGGCGCGAATCTCCAGGCGGGCGTAAGGGGTCAAGCAGGCTCTCGGGGTGGCTTTCGATGCGGCAGGCGGGCGTTGCGCTGCCCTTGAGGCGGATTACGCCCCGCGCCCGGCCGAGGCAAGCGGAAGCTGTGGCAGTGGCTGGAGCATCCCGCCGCCCGGCCTCCGCTAGAAGGCTGTCTCGACCACGGAACGCTGGAAATCGGCGAGAGCCACCGCCCAGCGGTCGAAGGCATCGCCGAGCTGGCCCCGCGTCAGCCCCCCGGCCGTCGACAGATTGAGCTCGATGACCGGCAGCCCGTCCTCGCCCAGATAGGCCTTGTTGAACGGCCGGGTGCGGTTCCACTCGTTGACGGTGGTGAGCTGCACCCCCGGCGCGTCCCAGATGGCGTAGAAATCCAGCACCTTGCAGTCGCGGTTGTCGGTGCATTCGAGGAAGAACAGCTGGTAGGCGATGCCGTTCATCTCCCCGACGATCACCGGATCGCCGTTCCCTACGGCCGTCTGCTCCGCTTCGCCGTAGCCGCGGGCCATCTCGGCGATTGCCGCGACGTCGTCGGCACGGATGTTCTCCGGCTGATCCGCGACCGCAACCGCCGCCAGCGGAGCGCCGGCAGGCTGGGCGGGATCACCCGCCAGCGCGGGACCGCCCATGGCCGCGAGCACGAGGAGGACGGCGAAGCTCTTGCGCAGGCGACGCGGACAGAGAG
>DASYHY010000240.1:0-1983 GCA_036252795.1 Aurantimonas sp. | reverse complement strand
TGAACGCGCTGAAGAACCGGCTCTTCGCGGCGCTCGTCCCCGGCAGCGTCGTCGAGATCGCCGGCTCCGACCGCACGCAGTTCATGGCGACGCGCGGCGTCGACGACCACTTCCACCTGACGGGGTCGATCGATGACGCATCGGTCTCCTTCATGGTCGATACCGGCGCCTCGGTCGTCGCCATGGACCGTGCCACGGCCGAGAGGCTCGGCATCGCAACCGACAATCTGCGCTTCTCGCAGCAGGTGATGACCGCCAACGGCGTCGCCAGCGCGGCGCCGCTGCGGCTCGACACGGTCCGGATCGGCGACATCGTGCGCCATGACGTGGATGCGGCGGTGATCGAGGGTCGGGGCCTCGGCGTCGTGCTGCTCGGCATGAGCTTCCTGTCGACGCTCACCTCGTTCGACTTCCGCGGCGACCGGCTCATCCTGACGGACTCGAGCCGACCGAGCCTCCTCAGCCTTCCAGCCAAAGCCTCAGAAGAGGCTGTAGATGAAGCGTCCAGCGACGAGCAGCAGGAAGCAGCCGAAGCCGATTTCCAGCTGCCGCCGGCTGAGCCGGTGGGCGAGCGCCGCCCCGGCGGGAACCACCAGGATGGAAGCCGGGGCGATCACCGCGACGGCGGCCAGGCTGACGAAGCCGAAACTGTAAGGCGGCAGCAGCGGGTCGCCCCAGCCGCCGATGATGTAGGCGAGAAGGCCGGGAACCGAGATCAGCGCCCCGACGCCGGCACTGGTGGCCACCGCCTGGATCATCGGCCGGTTGAACAACGTCATGAAGGTGTTGTTCAGGATGCCGCCGCCGACACCCATCAGGGCCGAGAAGACGCCGATGGCAAAACCCGCTAGCGACCGGCCGGCAAGGCCCGGCAGGTCCTGTGCGACGACGTAGGGAACGCGCCCGAACAGCATCTTGAGGGCGAGGACCGTGACGAGAGCCGAGAAGATTCCCCGCAGCGCTTCCGACGAGGCGTAGGTCGCGAGCGTGACGCCGGCGACGGCGCCGAGCGGCACGGCCACCACCCATTCGCGCAGCAGCTGCCAGTCGACCGCCTCCTTGCGCCAGTGCGCCACCAGCGAGCGGACCGACGTCGGCACGATGATCGCGATCGACGAGCCGATGGCCAGATGCATCGTCACGGCGTGGTCGACGCCCAGCACTTCGAACGTCTGGTAGAGGATCGGCACGTAGATCGCTCCGCCGCCGATCCCGAACAGGCCGGCGAGAAAGCCGCCCGCGGCGGCGGCGGCGAGGATCGGGACGAGAAGCTGAAGGAGCGAGGAAAGATCGATCGGCATCAACTCTCTTAGGCCGCGGCGTCCGGCGAAACATCCCCTGCGCCGCGATATCCACCGTCATGCGCGCAATGAGCGCTTCCGGCTGGCCTCACGCCGCATCCCGCTCTGCCGGAACTACGCGAACGGCGGCAAAGGCCTCGTGCAGCAGTTCCGGCCCCGCTCCCGGCTTCACGGCACCGTCCGAGAGGATCTGCCGCCAGCGCCGCGCCCCCGGCATGCCGTTGAACAGGCCGATCATGTGGCGGGTCACCTGCCCCAGCCTGCCGCCCCGGGCGATGTGCCCGGCGGCATAATCGGCCATGGCGTCGATGACGGCACCGTAGTCCACCGACCGCTCCTCCTCGCCGAAGACCCGGTGGTCCACATGGAGCAGCCGATCCGGGGTCTGGTAGGCGGCGCGACCGAGCATCACGCCGTCGACATGCGCAAGTTCGGCAACGGCGGCATCGAGCGTCTGCAGCCCGCCATTCAGCCCGACGAACACCTCCGGCAGCCGGCGCTTCAAACGGTGGACCCGGTCATAGTCGAGCGGCGGGATGTCGCGGTTCTCGCGTGGACTGAGCCCCTGGAGCCAGGCCTTGCGGGCATGGACCCAGATCGTCGTGACGCCGGCCGCCACGGCCGCGTCCGCCAGACGGTCGAGCGCCTCCTCCGGATCCTGGTCGTCGACGCCGATCCGGCA